>NZ_JBSHJY010000001.1:0-341577 GCF_053619715.1 Agromyces sp. NPDC055520 | reverse complement strand
GTTAACTCCCAGCGCGCCTCCCACTAACGCGAGGACGGGCCAGACGGCCGGGGTGACGGATGCCACGTTTTCGGCTGTCGGTGCGACACCGGCGACCCCCGTGGCATCCGTCACCGCAGGCGACACCGACGCGACCGGGTCGGCGAGCGACAGGCTCGCCGCGAGCAGCACGCAGCCGCCGAGCAGCACCTCGAGCACGCCCAGCACGATGCGGATGCCGGGGCCGGCGATCGCGAGTGCCGGCGCGATGGCGAGGCCCGCGAGCCCGAGCGCCGCAAGCGCCGGTGAAGCGATGCCGCCAGCCACATCGATCGGAGCCCCCGTGCCGCCCGTGGTGCTCGCCTCGATCACGAGCTCGAACCAGGGCTGGCTCCACGAGAGCAGCACGAGCCCGGCGCCCACGACCGTCGCGACGACGACCGGGAGCTTCATGCGCGCCCGGTTCACGACTCGACCCGGCGCATGGCGTTCGCGACGGCGACCGCGCGCAGCGGTGCCGCCGCCTTGTTGCGGGACTCCTGGTACTCCGATTCGGGGTCGGAGTCGGCGACGAGTCCGCCGCCGGCCTGCACCCGGGCGACGCCGCCAGAGATCGTCGCGGTGCGAATCGCGATCGCGAGGTCGGCGTCGCCGCCGAAGCCGAAGTACCCGACGACGCCGCCGTAGAGGCCGCGCTGAGCGGGCTCGAGCTCGTCGATGATCTCGAGCGCTCGCGGCTTCGGCGCGCCCGACAAGGTGCCCGCGGGGAACGTCGCGCGGAACACCTCGATCGCGTTCGCGCCTGCGACGAGGTCACCCTCGACCGAGGAGACGAGGTGCATGATGTGGCTGAAGCGCTCGACCCGCATGAACTCGGTCACCTCGACCGTGCCGGCGGTGCAGACCTTCGCGAGGTCGTTTCGGGCGAGGTCGACGAGCATGAGGTGCTCGGCCTGTTCCTTCGGATCGGCGATGAGCTCGGCCTCGAGATCGGCGTCGGCCTCGGGTGTCGCACCGCGCGGCTTCGATCCGGCGATCGGATGCGTGAACACGCGGCCGTGCTGCACCTTCACGAGCGCCTCGGGCGAGGAGCCGACGATCCAGTACGGCTCCTCCGCGGTGTCTTCGAGGTGCAGGAGGTACATGTACGGGCTCGGGTTGAGGCTGCGAAGCACCCGGTAGACGTCGATCGGATGCGCCGTCGCCTCTTGCTCGAAGCGCTGCGAGATGACGACCTGGAAGATGTCGCCCTCGCGGATGTACTCCTTCGACCGGTCGACCGATGCGAGGAAGTCGGCCTTCTCGGTGCGATGCACGGGGTCGGCGGCGCGCCCGAGGTCGATCTCGGCGAGCCACGCCTCGGTCGGCTGGGCGAGCCCCTGCTGCATGCGGTCGAGGCGCGCCTGCGCCCCCTGCCACAGCTGCTCGGGTGCGTCGCCCTGATCGTTCAGTACGGAGGCGATGAGCTGCACGGTGCCCGTACGGTGGTCGATCACGACGAGCTCGGAGACGAATGCGAACGCCTGGACCGGCATCGGGAACTCCGACGGCGGCCGGTTCGGCAACCGCTCGATCTGACGGATCGCCTCCCAGCCGATGAAGCCGACGAGGCCGCCGGTGAGGGGCGGGGCGCCGGGCACGTCTTCGGTGCGCCAGCGCTGGTAGAGCGCTTCGAGCGCGGCGAGCGGCGCGAGCTCGGCGGCCTCGCCGAGCGCGCGCTCGGCGCTCAGGCCGTAGTCCTGCCATTCGACGCGGTCGGATGCCTCGGTGAGCACGCCGTACGACGAGACGCCGACGAACGAGTACCGCGACCAGATGCCGCCCTGCTCGGCGGACTCCAGCAGGAACGTGCCCGGCCGACCGGCCGCGAGCTTGCGGTAGATGCCCACCGGGGTCTCGCCGTCGGCGAAGAGCTCGCGCACGACGGGCACGACCCGGCGGCCCGCGAGCAAGGCGGTGAACTCGTCGAACGTGGTCGTGGCGTCGGCCAACGTGTGCTCCTCAGGTCAGTCGGCGGGCGGGAATCCGGGGGTCACGGCGATCGGGTCGCCGTCGAAGCAGGTGCGGGTGCCGGTGTGGCAGGCCGCCCCTATCTGCTCGACCCGCACGAGCAGGGTGTCGGCGTCGCAGTCGAGCGCCGCCGAGCGCACGTACTGCGCGTGACCCGAGGTGTCGCCCTTGCGCCAGTACTCCTGACGCGACCGCGACCAGAAGGTCACCCGCCCCTCGGTGAGGGTGCGCCGCAGCGCCTCGCGATCCATCCAGCCGAGCATCAGCATCTCGCCGGTGTCCCACTGCTGGATGACGGCGGGCAGCAGCCCGTCGGCGTTGAACACCGCGCGCTCGAGCGCCGCGTCGACCGTGGATTCGGTGGGCGTGGATTCGGTGGTCATCGCACGATCCTCCCGTCGGCCGCGAGCGCGGCCTTCACTTCGCCGATGGTCAGCTCGCCGTTGTGGAACACCGATGCCGCGAGCACCGCATCGGCGCCTGCCGCGATCGCGGGCGGGAAGTCGGCCACCGCGCCGGCGCCGCCCGAGGCGATGACGGGCACGGTCGAGAGCTCGTGCATGAGCGCCGTGAGCTCGAGGTCGAAGCCCGCCTTCGTGCCGTCGGCGTCGATCGAGTTGACGAGCAGCTCGCCGGCGCCGAGTTCGATGCCGCGGCGGGCCCAGTCGAGCGCGTCGAGCTCGGTCTCGGTGCGGCCGCCGTGGGTCGTCACGACGAAGCCCGACGGCGTGCGGTCGGAACGCTTGACGTCGAGCGAGAGCACGAGCACCTGCGCACCGAAGCGGTCCGCGATCTCGCCGATGAGCGCCGGGCGGGCGATCGCAGCGCTGTTGACGCCGACCTTGTCGGCGCCGTGGCCCTGCAGGCGCGCGACATCGTCGGTCGAGCGGATTCCGCCGCCCACGGTCAGCGGGATGAACACCTGTTCGGCGACCCGCTGCACCATGTCGTACGTCGTCGAGCGATCGTCGACCGTCGCGGTGACGTCGAGGAAGGTGAGTTCGTCGGCGCCCTGCTCGGCGTAGCGGGCCGCGAGCTCGACGGGGTCGCCCGCGTCACGCAGGTTCTGGAAGTTGACGCCCTTCACGACGCGGCCTGCTGCCACGTCGAGGCACGGGATCACACGGACGGCGAGAGACATGGGCGCCTCACAACCGCGCAGCGTGGATGGCGCTGACGAGGATCGCCCGCGCACCGAGTTCGTACAGCTCGTCCATCACCTGGTTCATGTCGACGCGCCGGATCATGACCCGAACAGCGACCCATTCGGGGTCGTGCAGCGGCGAGACCGTGGGCGATTCGAATCCGGGCGCCGCGGCCGTCGCGCGCTCGAGGTGCTCGACGGGCACGTCGTAGTCGAGCAGCACGTACTGGCGGGCGACGAGCACGCCCTGCAGGCGCCTGAGCAGCGTCGCGGCGCCCGGCTTGTCGGCGCGCGAGCCGATGAGCACGGCCTCGGAGTCGAGGATCACCGGCCCGAAGATCTCGAGGCCGGCCTGACGCAGCGTCGAGCCCGTCGAGACGACGTCGGCGACGGCATCGGCGACGCCGAGACGCACGGCGGACTCGACCGCGCCGTCGAGCTTGACGAGATCGGCGGTCACGCCGTGACCGGCGAGGAAGTCGCCCACGAGACCCGGATAGCTCGTGGCCACCCGAACGCCCTCGAGGTCGGCCAGTTCGGTGAAGGCGCCCGCCGGACCGGCGAAGCGGAAGGTCGAGTCGCCGAATCCGAGCGGCGCGATCTCCGAGGCATCCGACCCCGAATCGAGCAGGAGGTCGCGACCCGTGATGCCGACGTCGAGCGCGCCCGACCCCACGTAGGTCGCGATGTCGCGCGGCCGAAGGTAGAAGAACTCGACCCCGTTGCGCGGGTCGGCGGTGTGCAGGTCGCGCGGGTCGCGGCGACCGGTGTACCCGGCCTCCCACAGCATCTGCGCGGCGATTTCGGCGAGCGAGCCCTTGTTGGGCACGGCGATTCTGAGCATTTCACTACTTTCGTGTCGACGGTTCTGATCGGCCATGGGCGGGATCAGAGATGTCGGTACACGTCGGCGGGCGAGAGCCCCTTCGCCAGCATGAGCACCTGCAGGTGGTAGATCAGCTGGGAGATCTCTTCAGCCGTCTCGTCGTCGCTCTGGTACTCGGCGGCCATCCACACCTCGGCCGCCTCTTCGACGATCTTCTTGCCGATGGCGTGCACGCCGGCGTCGAGCTCTCGCACGGTGCCCGAGCCCTCGGGGCGGGTGGCGGCTCTGTCAGCGAGCTCGATGAACAGCTCGTCGAAGGTCTTCACCCGTCAAGACTACCGGTGCCGGGAGCCGGGCCATGCCGGTGCGCGATCGCGGCGTCACGAAGCACCGGGTCAGTGCCGGTGGGCGGCCACGGCGTCGCGAAGGGCCGCGATGCGTTCGGCGGGCACGTCGGCGCCGAAGACGGCCGAGCCCGCGACGAAGGTGTCGGCCCCCGCCTCGGCCGCGGTGCCGATCGTGTCGAGCGAGATGCCGCCGTCGACCTGGAGCCAGACGTCGAGTCCGCCCTCGCGGACTGCGCGTGAGAGCCGCTCGAGCTTGGGCATCGTCTCGGGCATGAACGACTGGCCGCCGAAGCCGGGCTCGACGGTCATGACGAGCACCTGGTCGAACTCGGGCAGCAGCTCGAGGTACGGTTCGACGTCGGTGCCGGGCTTCAGGGCGATGCCGGCGCGTGCGCCGATCTCGCGCAGCCGTCGCGCGAGTGCGACCGGTTGGTCGGTCGCCTCGGCATGGAAGGTGACCGAGAACGCGCCGAGTTCGGCATAGCCCGGCGCCCAGCGATCGACATCGGAGATCATGAGGTGCACGTCGAGCGGAATCGGGCTGACCTCTTGCAGGCGCCCCACCATCTGCGGTCCGAATGTCAGGTTCGGCACGAAGTGATTGTCCATCACGTCGACGTGCACGAGGTCGGCGGCCGCGATCCGCCCGAGCTCGTGCTCGAGGTTCGCGAAGTCGGCAGCGAGGATGCTCGGGTTGATCCGCGTCGTCATGCAGCCACCCTATCGAGCGTCGGCGAGCCGTTCGCTCACGCCCGCTTGCGCACGAGCGCGATGAACATCGCGTCGGTGCCGTGCCGATGCGGCCACAGCTGCACGGTCTCACGAGCGCCGGCGAGGTCGAGCGGATGCCGCGACACCGACTCGATCACGGAACGCGTGTCGAGCTGCTCGGCCGAATCGCCGGCCCGGCGGAGCGCCCCGGCGAGGGTGCCGTGCGTCTCGGCGGTGTGCGGCGAGCACGTGACATAGGCGAGGATCCCACCGGGCGCGAGTGCGGCGAACGCACTGTCGAACAGTTGCCCCTGCAGTTTCGTGAGCTCGGCGACATCCGACGGCGCCTTGCGCCACCGCGCCTCCGGGCGGCGACGCAGCGCACCGAGCCCCGTGCACGGGGCGTCGAGCAGGATGCGGTCGAACCCGTCGGGGGCGCCGAGCGTCACGAGGTCGAGGTGCCGGCCGTCGCCGACGTGCACCTCGACGTCGAACGGAACGCCCGTGACCGCGTTGCGCACGAGTTCGGCGCGGGCCGGCACGGTCTCGTTCGCCGCGAGCAGTGCGCCGCCCGCGAGCGCCTCGGCCGCGAGCACCGCCGTCTTGCCGCCGGGGCCCGCGCACAGGTCGAGCCAGCGCTCCCCCGGGCGAACTGGCGCGGCGCGGCTGAGCGCGAGTGCGGCGAGCTGCGAGCCCTCGTCTTGCACTCTGATGCGGCCGGCCGAGCGCTCGGCGGCGGCGATCGGGTCGTCGGCGACCGCACCGATCGGCGAGAATCGATCGGGCTCGAACCCCTCGATGGCGTCGGTATCGACGTCGAGCCCCGGCAGCACGGCGAGATTCACACGCGGCGAGGCGTTGTCGGCGTCGAGCAGTGCCTCGAGCTCTTCGCCACGGCCCTCGTGGTCGAGAGCGGTGCGCAACGACCGCACGATCCACTCGGGATGGCTCGTGACGGCCGCGAGCCGGGCATCGTCGCCGCCCGCGCCCGCGCCCGCGGCGACGCGCTCGCGCCACTCTTCGGGCGAGGTGCGAGAGATCGTGCGCAGCACGGCGTTCGCGAACCCGGCCGCCTTGGGTGCGACGCGCCGCGCGAGTTCGACCTGCTCGTTGACGGCGGCGTGCGTGGCGACCCTCGTCGCGAGCAGCTGGTGCGCACCGACCCGCAGCACGTCGAGCACCGCCGGATCGATCGCCGACGCGGGCCGATTCGCTGCGAGTTCGATCACGTGGTCGTAGAAGCCCTGCATGCGCAGCGTGCCGTAGGTCAGCTCGGTCGCGAAGGCGGCATCGGCCCGGTCGAGGCCGGCGCGGCGGATGCGCGTGGGCAGCAGGAGGTTCGCGTAGGCCTCGTCGGCGCGCACCGCCTCGAGCACCTCGACGACGACGATGCGGGCGGGGGCGATGCGCGCGGGAGTGATGCGCGTCGGCGCCTGACGCCCAGGGCCTCCCGCGCCGCTTCGGCGCCGACCGCCGCCGCCTCGACCGTCACGACCGCCGCTCATCGTGCCACCGCCGAGGTGCGGCCCGCGCCGCGCCACCAGTCGCCGGCATCCATCGCCGGCTTGCCGGCCGGTTGCACCCGCCGCAGCTCGAGCGGAGTGGTGCCGGTGCCGACGAGCACGCGTCGTGCGGCGAGCTCGACCTCACCGGGAGCGAGCGCCGGCACATCGGTCCCGCCATCGCCGCCGGCACTGACGTCGCCGCCGGCACTGACGTCGCTGCCGGCGGGCGCCACGAGCTCGAGCACCTTGACCCGCTGATCGTCGATCGTCGTCCATGCGCCGGGCTCGGGCGTCACGCCGCGGAACCGATTGCGAACCTCGCCGGCCGGCAGCGACCAGTCGAGCCGGGCGTCGTCGATCGAGAGCTTCGGCGCGAGGCTCGACCGCCCCGCTTGCGGCACGGCCCGCGCACTGCCGTCGGCGATGCCGTCGACGACCGCCGCGAGCAGCTCGGCACCCGAGTCGGCGAGATCGTCGAGCAGTTCGCCTGCGGTCTCATTCCCATGCAGCGGATGCCGCAGCTCGGCGTACACCGCGCCTGCGTCGAGCTCGGGCACGAGCTGGAACACGGATGCACCGGTCACGGTGTCCCCCGCGATGAGCGCGTGCTGCACCGGCGCGGCACCCCGCCACGCGGGCAGCAGCGAGAAGTGCAGGTTGATCCACCCGTGCCGCGGTGTCGACAACATCGGCTCGCGCACGAGGCCGCCGTAGGCGACGATGACGCCGAGATCGGGCTCGAGCGCGGCGACGCGGGCGGTCGCGTCGGCATCGAGCCGATTCGCCTCGATGATCGGCACGTCGAGCCGGCTCGCAGTCCGCGCGACGGGCGACGGGGTCAGCACGCGCTTGCGCCCGAGCGGAGCCGGCTGGCGGGTGACGACGCCGACGAGGTCGTGATCGCCCGCCGCGAGTCGTTCGAGCGACGGAATGGCGACGGCAGGAGTGCCGGCGAAGACGATGCGGAGCTTCTGCACACTCCATTGTCGCCGACGGCAGTGCTGCTACGGCACCTCGGGGTCGTCGAATCGCACCCGCAGCACCGCGGGTCGCTTCGGCGGCTGCCCCGCCACGGGGCGCCGCCGCTCGGTCGCGACGGTGATCATCTCAGCACGAAGCGCTCTCGCGACCGCGGCGCCCGCGGCGTAGTCGAATCGCACGATGCCGCGCTCGAGACCATCATCGATCGAGACGGGGCCGAGCGCGTCCACGCCCGGCGCCGCGCCGCGAGCTGCCGTCAGCGCACGCGCGACGAGGGCCGGCGCCGCCGTCACGCTCGCCACCCGCACTGCGGGCGGAAACCGCAGAGCCCGGCGGGTCGCGAGCTCGCCGCGCGCCCACTCGGCGAGCCGCCACGACGTCAACGCCTGCGCGAGCGCCCCCGACACCCCCACGAGCGAGATCGGCGCACCGGGGGCGGCGAGCGCCGCGGCATTGGCCCACCAGCGCAGACAGTCTTCGGCGACGCGCAGGGATTCGCGCAGCAGCATCCGCTCGCCGTCGAGGAGGAGCACGGCCCGGTAGCCGCCGTCGGCGACCGGTTCGGCGCCGCGGGTCGCGATGACGAGCGCCGGCCCGGCGCCCACCCGCAGCACCGGCCGCTCGCCGTCGGAGAGGATCACCCGCGCCTTCGGGAACGCACGGCCGAGTTCTTCGGCGGTGCGGCTCGCCCCCACCGTCGCGGCGCGCAACTTCGTGCCGTCGCAGACCGGACACGTCCACGAGCTCGCACTCGTGCCGCAGAGCACGCAGCGCGGCTCGCCGCCGCTGCGCGGCACGACGAGCGCCCCGCCGCACGCCGTGCACCGCGCAGGTTCGCGGCAGCGATCGCACGTGAGCATCGGCGTGTGGCCGGGGCGCGCGACCTGCACGAGCACCGGTCCCTCGCGGATCGCCTCTTGCGCGGCACGCCACGCGCCCGACGGGATGCGCGCAGAGCCCGGTTCGGGTGACACCTGCTGCTCGGTCGGGATGACGCGGGGCCGCACGTGCTTGAGCGCCGGCACCTCGTGCACCCAGCCGATCTCGACGAGTCGTTCGACCTCGACGCTGCGGCTGTGGCCCGCGAAGAGCAGTGCCGCGCCCGACTGCTCCTGCCTGATGAGCGCTGCGTCGCGAGGATGCACGCCGGGTGCGAGCTGTTCGTTCTGCAGCGGGTCGCCGTCGTCCCACATCGCGATGAGGCCGAGGCGGGCTGCAGGTGCGTAGACCGTCGACCGGTTGCCGATGACGACCCGCGCGTCGGTGCCGGTGGCGTCGAGGAACGCACGGAACCGTTCGCCGCCCGTCTGCCGGGCATCGGTGCGCAGCACCCGCCTCGGGTCGACGCGATCGGCGAGGGCCGCCTGCAACTGCTCTTGATCGCGGTAGTCGGGCACGATGATGAGACTCGATCGGTCGGCCGCGAGGGTGTGCGCCGCCGCGGCCGCGAGGGTCGCCGCCCACGCGCCGACCCACTCACCGGATGAGAGCAGCACCGGGCGGGGATCTGCGGCCAGCGCCAGGCGCTCGCCCGCATCGATGCCCGTCTCGATGCGGCCCCGCTCATACCCGGGGATCGGCGCCGCAGGCCCCGGCAGCTCGCCGGGGTCGGGCTCGGCCGCCCGCCACGCCTTCTCGGCGCGCACATAGCGGCTCGGGATGGCCACCCGCAGGATGTCACCGGCGTTGCCGGCCGCCCGATCGGCCGCGGCGCGAGCCAACGCCCACACCTCGGGCATCAGCAGCGGCACCTCGGAGACGACGTCGTCGAGTTCGCTGAGCCGGCCCTCGTACTCACTCGTCGAGACGACCTCGACGAGCCATCCGTTCGCGATGCGTCCGCCCGAACGCAGCGGCACGCGCACCCTCACCCCGGCGACCGCGGCCTCGCGCAGCCGTTCGGGCACGGCGTAGTCGAAGAGCTGGTCGAGTTGCGGCAATGGTGAATCGACGAGCACGCGGGCGACGGAGCCGCCTGCCACGTCAGAGCCCGGCGACGGAGCGGAGGTCGTCGACGCGGTCGAGGCGCTCCCACGTGAAGTCGGGCAGTTCGCGACCGAAGTGGCCGTAGCTCGCGGTCTGCGCGTAGATCGGTCGCAGCAGGTCGAGGTCGCGGATGATCGCCGCCGGCCGCAGGTCGAACACCTCGCGGATCGCGGCCGTGATCTGCTCGTCGGGCAGCGCACCGGTGCCGAAGGTCTCGACGTAGAGCCCGACGGGCGCCGCCTTGCCGATGGCGTAGGCCACCTGGAGCTCGAGTCGTGCGGCGAGGCCCGCCGCGACGGCGTTCTTCGCGACCCAGCGCATGGCGTACGCCGCCGAGCGGTCGACCTTCGACGGATCCTTGCCGCTGAACGCGCCGCCGCCGTGCCGGCTCGCGCCGCCGTAGGTGTCGATGATGATCTTGCGCCCGGTGAGGCCGGCATCGCCCTGCGGGCCGCCGATCTCGAAACGACCGGTGGGGTTGATGAGCACGTCGAGATCGGGTCGGGCCAGTTCGACGGTGTCGAGCACCGGGCCGATCACGAGCTCTTCGACCTCTGCACGCAGTTGCTCGGTCGACACGGCGCGCGTGTGCTGGGTCGAGAGCACGACGGTCTCGACGGTCTTCGGCACCTGGCCGTCGTAGCCGATCGTGACCTGGGTCTTGCCGTCGGGGCGCAGGTAGTCGAGTTCGCCGTTCTTGCGCACGGCCGCGAGCCGCTCGGCGAGGCGATGCGCGAGCCAGATCGGCACGGGCATGAGCTCGGGCGTCTCGCGCGTGGCGTAGCCGAACATGATGCCCTGGTCGCCGGCGCCCTGCCTGTCGAGCGCGTCGGCGCTCGATCGCTCGCGCGCCTCGAAGGCGTGGTCGACGCCCTGGGCGATGTCGGGCGATTGGCCGCCGATCGACACCGAGACGCCGCACGAGCGCCCGTCGAACCACGCGTCGGAGGAGTCGTAGCCGATCGAGGTGACCCGCTCGCGCACGATCGCCGGGATCTCGACGTAGCCGCTCGTCGTGACCTCGCCCGCGACGTGCACGAGCCCGGTCGTCACGAGGGTCTCGACCGCGACGCGGCTCTGGGGGTCTTCGCGCAGCAGCGCGTCGAGGATGGAATCGGAGATCTGGTCGCAGAGCTTGTCGGGGTGACCCTCGGTGACGGACTCTGAGGTGAAGCGGCGGAGGGCGCTCATGCGGATTCGGATTCCTTCGTGGTCGTCGCGGCACGCGCCGCAGTCGTCTGCTGCGAGCCGACGACGTCGAGGATCTCATGCGCCACCGACAGTTTCGTTCCGTGTGCTCGTGTGACGACATCGCCCTCGGGCCCGATGACGACGATGCGGTTCTCGTCGCTTGCGAAGCCCTCGCTCCAGCCCACGCGGTTGACGACGAGCAGGTCGGCGCCCTTCGCCTCGCGCTTGGCCCGGCCGAGCGCGATGAGCCGTTCGTCATCGGCCTCGGTCTCGGCCGCGAAGCCCACGAGCAGCGTGCCGGAGTGCGGAGTGCGGCCGAGCCCCGCGAGGATATCGGGGTTGCGCACGAGCTCGATCGTCAGGCCGTCGTCGCTCTGGTCTTTCTTGATCTTCGCCTCGCTCACCCTCGCCGGCCGGTAGTCGGCGACGGCGGCGGCCATCACGACGACGTCCGCGCCCTGCGCGGCCTCGGTCACCGCGGCCTGCAGCTCGAGCGCCGTCGACACGCGGCGGATGTCGCAGCCCTCGGGCTCGGCGACCTCGAGGTTCGCCGCGATGAGGGTCACCCGCGCGCCGCGCTCGCGCGCCGCTTCGGCGATCGCGATGCCCTGCTTGCCGCTCGAGCGGTTGCCCAGGAAGCGCACGGGGTCGAGCGGTTCGCGCGTGCCGCCGGCGGTGACGACGACATGCAGACCGTCGAGATCGCGATGAGCGGATGCCTCGGGCGGGGCGACCCCGCCGAGCACGCGCTCGAGCGCCGCACGCACGATCTCGTCGGGCTCCTCCATGCGGCCGGGGCCGCTGTCGGCACCCGTGAGCTGGCCGACGGCGGGCCCGACGATCGTGACGCCGCGGGAGCGCAGCGTCGCGATGTTGGCCTGGGTGGCGGGGTGCCGCCACATCTCGGTGTGCATGGCCGGGGCGATGACGACGGGCGCCTCGCTCGCGAGCACGGTGTTGCCGAGCAGGTCGTCGGCGAGGCCGGTGGCCAGTTTCGCGATCGAGTTCGCGGTGGCCGGGGCGATCACGATGAGATCGGCCGCCTGCCCGATCGCGACGTGACGCACCTCGGCGACGCCCTCGTAGAGATCGGTGTGCACCGGGTTGCGCGAGATCGCCTCGAGGGTGGGCCGCCCGACGAAGCGCAACGCCCCCTCGGTGGGCACGACGTGCACGTCGTGCCCCGCGAGCACGAGGGCGCGCACGACGCCGACCGCCTTGTAGGCGGCGATGCCGCCGGTGATGCCGACGACGATGTTGAGCCGAGTCATCCGGCCCTCCGGATCACTCGGCGATCGGGCGGAGCCGGAGCTTGTCTTCGTTGATCTCGTGCAGTGCCACCGAGAGCGGCTTGTCGTCGATCGAGGAGTCGACGAGCGGGCCGACGTTGTCGAAGAGGCTGCCTTCGTGCAGGTCCGCGTAGTAATCGTTGATCTGGCGCGCGCGCTTGGACGCGAAGATCACGAGCTGGTACTTCGAGTCGACCTTCGAGAGCAGGTCGTCGATGGGCGGATCGATGATGCCGGACAGCTTCTCAGCCATGGAGTGACTCCTTAGATCGAGGATGCGCATCTGCGGCGCGTGGAAAGTCGTGGCGAGGGCGCACTGAAACCGGTACGGCTCAGCGCCGGCCCTTGCGAGATCTCATCAAGTCTACGACCTCTTGCGCGGCTTCGGCGACGTCGTGGTTGACGACCTGGTGGTCGAACTCCTCGACGGCGGCCAATTCGACCTTCGCCGTCTCGAGTCGACGCTGTTGTTCTGCGGGGCTCTCGGTGCCCCGACCGACGAGCCGTCGCACGAGTTCGTCCCAGCTGGGCGGCAGCAGGAACACGAGCGTCGCCTCGGGCGCGGCGCGGCGCACCGAGCGGGCGCCCTGGATGTCGATCTCGAGCAGCACGCTGTTGCCGGCGGCGATCGCCTCTTCGACCGCCGAGCGGGGCGTGCCGTAGCGCGACGCGTTGTGCACGGTCGCCCACTCGAGCAGCTCCCCCGCCTCGATCATGCGGTCGAACTCGGCGTCGTCGACGAAGAAGTAGCTCTCGCCCTCGACCTCGCCGGGCCGCGGCGCGCGCGTCGTCGCCGAGACCGAGAGCCGCACATCGGGATGATTGCGGCGGATGTACTCGGCGACGGTGCCCTTGCCCACCGCGGTCGGGCCGGCGAGCACGACGAGTCGGTCGCCCGTGCCGCCGTGGGCGGCCACCCAATCGGCGAGGAACTCGCGGAGCCGACGCCGCTGCAACCGGCCGAGGCCGCCGAGCCGCTTCGACGGCGAGATCTCGAGCTCCTCCATGATGCGGGCCGTCTTGGTCTGACCGATCGCGGGGATCGAGGTCAGGAACTCCGTGACGCGCAGTCGCCCCTCGACGCCCTCGGGCGATTCGAAGGCCTCGCGCAGCACGTCGAGCGGGCTGCGGGAGCCGGCCGCGACGGCGGACTTGACGGTCGCCCTCGCGCGACGCGCTGCGACGGCGGCGCGGGAGGCGGCCACCCGGTCGACCTCGGGCGGAGTGGGACGCGCGGCGGCGGGCACGTTCGACGTCTCAGACACGTGCCGCTCCGACCTCGTCGACCCGGCGGGTGATCGCCTCGGCGAGGCCGTCGGGCCCCGCACCGAGGATCGACCGCGACTCGCTCACGATGACGCCCGCCGCGAGCGACCCGTAGATCGCCCGAAGATCGGCGACCTCTGCGCCCTGGTGACCGAAGCCCGGCGCCAGCACCGGCAGGCCGGGTTTCGGCGGGTCGGCCTCGAGATCGATGCCGTACGAGCGGGGGTCGACGGTGGCCCCGAGCACGACGCCCACCGAGCCGAGAGTCCGGCTCGAGGCATCCGCTCGCCCGTGATTCCAGGCGATCACGCCCGACGTGATCGCCTGCGCGACCGTGGAACCCTCGCGGCTCGACTGCTGCAGCACAGCGCGCTGGATCGCGGCAGCCTCGGGGTTCGAGGTCGCGGCCAGCACGAAGGCGCCCTTGCCCGCCGACTCCGCGGCGGTCAGCACGCCCTCGATCGAGCCGAGACCCTGGTAGGCGCTGATCGTCATGGCGTCGACCTCGAGGGTCGACCCCGGCCGCAGCCACGCCTGCCCGTATGCCTCGACGCTCGTGCCGACGTCGCCGCGCTTGACGTCGGCGATCACGAGCAGTGCAGCATCGCGGGCCTCGGCGAGCACGCGCTCGAGTGCCGCGTAGCCCGCCGCGCCGTGGCGTTCGAAGAACGCGACCTGCGGCTTCACGATGCCGACGCGGCCCGCGGCGGCGTCGACGGTGCGCAGGCCGAACTCGCGCACGCCCTCGGCCGAGTCGGGCAGGCCCCACTGGTCGAGCAAGGGCGCGTGCGGGTCGATGCCGACGCAGAACCTGCCGTAGGCCGCGAAGACCGACTCGAGCCGATCGCCGAAGGGAGTGATGTCGGTCATGCGTTCGCCTCCCGCCGGAGTGCGTACTCCTGCAGGCTCGTCACGTCGAAGCCGTCGCGCTGCACGTCGAGCGACGCGACGGCCGCCGAGAGCTCGGCGATGGTCGTGAAGAGCGGGATATCGGCGGCGACGGCGGCCGCACGGATCTCGTACCCGTCGGCGCGCGACGAACGTCCGCTCGGGGTGTTCACGACGATGTCGACCTCGCCGCGGTGGATGAGTTCGACGACGGATGCCGCATCGGGGCTCGACTTCTCGCTGAACTTCAGCACCTCCTGCGCACGGATGCCGTTGCGGCGAAGCACCTCGGCGGTGCCCTCGGTCGCGGCGATGTCGTAGCCGAGCTGCTGCAGGCGCAACACCGGGAGGATGATCGCACGCTTGTCGCGGTCGGAGACCGAGACGAAGACCGTGCCCGAATCGGGCATTCCGCCGTAGGCCGCCATCTGGCTCTTCGCGAACGCCGTCGGGAAGTCCTTGTCGATGCCCATGACCTCGCCGGTCGAGCGCATCTCGGGGCCGAGCACCGAGTCGACCATGGTGCCCTCCGCCGTGCGGAAGCGGTTGAAGGGAAGCACCGCCTCTTTCACGGCGACGGGCGCGTCGAACGGCACGCGCGAGCCATCGGAGGCGGGCAGCATGCCCTCTTCGATGAGCTCGGCGACGGTCGCGCCGACCATGATGCGCGAAGCGGCCTTGGCGAGCGGGATGCCGAGCGCCTTCGAGACGAAGGGCACGGTGCGGCTCGCGCGGGGGTTCGCCTCGAGCACGTAGAGCACGCCGGCGCCGATCGCGAACTGCACGTTCAAGAGGCCCCGCACGCCGATGCCCTCGGCGATGGCACGAGTGGCCACGCGCACGCGATCGACCTCGGCGCGGCCGAGTGTCACCGGCGGCAGGGTGCAGCTCGAGTCGCCGGAGTGGATGCCGGCCTCCTCGATGTGCTCCATGACGCCGCCGATGTAGAGGTCGGTGCCGTCGTACAGCGCGTCGACGTCGATCTCGATCGCGTCGTCGAGGAACCGGTCGACGAGCAGCGGATGCGTCGGGCCGACGATGCCCTGCCCCTCGATGCGTGCGAAGTAGTCGGCCAGCGACGGCGAGTCGTAGACGATCTCCATGCCCCGGCCGCCGAGCACGTAGCTCGGACGCACCAGCACCGGGTAGCCGATGCCCTCGGCCACGTGCACGGCGCCGGCGAGGTCGATCGCGGTGCCGTTCTTCGGCGCCAGCAGGCCGGCCGCGTCGAGGATGCCGGAGAAGAGCCCGCGCTCCTCGGCGAGGTCGATCGCATCGGGGGTCGTGCCGAGGATCGGGATGCCCGCGGCCTCGAGACCCCTCGCGAGCCCGAGCGCGGTCTGGCCGCCGAGCTGCACGACGACGCCGACGAGCTCGCCCGACTGCGACTCGGCGTGGATGACCTCGAGCACGTCTTCGAGCGTGAGCGGTTCGAAGTAGAGCCGGTCGCTCGTGTCGTAGTCGGTCGAGACCGTCTCGGGGTTGCAGTTGATCATGATCGTCTCGAAGCCCGCCGCCGAGAGGGCGAACGAGGCGTGGACGCACGAGTAGTCGAACTCGACGCCCTGCCCGATCCGGTTCGGGCCCGAGCCGAGGATGACGACCTTCTTGCGATCGCTCGGCTCGACCTCGGTCTCGAGGTCGTAGCTCGAGTAGTGGTACGGAGTGAGCGCCGGGAACTCGCCCGCGCACGTGTCGACCGTCTTGTAGACCGGGCGGATGCCGAGGATGTGGCGCACCTCGCGGGCGTCGGCCTCGCCGAAGCCGCGCAGCTGACCGATCTGCGCGTCGGAGAACCCGTGGTCCTTCGCGAGCAGCAGCAGCTCGGTGTCGAGGTTCTCGGCCGCCGCGATGGTGTCGGCGACCTCGTTGATGAGCACGATCTGGTCGAGGAACCACGGGTCGATCTTGGTCGCTTCGAACAGCTGCTCGATCGTCGCGCCCTTGCGCAGTGCCTGCTGCACGACGACGATACGGCCATCGGTCGGCACGGATGCCACGGCGAGCAGCTCGTCGATCGAACGCGACTCTTCACCCCAGTGGAACGACGAGCCGCGCTTCTCGAGCGAGCGGAGCGCCTTCTGCAGCGCGGTCGCATAGTTGCGGCCGATGGCCATCGCCTCGCCGACCGACTTCATGGTGGTCGTGAGCGTGGCATCGGCGGCCGGGAACTTCTCGAATGCGAAGCGGGGCACCTTGACGACGACGTAGTCGAGCGTCGGCTCGAACGACGCCGGGGTCACCCGGGTGATGTCGTTCGGAATCTCGTCGAGGCGGTAGCCGATCGCGAGCTTGGCGGCGATCTTCGCGATCGGGAAGCCCGTCGCCTTCGACGCGAGCGCACTCGAGCGGGAGACGCGCGGGTTCATCTCGATGACGATGACGCGGCCGTCGGCCGGGTCGATCGCGAACTGGATGTTGCAGCCGCCGGTGTCGACGCCCACGGCGCGGATGATGTCGATGCCGATGTCGCGCAGGTGCTGGAACTCGCGATCGGTCAGCGTGAGGGCGGGCGCAACGGTGATCGAGTCACCGGTATGCACGCCGACCGGGTCGACGTTCTCGATCGAGCAGACGACGACGGTGTTGTCGGCCGTGTCGCGCATGAGCTCGAGCTCGTACTCCTTCCAGCCGAGGATCGACTCCTCGAGGAGCACCTCGGTCGTGGGCGAGTCGTGCAGGCCCTGCGTGACGATGCGCACGAGGTCCTCCTCGGTGTACGCGAAGCCCGAGCCCAGGCCGCCCATCGTGAACGACGGGCGCACGACGAGCGGGTAGCCGAGGTCGAGGGCGAACTCCTTCGCCTGCTCGAGCGACTTCGCGACGTGCGAGCGGGCGACGCCGGCGCCGGCCTCGATCACGAGGTCCTTGAAGAGCTGACGGTCTTCGCCCTTGCGGATGGCGTCGACCTTCGCACCGATGAGCTCGACGCCGTGCTTCTCGAGGATGCCCGCGTCGTGCAGAGCGATGGCCGCGTTCAGCGCCGTCTGGCCGCCGAGCGTCGGGAGCACCGCGTCGGGCTTCTCCTTGATGATGATCGACTCGATGATCTCGGGCGTGATGGGCTCGATGTACGTCGCGTCGGCGAAGTCGGGGTCGGTCATGATCGTCGCGGGGTTCGGGTTCACGAGGATGACCCGTACGCCCTCTTCGCGAAGCACGCGGCACGCCTGGGTTCCCGAGTAGTCGAACTCAGCGGCCTGTCCGATGACGATCGGACCGGATCCGATGACGAGGACGCTGTTGATGTCGTCGCGCTTGGGCATCAGTTCTTGTCTCCGGTTCCAGAGCTTGTCGAAGGATCGGTCGCGGTGCTCGCCGACGAGTTCGCGATCACCATGTCGCGGAATCGATCGAACAGGTAGTTCGCATCGTGCGGACCGGCCGCCGACTCGGGGTGGTATTGCACGCTGAACGCGGGGATGTCGAGGCAGTTGAGCCCCTCGACCACGTTGTCGTTGAGGCCGTAGTGGCTGACCTCGACGCGCCCGAAGCCCTCGGTCGACTCGCTCACCCGGTCGATCGGCGCGTCCACGGCGAAGCCGTGGTTGTGCGCCGTGATCTCGACCCGGCCGGTGGCCGTGTCGAGCACGGGCTGGTTGATGCCGCGGTGGCCGAAGGGCAGCTTGTAGGTGCCGAAGCCGAGCGCGCGGCCGAGCAGCTGGTTGCCGAAGCAGATGCCGAAGTAGGGCAGGCCAGCGCGAAGGGCGGTGCGCAGCAGTTCGACATGGCGGTCGGATGCCGCGGGGTCGCCCGGTCCGTTCGAGAAGAAGAGTGCATCGGGCTCGAGAGCGAGCACCTCTTCGGCCGTGATCGACTGCGGCACGACGTGCACGTCGAACCCGCGCTCGGCGAGGTACTGCAGCGTCGAGGTCTTCACGCCGAGATCGAGCACTGCGACGGAGCCGACGCGTTCGCCCTCGGCCGGCAGCGTGTAGGGCTCGGTCGTCGAAACGGCGCCCGACAGGTTGGCGCCGGCCATCGAGGCGCCGCTCTGCACGAGGTCGAGCTGCTCGCCGGGGGTGAGCATCACGTCTTCGCCCGAGAAGATGCCGGCCCGCATGGCACCGGCCGAACGCAGGTGGCGGGTCAGCGCCCGGGTGTCGATGCCGCTGATGCCGACGACGCCCGAGGCGACGAGGTCGTCGTCGAGGCTCCGCTGCGAGCGGAAGTTCGAGACGACGCGCGAGGGGTCGCGCACGATGAAGCCGGCCACCCAGATGCGGGCGGACTCCATGTCTTCGTCATTCATGCCCGTGTTGCCGATGTGCGGTGCGGTCATCATGACGATCTGACCGGCGTACGACGGGTCGGTCAGGGTCTCCTGGTAGCCGGTCATGCCGGTGGCGAAGACGGCCTCGCCGAGGGTGCGGCCGCGCGCGCCGTACGCACGCCCTTCGTAGCGGCGTCCGTCTTCGAGGACGAGCACGGCGGATTCGCTCGTGCCGGCGGGGGTCTCAGTCATTCGAGGCCTCACTCTCCTGCTCTGGCCGCTGCGCTGAAGGCGCGGCGGCGATGTCGTGTTGCGACCGCGGTGCGGCTGGCGCGGCGGCGATGTCGTTGACCGCCTGGATGATCCTGGCGGGGTCGCCCGGATACCGGGCGCGCACGTAGCTGTCGACGCGGGGTTCGGCGCGTTCGGCCGTACCCAGCTCCCGGGCGATCCAGGTGAGGGCGATGAGGCCCTCGGGCTCGACGCCGCGGTCGATCGCGTAGCTCGCGAGCTGCGCTCCGACCAGGCGGTCGGCCGGGATGAAGGTGAGCGACTCCCCCGCGATGCGGAGGATCACCCCCTCGGGAAGCACTTCGACGTGGCCGGAGCCGCGGAACGCGAGTCCGTGCACCGCGAGCCGCTCGAGCGGCTCGCCGAACGGGGTGGTCGCGACGTAGAGCACCTCGGCGTCGACGATCGGCGCGCCGTGCTCGGCGGGCACCGGGTAGGACCCGAGCGACTCGTCCCGCACGGTCCGCCGCTTCCAGGAGCGGTACATCAGCCAGCCGACGAGCGCGACGATCGCGACGGCGACGATGGTGCCGATGACCTTATCCATTGACGACCCCCTGAGCGGATGCCGCGTGCCGGGCGACCTCGTCGTGCGGGCGCACCGCGCCGTCGAGGAAGGTCGGGTAGCCGCCGTGGAAGGTCGCGACGACGCGCCCCGGAAGGCGTCGACCGAGGTAGGGCGAGTTCGTGCTGCGCCCGGCGAGGCGGTCGAGGTCGAACTCGGATGCCGCGGCCGGGTCGTACAGCGACAGTTCGGGAGCGGCTCCGACCGCGATCGACTCGCCGTGACCGTGGAGCCGGCCGATGCGCGCCGGTGTCGACGACATCACGCGCGCGACATCCGCCCAGTTCAGGAAGCCGGTCTCGACGACGGCGGCGTGCACGACGGCGAGGGCCGACTCGAGTCCGACCATGCCGTTGGCGGCGGCCTGCCACTCGCTCTCCTTCGCCTCGACGGGGTGCGGGGCGTGGTCGGTGGCGACGATGTCGATCGTGCCGTCGGCGAGGGCGGCGCGAAGCGCCTCGACGTCTTCGGCACGGCGCAGCGGCGGGTTCACCTTGAACCGCGGGTCGTAGCCCGCGATGAGGTCTTCGGTCAGCAGCAGGTGGTGCGGCGTCACCTCGGCGGTCACGTCGATGCCGCGGGCCTTGGCCCATCGGATCACCTCGACGGAGCCGGCAGTCGACACATGGCACACGTGCAGGCGCGAGCCCACGTGCTCGGCGAGCAGCACGTCGCGAGCGATGATCGACTCTTCAGCGACGGCGGGCCAGCCGGTGAGGCCGAGTTCACCCGAGAGGGCGCCCTCGTTCATCTGCGCGCCCTCGGTGAGCCGGGGTTCCTGCGCATGCTGGGCGATGACGCCGTCGAAGGCCTTGACGTACTCGAGCGCGCGGCGCATGAGCAGCGGGTCGGAGACGCAGAAGCCGTCGTCGGAGAAGACGCGCACGTTCGCCCGTGACCGGGCCATCGCGCCGAGCTCAGCGAGCTGTTCGCCCTTGAGCCCGACGGTCACGGCGCCGATGGGCTGCACGGTCGCGTAGCCCGCAGCACGGCCGAGGCTCGCCTCCTGCTCGACGACGCCCGCCGTGTCCGCAACGGGGAAGGTGTTGGCCATCGCGAACACGGCGGTGAAGCCGCCGGCGGCTGCCGCCTGCGTGCCGGTCAGCACGGTCTCGCTCTGCTCGTAGCCGGGCTCGCGGAGGTGCGTGTGCAGGTCGACGAGCCCGGGGAGGGCGATGAGCCCGTCGGCGTCGACGACCGTCGCGCCCGCGGCATCCGCGATGCTGCCGACCGCGGCGATGATGCCGCCGTCGAGCAGGATGTCGGCGCGTTCGCCGCTCGGGAGGGCGGCGCCGCTGATCAGGAAACGCTCGGTCATCAAGCGGCCCCCCGTTCGCCGGACAGCAGCAGATAGAGGGCGGCCATTCTCACTGAAACTCCGTTCGCAACCTGCTCGCGCACGGTCGACTGCGGGGAGTCGGCTGCGCGGGCGGCGATCTCGAGCCCGCGATTCATCGGGCCGGGGTGCATCACCATCGTACTGGGGGGCAGCGCGTCGAACCTGGCATCGTCCAGACCCCAGGTGCGCGCGTATTCGCGGCTGTTCGGGAAGAACGCCGCGTGCATGCGCTCGGCCTGGATGCGCAGCATCATGACGACATCGGGAGTGCCGCGGAGCGCCGCGTCGAGGTCGTAGCCCACGCGTGCCGGCCACGAGCTCGTGTCGACCGGAACGAGCGTCGGCGGGGCGACGAGTTCGACCTCCGCGCCGAGCGTCGCGAGCAGCCAGACGTTCGAGCGTGCGACGCGGGAGTGCAGCACGTCGCCGACGATGACGACGTGCACGCCGTCGAGCGCGCGCCCGCGGGATGCCGCGCCGTGCAGGCGCCGGCGCATCGTGAAGGCGTCGAGCAGCGCCTGCGTGGGGTGCTCGTGCGTGCCGTCACCGGCATTGACGACGCCGGCGTCGATCCATCCGCTCGTCGCGAGCGTGTACGGCGCACCCGAGGCGTGGTGGCGGATCACCACGCCGTCGGCGCCCATCGCCTGCAGGGTCTGCGCCGTGTCCTTCAGGCTCTCGCCCTTCGAGACGCTCGAGCCCTTGGCGCTGAAGTTGATGACGTCGGCCGAGAGTCGCTTGGCGGCGGCCTCGAACGAGATGCGCGTGCGCGTCGAATCCTCGAAGAAGAGGTTCACGACGGTCTTGCCGCGCAGCGTCGGCAGCTTCTTGACCTCGCGGTCCTGCACGGCAGCCATGTCCTCGGCGATGTCGAGGAGTTCGATCGCCTGTTCGCGGGCGAGCTCGCGGGTGCTCAGGAGGTGGCGCATCACGCCTCGCCCCCTTCGGACGCGGCGTTGTCGTCGATCGCGACCCCATCGTCGCCGTCGATCTCTGCGAGGCGCACGTTGATGCGCTCGCGAGTCGAACTCGGCAGGTTCTTGCCCACGAAATCGGCCCGGATGGGGAACTCTCGATGGCCTCGGTCGACGAGCACCGCGAGCCGCACGGCGCGGGCGCGGCCGAGATCGCTCAGCGCGTCGAACGCGGCTCGGATCGTGCGCCCCGAGTACAGCACGTCGTCGACGAGCACCACGGTCCTGCCGTCGATGCCGCCGGCCGGCAGCTCGGTCGGCTGCGGGGTGCGTGTGCGGGTGCGGGTCAGGTCGTCGCGGTACATCGTGACGTCGAGCGCTCCAGCCTGCGGCGGCGGCGCATCCGGTTCGATGCGTGCGATGGTCTCGGCGATGCGACGGGCGAGGATCACGCCCCTGGTCGGGATGCCGAGGATGACGAGATCGGAGCTGCCACGATTGGACTCGAGGATCTCGTGCGAGATGCGGGTCAGCGCCCGCGAGATGTCGGCTTGACTGAGCACGGCACGTGCCATCAAACGACTCCCTTCTCCGCCTCACAGGACGGCCTTAAAGGTTGTCAACTCCATCAAGCGTACCGTGTCCCGCGAGCGGGGGCTGCCGAAGGGATGCCGTCGCTCGATAGCGTTCCCCCATGCGCACTCGGCGCTCTCGTGCTCGCGGGCGCGCCGGTGACCCTTTTGTCGTACCTCAACACGCCCGACGACGCCCCGAGCGGATGCCGCGGCAGACGCGAACGACCCCCTGCCGCGCACGGAGGGGGTCGTCGGCGCGCTCGGCCGAACGCACGCGGTCACCCGATCGGACGACGGAACGCCTTCGCCGCGATGACCATGGCGGCGGCCACGAGCACGACGTCCTTCAGGATGTACTGCGCCGTCAGCGTCGGCCCGCCCGCGGTGAAGAGTTCGCCGCCGAAGAAGACGAGCGGTGAGAACACGCCGACGAAGGTCACGGCGAGGGCCAGCAGACCGATGCGGAGCAGCACGCCCGTCACGAGCGCGACGCCGACGAAGACCTCGAGCGTCGCGGTGAGCACGAGGGCCGCGTAACCGTCGACGATGCCGAAGGTCAATGCGTGCCACGTACGGTCGACGAGGTCCTCGACGGGGCTCGCACCCGGGAAGAACTTCACGACGCCGAAGACGAGGAAGACGAGGCCGACCGCGACGCGAAGAGTCGGCTCGCCGGCACGGGCGAAGAATCGCTGGGCGACAGCCTGCGCCGCGTTCGCGCGATCGAGGATCGAGTCATGGCCGGCGGCAGTCGAGACGCGGCCGCCGCCGAAGGTGGTGCTGGACATGGTGCTCCTTCCGAGAGCAATGTGGGAGATGCCGGCGGAATCGGCGGCACACTCATCACATCGCCGCCGGCCGCCGCCGTCGTCGGGAGTGCCGCTGAACCGCGTTCGGTGGCTCCACCGAACGCGCTCTCAGGGTCATGCCCGCCGAACCCCCCGAGTGCGGGTCACGGAGCCCGGTCCTCACGTGCTGCAATGGTCCATGTTCGATGTCATGATCGCGGTGATGCCGTTCCACGGCCATGTGGCGCCGCTGGCGGCCGTCGCCGAGGCCTTCCTGGCGGCCGGGCACGGTGTTCGCGTCTACACGGGCGCAGCGCACGCGGCTCGCTTCGAGGAGCTCGGGGCAGCCGTCATCCGCTGGCAGGAGGCACCCGACTTCGACGAGCACGACCTGCCCGCCACCTTTCCCGCGCTGCGGGGCAGGAAGGGCCCACGGCAGATGCTCGCGAACGTCGAGCAGCTCTTCGTGCGAACCGGCGCCGACCAGGCGGCCGATCTCACGCGCGCCTACGCCGAGCGACCCTGGGACGTCATCGTCGCCGACGGGCTGAGCATCGGTGCGCATTTCGCGTCCGAGCTGACCGCCACACCGTGGGTGACGGTCAGCATCGTGCCCTTGACCATCCCGAGCCGTGACCTGCCTCCGCCGATACTCGGGCTCCAGCCGGGCAAGGGGATCGCAGGACGGCTCCGCGACCGCGCACTTCGGGGAGTGACACGCATGGCGGCCCGCGGGATCCAGCGTGCGTACGCCGAGGAGCGCACGCGGGCCGGCCTGCCGCCCGACGACCTCGCATTGGAACAGGCCTTCATGTCGCCCCGACTCGTCTGCGCTTCGGGCGTCGCCGAGCTCGAGTATCCGCGCTCGGACCTCGCGACGCAGGTCGTGTTCGTCGGCGAGCTCACCCGGCCGCGCGCGAGCGATGCCGCGCTCCCGTCGTGGTGGCACGACGTCGAGTCGTGCACCGACCCGGTCCTGCACGTCACCCAGGGCACGCTGAACGTCGATCCCCACGACCTCATCGAGCCGTCGTTCGCGGCCCTCGGGCGGCAGCCGGTGCTGCTCATCGCGTCGACCGGGCGAGCGGATGTCGCGGAGCTGCCGTTCCCCGCGCCGCCGAACGCCCGCGTGGCGGGGTTCGTGCCGTACGACGCGTTGCTGCCGCGTCTCGACGCCATGATCACGAACGGCGGCTGGGGCGGGGTGCTCGCCGCGCTCGCTCACGGCATTCCGCTCATCGTCGCGGGCGGCGACCTCGACAAGCCCGAGATCGCCGCTCGCGTGGCGTGGTCCGGTGCCGGTGTGAACCTTCGCACCGGGCGTCCGCGTCCACGCGCGATCCTCGCCGCCTGGCGGCGGATCACCGCCGACGGATCGTACCGGGCGAATGCGCAGCGTCTTGCGAGATCGCTGTCGGCCCACGACGGACCACGCGAGGTGGTCGAGCACACGATGGCGTTGCTCACCCGCCGGTGAGCGGTCGCGGCAGGCGCGGAACGCCGGCGTCAGGCCTTCGAGTGCGAGATGGCCGCGAGCAGGCCGTTGACGAACCCGGCCGAGTCGTCGGTCGAGAGCACCGTGGCGGCCTCGACGGCCTCTGAGATCGCGACCGGGTCGGGCACGGCGTCGTTGTGGATGATCTCCCACACGCCGATGCGCAGAATGGCGCGGTCGACCGCGGGCATGCGCTCGAGGGTCCAGCCATGTGAGTGCGTCTCGATGAGCTCGTCGATCTCGGCACGGTGGTCGACGATGCCGTCGACGATCTCGCGGGCGTAGAGCCAGGATGCCGCGCGCTCGGGTTCGCTCACCGCCTTCTCGGCCTCGACGACGAGCATCTGCTCGACGGGAACCTGACGCATGTCGGCCGAGTACAGCAGGTCGAGCGCGCGCTTGCGCGCCTTGGTACGAGCGCTCACTAGTCGTTCACGCGGCCGAGGTAGTCGCCCGTGCGGGTGTCGACCTTGACCTTCGTGCCGGTCTCGAGGAAGAGCGGCACCTGGATCTCGTAGCCGGTCTCGACGGTCGCGGGCTTCGTGCCGCCGGTCGAGCGGTCGCCCTGCAGGCCCGGCTCGGTGTAGGTGATCTCGAGCACGACCGAGGCGGGCAGCTCGACGTAGAGCGGGTTGCCGTTGTTCAGCGCGACCGTCACCGACTGGTTCTCGAGCATGAAGTTGGCCGCGTCGCCGACGACGGTGCCGGGCACCGTGAGCTGGTCGTAGTCGGTCTGGTCCATGAAGACGAAGCCGTCGCCGTCGCGGTACAGGTAGGTGAAGTCGCGGCGGTCGACGTTCTCGATCTCGATCTTCGCGCCCGCGTTGTAGGTGCGGTCGACGGTCTTGCCCGACACGACGTTCTTCAGCTTGGTGCGCACGAACGCACCGCCCTTGCCGGGCTTGACGTGCTGGAACTCGATGACGCTCCAGAGCTGACCGTCGATGGAGAGGACGACGCCGTTCTTGATGTCAGCGGTGCTTGCCATGCGTGTGTGTTCCGTTCAGTCGCGAAGAGGCTCGGCCCGAATCGGCCGCAGAAGTTCAGTCGGTCGAGTTTAGTCGCTCGGTCGAGACTGTGCCAATGCGAGTGGATGCCGCGTGCTCGCGCCGGCCGCGATGCCCTAGCCTGTCGTCGTGATCGACCACCCGCGCCCCGGCACACGCCCGACCGTCTCGACCGTCGGCCCGCAACGCCAGCTCGACCAACGGGCGACGCCCGAACTGTGGGGTCGCCTCGTGGCGAGCGTGTTCGCTCTCGACGGGGTGGTGGAGGGGCACAGCCAGGTCTCGCCGAAGTCGTCGCGAGCCGTGTTCCTCGAGGGTCTCGAGGCGGCGCGCGCGGCCGAGACTTCGCTCTTCCCCGACGGGGCCGAAGTCGAGGTCGTCGTGTCGATCGTCGAGGAGAGCCTCGCGTTCGCCCGCGGCGCCTGAGGTGCAGCGGGCCGAGTCAGCCGTCGGCGCGGCCCGTGACGACGTCGAGGAGCAGCCGCACCGCGGTCTCGTAGCCCGCGACGCCCTCGCCGACGACGTGCACGACCGCGACGTCCGCGACGTAGGAGTGGTGGCGGAACGACTCGCGCTGCGCGACGTCTGAGATGTGCACCTCGGCGACGGGCAGGCCGACGCCCGCGAGGGCGTCGCGGAGCACGACCGAGGTGTGCGTCAGCCCGCCGGGATTGATGACGATGCCGGCGCAGTCGAGGCGCGCAGCATGGATCGCATCAAGCAGCACGCCCTCGTGGTTCGACTGCACGGCGCGCACCTCGAAGCCGCGTGCGGACGCGGCATCCGTCACCAAGCGCTCGACGTCGTCGAGCGTCTGCGAGCCGTAGATCTCGGGTTCGCGCGTGCCGAGCAGGTTGAGGTTCGGTCCGTTGACGAGCAGCAGGCGGCGCTCGGTCACGAGGCGATCTCCTGGTAGGCCGCGAAGAGCAGCGACGGGTCGGGCGCGAGCATGACCGTGGGCTTCGCGAGGTCGTCGAGCACGATGAAGCGGAGCTGCCCGGCCCGCGCCTTCTTGTCGCGCTGCATCGTCGCGAGCAGCGTGTTCCACCTGCCCGCGGGGTAGGACGTCGGCAGGCTCAGCAGGTCGAGCACGCGCTTGTGCCGGTCGGCGACCTCGTCGGAGAGGCGGCCCGAGAGCCGGCCGAGCTCGGCCGCGAACGCCATGCCGACTGCGACCGCGGCGCCGTGGCGCCACTGGTAGCGCTCGGCGTGCTCGACCGCGTGGCCGAGCGTGTGGCCGTAGTTCAGGATCTCGCGGAGCCCCTGCTCGGTGAAGTCCTCTGAGACGACGTCGGCCTTCATCTGGATTGCGAGCTCGATCACACGACGGAACTGCGGGGTCGACGGGTCGGTCGCGACCTCGGGGTCGGCCTCGATGATGTCGAGGATCTCGGGGTAGCGGATGAAGCCCGCCTTCACGATCTCGGCGAAGCCCGCGAGGATCTCGTTCTTCGGCAGCGTCTCGAACACGTCGAGGTCGCAGATCACGGCGGCGGGCGCGTGGAACGCGCCCACGAGGTTCTTGCCCTCGTTGGTGTTGATGCCGGTCTTGCCGCCGACGGCCGCGTCGACCATGCCGAGCACCGTCGTCGGCACCTGCACGACCTTCACGCCGCGAAGCCAGGTCGCGGCGACGAAGCCCGCGAGGTCGGTGACGGCTCCCCCGCCGAAGCCGACGATCGCATCGCTGCGCGCGAAGTCGGCCTGCCCGAGCACCTGCCAGCAGAACGCGGCGACCTCGATGCGCTTGCCGGCCTCGGCGTCGGGCACCTCGGCGAGCAGCACCTGGTAGCGGCCCTCGAGCGCCTCGCGCAGTTCGGCGGCCCGGGCGCCGAGCGTCGCGGGGTGCACGATGAGCACCTTGGTCGCCTCGGAGCCGATCGCATCGCCGAGCTCGGCGAGCACCCCGCGACCCACGATGACGTCGTAGCCCGATTCGCCGCCGACGCGGATGCTCGTGCGGGTCTCGTCTGCCGTCATCGTGTTCCTCCGAAGTGCCCGGTGATGTCGTCGACGATCCGCACGACCGAGCGGCGCGAGGTGTCGATGCTGAAGTCGGCGACCGACTCGTAGAGGGGCGTGCGCGCCTCGAGGATGGCACTCCATCGTTCGAGCCCGCCGCCCTCGAGCAGCGGACGGTTGCCGCCCGCCAGTCGCGAGGCGACGGCCGACGCCGACACCTGCAGCCAGACGACCGGCAGGCCCGCGAGGTCGTCGCGCGTGTCGTCGTGCAGCACGGCGCCGCCGCCGAGCGAGATCACGGCCTCTTCGCGCAGGGCCTCGTCGACGATCTCGCGCTCGACGATGCGGAAGTACTCTTCGCCCTCGCGGTCGAAGATCTGATCGATCGGGCCGTAGCGTTCGACGATGCGCAGGTCGGTGTCGACGAACGGCGCGCCGACGGCGGCCGCGAGTCGCTGCCCGACCCGCGACTTGCCCGCGCCCATCGGGCCGACGAGCACGATCGGCAGGGCCAGTCGCGGGGTGTCGGGCACGACGGGCGGGCTGTCAGACACGATCCGCCGCAGCCTCCGCGACGCCCACCGACGCTCCTGCCGTGCGGAGCGTGTCGGGGATCGCCGCGAGGTAGGACTCGAGGTTGCGCTTGGTCTCGCCGACCGAGTCGCCGCCGAACTTCTCGAGCACGGCGTTCGCGAGGGTGAGGGCCACCATCGCCTCGGCCACGACGCCCGCGGCGGGCACGGCGACGACGTCGGATCGCTGGTGGTGCGCCGCCGCAGCCTCGCCGGTGGCCACATCGACCGTCGGCAGGGCGTGCGGCACGGTCGCGATGGGCTTCATACCGGCGCGCACGCGCAGCACGGTGCCCGTGGACATGCCGCCCTCGGTGCCGCCCGCGCGGTCGCTCGTGCGCGCGATGAGGTCGCCCTCGATGTGCAGTTCGTCGTGCGCGGCCGAGCCTCGGCGCCGGGTCGTCTCGAAGCCGTCGCCGACCTCGACGCCCTTGATCGCCTGGATGCCCATGAGCGCCGCGGCGAGCTGGGAGTCGAGACGGCGATCCCAGTGCACGTGCGAACCGAGGCCGGGCGGCACGCCGTAGGCGAGCACCTCGACGACGCCGCCGAGCGTGTCGCCCTCTTTGTGCGCGAGGTCGACTTCGGCGACCATGGCAGCGGATGTCGCGGGGTCGAAGCAGCGCAGCGGGTCGGCGTCGAGCAGCTCGACGTCGTCGGGCGTCGGCAGCGGGCGACCATCGGGCACGCGGACGGTGCCGATGGCGAGCGTGTGGGCGACGAGCCGGATGCCGAGCTCGGCGAGGAACGAACGTGCGATCGCGCCGAGCGCGACGCGGGCAGCCGTCTCACGAGCGCTCGCGCGCTCGAGCACGGGGCGGGCCTCGTCGAAACCGTACTTCTGCATGCCGACGAGGTCGGCGTGCCCGGGCCGCGGCCGGGTGAGCGCGGCGCCGCGCCCGCGGCCGAGCTTCGCGGGGTCGATGGGCTCGGGGCTCATCACCTCTTGCCACTTCGGCCACTCGGTGTTGCCGATGCGCAGCGCGACCGGGCTGCCGAGGCTCAAGCCGTGGCGCACACCGCCCGAGATCGCGAGTTCGTCTTGCTCGAACTTCATGCGCGCACCCCGGCCGTAGCCGAGTTTGCGGCGCGCGAGGTCGGCGCGAATATCGTCGAGCGAAACGGGGATACCGGCGGGAAGACCCTCGAGGATCGCGACGAGCTCAGGGCCGTGCGACTCTCCGGCAGTGAGCCAACGGAGCATGCTCCCATCCTTCCACAGGCTCAGGCGACGGCTGCGCGCATGACGCCGAGCACGGCGTCCTCGTCGTCGAGCGGCGCCTGCGGGTCGCCGTTCACGAACACGCGCACCTGCAGCAGCGCCTGGTGCAGTAGCATCCCGAGCCCGTGCACGACCGTGCCGCCGCCCGCGATCCAGCCGGCCGCGAGCGGTGTCGGCCACGGATCGTAGGCCACGTCGAGCAGCGCCGCCGTCGCGACCAGACCAGCGGATGCCTCGACGCCGAGGTCGGTGCCACCGGGAACGGTGCTCACCACGAGGTCGACACGATCGATCGTGGCGAGCTCGGCCGGCCCGCCCTCGTCGACCTGCACCCCGAGCCGCGACCCGAGTTCGACGAGCACGGCGGCGGCGCCCGGCCGCCGCACGAGCACCCGCACGGCGCGCGCACCGAGTTGCGACATCGCGACGAGCGCCGAGGCGGCTGTCGCCCCGCCGCCGACGAGCACGCCGCGCGGCACCTCGAGCACGCCGGCCTCGCGAAGCGTGCGTACGATGCCGCCGACATCGGTGTTGAAGCCGCGCCGAGCACCGTCGTCATCGAACAGCACGGTGTTCGCAGCGCCCGTGATCGCGGCGACCTCGTCGACCCCGTCGAGCAGCGGCAGCACCTCGTGCTTGAGCGGCATCGTGAGGGAGAGCCCGCGCCACGAGGCATCCAACCCGCCGATGAATTCGCCGAGCCGTCGGCCGTCCATCTCGACGGCCGAGTACCGCCATGGCAGGCCGAGCCGGTCGTAGGCCGCGCGGTGCAGCGCCGGGCTCTTCGAGTGCGAGATCGGCGAGCCGAGCACGGCGAGTCGTCGCGTCTCACTCACAGTACGAGGCGTTCTCTTCCAGCGCGCACCACTCCTGCAGTCGCGCCACCGCGGCCTCGTGCTCTTCGACGGTCGACGAGAAGACCGTCTCACCGGTCGCGAGGTTCACCGGCACGAAGAACAGCCAGGGGCCGTCGGCGGGGTGGACGGCCGCGTTGATCGCGACATCGCCGGGGTTGCCGATCGGGCCCACCGGCAGCCCCGGGTTCGCGTAGGTGTTGTAGAGGTTCGACGCGTCGGCGCGCTCGGCGTCGGTCGTCCACACCGTATGGGTGTTGCCGGTGCCGTAGGCCACCGTGGCATCGGACTCGAGGTTGATGCCCTGGTCGAGCCGGTTCTGGAACACGCGGGCGACCTTCGGGAAATCATCGAGGTTCGACCCCGCCTCGCGCTGCACGATCGAGGCGAGCACGATCGTGCGCCAGCGCTGGTCGGCCGCGACGCCGGCCGCGTCGAGGGCCTCGAACTGCCGATCGACGAGGGTCTGCAGCACGGCGTGCGCATCGAGCCCCGGCTCGACGGTGTACTTGGCAGGGAAGAGGAAGCCCTCGAGTGTCGTCGCCTCGGCCGGGAGCCCGTAGCTCGCCGGCGGTTCGGCCGCGGCGGCCTGCAGACTCTCGAGGGTCACATCGGTGCCCTCGGAGATCGTGACGAGCACGTCGGCCAGCGCCGTGCCCTCGGGGATCACGAAGGTGTTCTCGAGCTTGTTCGCCGGGTCTTGCAGGGCATCGAGCGCGGCCTGCGCGCTCATCTTCTCGGCCAACTGATACGCGCCGGGGTGGAACTCGGGCTCAGGACTCTGCTCGAGCAGGAGGTCGTAGAAGGCGTCGTACGACGCCGTGACACCCTCGTCGACGAGGTTCGTCGCGATGTCGGAGCCGGTCTCGCCGTCGTGGATCATGAAGACGAGTTCACCCGTGCCGGTGCCCTCGAAGTCGGCCGCCGGTGCGAACCGCTCGATGACGGCGTTGATCGGCCCCTGCAGGAAGAAGAACGCCACGGCACCGAGCGCGACCACGATGAGCACGGCGACGAGGCATCCCCACGCCCCGCGCCGCTTCGGCTTCTCGGGCTCGTACGGGTCGGTGTTGACCGCGCGACGCTCGGCACGCGAGGGCCGGGCGGTCTCGGGCTCGACCGGTTGCGCCGGCTCGGCGACGATCGATTCGAACAGCTGCGCGGTGGAGTTCGGTCGTGCAGAACTGTCGTCGGGCTCGGGTGCGACCTGAGCCGCCGCTTCCGCCGCCGCAGCGTGGGCCGCTGCGGCTTCGGCCGCTGCGGCCTGGCGCTGCTCGGCCTCCCTCGCCTCCCGGCGGGTCATCGGGCGCCCCTCGGGTGCCGGCTGCGGCGCGGCCGGCGAGTCGCTCGGTGCCTGCGCGACGGGCAGCAGCCGGGCCGCGGCATCCGCGGTTCCGGGTGCCGCGCCGGGCGCCGATCTGGGCGCCCGCACCGGAGCGGTGCCGGCCAGCATCGCGTGCCAATCGGAGGCCGACAGCTCGGCGTCGTCGCGGTCAGGTGACAGGTGGGTCACAGGGGGGATGGCCCTTCGGGGATCTCGATCGTGCGCCCGGGCGGGCGTTTGAAGTCCCGTTCGGCGTCGATGGCGTGTTGCAAAATGATAACGGCTGCAACTTGATCCACGATGGGACGTTGCTTGCGCGTCGACTTTCCGGTCGCGCGAAGCGCCTGTTGGGCGCTCACGGTCGAGAGTCGTTCATCGACGAGGCGCACCGGGATCCCCGTGCCCGCCAGTCGCTCAGCGAACGCTACCGCATCGTCGGTCGACGGCGTCGAGGCGCCCGAGAGCGACAACGGATTGCCCACCACGATCTCGATCACCTCGTACTCGCGCGCGAGGTCGAGGATGCGCGCGACGTCGGCGTCGTCGTCGTCGGCGCGCGCCACCGTCTCGATCGGCGTCGCGATCAGGCCGCCTGGGTCGCAGCGTGCGACGCCGATGCGGGCTCGTCCGACGTCGACCCCGAGCCTCGCCCCGGTTCGCACGGCGACTACCCGCGGAGCGCCGAGCGCACCGCGTCGAGCGCCGCCGGGATCGCCGCGAGGTCGCTGCCGCCGCCCTGCGCGAGGTCGGGCTTGCCGCCGCCGCCGCCGCCGAGCACGCCGGCCATCGTCTTGGCGAGGGCACCCGCGTTCGCGCCCGCGTCGCGGGCCGCCGATGAGGTGGCGACGATCGCGACCGGCTTGCCGCCGACCTCGGCCGCCAGAGCGACGACGGATGCCGCGTCGCCGAGCTGCGATCGCACCGAGAGCGCGAGCGCGCGCAACTCGTCGCCGGCGCCGAGAGAACCGACCGATTCAGCGACGAGCAGCACGTCTCCCGTGCGCACGGCCTTGGCCGCAAGCGCAGGCACGCGGTCGTTGAGCGCTCGAGCCTCGAACTGCTGGATGCGCTTCTCGGCGGCCTTCAGGCTCGTGACGAGCTCGCCGATACGGTCGACGAGCTGCTCGGGCCGGGTCTTCAACGTCGACGTCAGCTCGGAGACGAGCGCCCGCTCCGACGCGAAACGACGGAAGGCGTCGAGACCGACGAGCGACTCGACGCGCCGGTTGGACGCGCCGACCGAGGACTCCCCCACGATGTTGATCATGCCGACCTCGGCACTCGTCGACACATGCGTGCCCGCGCAGAGCTCGCGCGACCAGGGGCCGCCGATGTCGACGACGCGCACGACGTCGCCGTACTTCTCGCCGAAGAGGGCCATGGCGCCGAGCGACTTCGCCTCGTCGAGCGGCATCTCACGCGTGACGACCTCGAGGTTGTCTCGGATCGCGGCGTTCGAGATCTCTTCGATCTCGCTGCGGGTCTCTGTCGAGAGGGCCGAGTTCCAGCCGTAGTCGAGACGCAGATAGCCCGCCTTGTTGAACGAGCCCGACTGGTGGGCGTTGGGGCCGAGCACTTGGCGCAGCGCCGCGTGCACGAGGTGCGTGCCGGAATGCGCCTGCGTCGCGCCACGACGGTACTGCTCGTCGACGAGCGTCGTCGCCGGCGCGCCGACGCCGACCTCGCCCGAGGTCACCTTCACGGTGTGGCTGATGAGGCCCTTGATGGGCTTCTGCACGTCGAGCACCTCGAGCTCGAAGCCGTCGCCGACGATGCGACCCTGATCGGGCGCCTGACCGCCCGACTCGGCGTAGAGCGACGTCTCGGCGAGGATCACCTCGGCGGTCTGACCCGCGGTCGCGAACGGCACGGGGCGACCGTCGACGAGCAGGCCGAGCACGGTCGACGCCGTCGACAGCTCGGTATAGCCCGTGAAGATCGTCTCGCCCTTCGCGCGGAACTCCGCGTACACCGAGAGATCGGCGAGCACCTTCTTCTTCGACTTCGCATCGGCCTTCGCGCGCGAGCGCTGCTCGGTCATGAGCGTGTCGAACGCGGCCCGGTCGACGGCGAGACCCGCCTCGTCGGCCATCTCGAGCGTGAGCTCGATCGGGAAGCCGTAGGTGTCGTGCAGGAGGAACGCGGTGTCGCCGGCGAGCTGCTCACGGCCGGACTGCTTCGTCTTCGAGACGGCGAGGTCGAGGATCGACGTGCCCGCGGTGAGCGTGCGGAGGAAGGTCTCCTCCTCGCCGAGCGCGAGCTGCTCGATGTGCGCGTAGTCGTGGGCGACCTCGGGGTAGGCGGCCTTCATCGCGTCGCGCGACGCGGCGAAGAGCTCGCGGAACGTCGGACCCTCGACGCCGAGCAGGCGCATGGCGCGGATGCTGCGGCGCAGGAGCCTGCGCAGGATGTAGCCGCGCCCCTCGTTCGACGGGCTCACCCCGTCGCTCATGAGCATGAGCGCCGAGCGCACGTGGTCGGCGATGACGCGCATGCGCACGTCGTCGTCGTGGTCGGCGCCGTAGCGGCGCCCCGAGAGCTCGGCTGCGCGGTCGAGCACCGGGCGCACCTGGTCGATCTCGTACATGTTGTCGACGCCCTGCTTGATGAAGGCGACGCGCTCGAGCCCCATGCCGGTGTCGATGTTCTTCTTCGGCAGCTCTCGCACGATGCGGAAGTCGGTCTTCGACGTCACGTCATCGATGAGGTACTGCATGAACACGAGGTTCCAGATCTCGACGTACCGGTCGTCGTCGGTGGCGGGGCCGCCGTCGATGCCGTACTCGGGGCCGCGATCGAAGAAGATCTCGGAGCACGGGCCGGCCGGGCCCGGCTGGCCGGTGTGCCAGTAGTTCGGGCCCTTGCCCAAGCCTTGGATCCGCTCGTCTGGGATCCCCGCGACGCGCTTCCAGATCTCGCGCGCCTCGTCGTCCTCTTCGTAGACCGTCACCCACAGGTCGTTCGGGTCGAACCCGTACCCGCCGTCGGCCTCGGGCGTCGTCAGCAGCTCCCACGCCATCGAGATGGCGCCCTCCTTGAAGTAGTCGCCGAACGAGAAGTTGCCGCTCATCTGGAAGAAGGTGCCGTGCCGCGGGGTCTTGCCGACCTCTTCGATGTCGTTCGTGCGGATGCACTTCTGCACGCTCGTCGCGCGCGGGTACGGCGCGGGCACGAGACCCGTCAGGTACGGCACGAACGGCACCATGCCGGCGACCGTGAACAGCAGCGTGGGGTCGTCGGAGACGAGTGACGCCGAGGGCACGACGGTGTGTCCGCGCTCGGCGAAGAAGTCCAGCCAACGCTGGCGGATGTCGGCAGTCTGCATGGTTCCGTTCTCGGTCGTGCCCGGGGCATCCGGGCCAAACAACGTATGGGGCGTCGGAGTATCGGCGCGTTGGTCGTCAGAGCGACGCGGGCGTCTCGCCCTGCTCGGCGCGCAATTCGGCGTCACGGGCGTGGTAGCCCTCGGCGATCGCGTGACCGAAGGCGCGGGCCTTCGCATCCACCGCAGAGAAGAAGTCTCGACCCTGCTTGGTCTGGTTGACCTGGTGGGCGACCGCGAATCCGGCCGCGACGCCGACGGTGAACCACAGAATGCTCTTCACGAGGTGCTCCTGCTCCCTGATCGATGTGTCGCCTTGCGGTGCGCTCGGCACGCCGGGATCCAGTCTAGTGGCCGCACCGAGGCACTCGCCGGGTACGCGACAGGGGCCGCGGGAAACCCCGCGACCCCTGTCTCAGCTGCTGTGCGTCAGCGAGCGGCGTAGTACTCGACGACCAGCTGCACGTCACAGGTCACGGGGACCTCGGCGCGCTTCGGGCGACGGGCGAGCTTCACCTGGAGCTTGTCGAGCTCGACCTCGAGGTACGCGGGGAGCTTGGGCAGCACGTCGACGTGACCGCCGGCAGCGGCGACCTGGAACGGCTCGGTGCCCTCGCTGCGTGCCTTGACGTGCACGAGCTGGCCCGGCTTCACACGGAACGAGGGGCGGTCGACGAGCTGGCCGTCGACGAGGATGTGGCGGTGCACGACGAACTGGCGAGCCTGCGAGATGGTGCGGGCGAAGCCGGCACGCAGCACGATGGCGTCGAGACGCATCTCGAGCAGCTCGACCAGGTTCTCACCGGTCAGGCCCTCGGTGCGGCGAGCCTCGTTGAAGGCGATGCGCAGCTGCTTCTCGCGGATACCGTACTGGGCGCGCAGGCGCTGCTTCTCGCGCAGACGAACGGCGTAGTCGCTGTCCTGCTTGCGCTTGGTGCGGCCGTGCTCACCGGGAGCGTACGGGCGCTTCTCCATGTAGCGGGCGGCCTTCGGGGTGAGGGCGACGCCGAGCGCACGGGAGAGGCGGGTCTTGCTGCGTGACTGGTTCGACACGAATGTCCTTTCGGAAGAATCTCAAGTGAAATCGCGGCGCGATCGTGCGCCGGGAATCTGTGTCAGAGGGATTCGCCAAGGGTGGATCGGCTACAGATCGCACCCGTTCGCCGGTGATTCTCTCGCAGCCGCGCTCGAGAATCAGGCTTCAGGCCAAGGGACATGTTATCACGCGACGCCCGTGCCTCGCGTTCAGCGCTCGCCCCGCACGATCCGGCGCAACTTGGCGAGCCGGGCCGAGACCTCGCGCTCGTTGCCGTGCTCGGTCGGCTCGTAGTAGACGGCCCCGCGCAGCGAGTCGGGCAGGTACTCTTGCGCGACCACGCCGATGTCGTCGTCGTGCGGATACTTGTAGCCCTTGCCGTGGCCGAGTCGTTTCGCGCCCGGGTAGTGCGCGTCGCGCAAGTGCTTGGGCACCCGGCCGGCCTTGCCGCCGCGCACGTCGGCGATGGCACGGTCGATGCCGACGTACGCCGCGTTCGACTTCGGCGCGGTCGCGAGGTGCACGACCGCCTGCGCGAGCGGGATGCGCCCCTCGGGCATGCCGATGAACGCCACGGCGTCGGCCGCCGCGACCGCCACCCCGAGGGCGCTCGGGTCGGCGAGGCCGATGTCTTCCGACGCGAGCACGATGATGCGCCGCGCGATGAACCGCGGGTCTTCGCCGGCCTCGATCATGCGCGCGAGGTAGTGCAGCGAGGCGTCGACGTCGCTGCCGCGCACCGACTTGATGAACGCGCTGATCACGTCGTAGTGCTCGTCGCCGTTGCGGTCGTAGCGCAGCAGCGCGCGATCGACGGCCCGCGCCACGATGTCGGTCGTGATCATCGGCAGAGCGGATGCCGCGGCATCCGCTTCACCGGCTGGTTCTGCTTCGTCGTCAGGTGCCGTCTCGTCGTCGGACACCGTCTCGTCGCCGTCGTCGCTCGGTGCGGGCGCCTCTGCGGCCGGCACCGATTGCGCGGCGGCCACCGCCGCCGCCTCGAGCGCCGTCAGCGCACGCCGCGCGTCGCCGGAGGCGAGCCGGATGATCGCCGCCCGCGCCGCAGGGTCGAGCGACACCCGGCCCGCGAGACCGCGCGGATCGGCGACCGCCCGGTCGACGAGCACGCCGAGGTCGTCGTCGGTGAGGAGTTCGAGGGTGAGCAGGAGCGAGCGCGACAGCAGCGGCGAGATCACCGAGAACGAGGGGTTCTCGGTCGTCGCGGCGACGAGGATCACCCAGCCGTTCTCGACGCCGGGCAGCAACGCGTCTTGCTGCGCCTTCGTGAAGCGGTGGATCTCGTCGAGGAAGAGCACGGTCGAGAGCCCGTAGAGGTCGCGGCTCGCGCGCGCCTCGTCCATGACCTGGCGCACGTCGCGCACACCGGCGGTCACGGCGGAGAGCTCGACGAACTTGCGACCCGAGGAACGGGCGATGGCCTGGGCGAGCGTCGTCTTGCCGGTGCCGGGCGGGCCCCAGAGGATGACGGAGACCGAGCCGGACTCGCCGGTGCGGTCGCCCGCGAGTGCGACGAGCGGCGAACCCGGCGTCAACAGGTGCCGCTGACCGGCCACCTCGTCGAGGCTCGTCGGGCGCATGCGCACCGCGAGCGGGGTCGCGCCTGAACGCAGCCCCGGGCCGGAATCCACCATGCGCACCAGCGTAGCCGCGACATCCGACACCACCGCCGCCTGCCGGACCCCGCGTCGCCGACGCGGATCGCCGCCGCCGATCGGTGCCGCGAATCGGTGCGGCGATTGGTCTGCGACCCCGCGCTTGCGTAGAGTCGGCACGCAGGAGTCCCGAGAAGGAGCATGCGTGGCATCGAACGACCGACAGGCGCGTGAAGAACGAGCACGCCTGCGCACCTACCAGGCCCGCCAAGAAGTGCACGCCCGCAAGCGGCGCCGGCGCAGTCGCGACAACGTCATCGCCGTGCTCGGCCTCGTCGTCGTGCTCGCCCTCGCGACGGGCGCGCAGATCTTCTACTTCAGCGGAGGCCCGGGCGCAGAACCCGTTGCCACCGAGACTCCGGCCGCGACGCCGAGCCCCACCCCGGCCGAGGGCGAGAACCAGGGTGACGTGCCGTCGGCCGACATCGCCGAAGACCGCACGTGGACCGGCACCCTCACGCTCAATGACATCCCCCTCGGCGTCGAGCTCGACGGCGCCGCCGCACCGCAGGCCGTCTCGAGCGAGATCAGTCTGATCCAGCAGGGCTTCTACACGGGCACGAGCTGCCACCGCCTCACGACCGAGGGCATCTGGGTGCTGCAGTGCGGCGACCCGAGCGGCGACGGCACCGGCGGCCCGGGCTACACCTACGGCCCGGTCGAGAACGCCCCCGCCGACGGCGTCTACCCCGCCGGCACGATCGCGATGGCCCGTGCCGCATCGCAGTACAGCCAGGGCAGCCAGTTCTTCATCGTCTACGAAGACACGACCCTGCCCGGCGACACCGGCGGCTACACCGTGATCGGAAAGGTGACGAGCGGTCTCGACGCGCTGCGCGCCGGGGTCATCGATGCCGGCACGAGCGACGGCGCGGGCGATGGCGCACCGGCCGTGCCGACCACGATCACGGCATTCACCGTCGAGTGAGTACCGGCGCGAGTGGGCGCCCGCACCGCCGGTTCGCGGTGCAATAGGCTTGATGCCGTCAACGTCGCCTTCGGGTGGCATCCGACATACGACAGGGTGAGGCCGTGACCGAATCAGAGCAGCAACCGTGGGGCCGCGTCGACGAGACGGGCACCGTCTTCGTACGCACGAGCGACGGCGAGCGAGAGGTCGGGCAGTACCCCGACGGCTCTGCTGAAGAGGCCCTCGCCTACTTCGAGCGCAAGTACGCCGACCTCGCAGGCCAGGTCGGCCTGCTCGAGCAGCGCGTGCGCCGCGGCGCCCCGGCAGCCGATGTCGCGAAGGCCGTCGCCACCCTGCAGTCCTCCGTCGCGAACGCGAACGCCGTCGGCGACCTCGAGTCGTTGGCCGCTCGTGTCGAAGCGCTGTCGGGCACGACGAAAGAGCTGACCGAGCAGCAGCAGGCCGAGACGAAGGCCGCCGTCGCCGAGGCCGTCGTCGAGCGCACTGCGATCGTCGAAGCGGCAGAGAAGCTCGCCGCAGGCGACCCTGCCAAGACGCAGTGGAAGCAGGCGACCGCCGAGCTCGACGAGCTCTTCGCGCGCTGGCAGCGCCACCAGCAAGACGGGCCCCGCCTGCCCAAGAGTGAGGCGAACGAGCTGTGGAAGCGGTTCCGTGCGGCACGCTCGACCATCGAGACGCACCGCAAGGCGTTCTTCGCCGAACTCGACGCCGCGCACCGCGACGTGCGCTCGCGCAAGCAGGCGCTCATCGAGCGGGCCGAGGCGCTCGCACCGCGCGGGGCCGACGCCGTCGGCGACTACCGCAACCTGCTCGACGAGTGGAAGCTCGCCGGCCGTGCCGGCAAGAAGCTCGACGACTCGCTGTGGGCGAAGTTCAAGGCCGCGGGCGACGTGCTCTTCAGCGCGAAGGCCGAGATCGACGCGCAAGAAGACGAGGGCTACCGCGCGAACCTCGACGAGAAGCTCGCGCTGCTCACCGAGGCCGAACCGCTGCTCAGCGAGCAGAACCCGAAGCAGGCGCGCGCCGAGCTCAACAAGATCCAGCGCAAATGGGACGAGATCGGCAAGGTGCCCCGCGATCAGGTGCGCGTCGTCGAAGACCGCCTGCGCAAGATCGAGAACCACGTGAAGTCGCTCGAGGAGGAGCGCTGGCAGCGCGAAGACCCCGAGAAGAAGGCCCGCTCCGAGGGCATGCTCGGGCAGCTGCACGACGCGATCGACAAGCTCGAAGCCGAGCTCGTCGCGGCCGAGGCTTCAGGCGATGCGAAGGCCGCGGCATCCGCTCGCGAAGCACTCGACGCACGCCGCGCCTGGCTGAAGGCCGTCGGCGGCTGACCTGAGACCTGCGATGCGCGTGGTCCTCCAGAGGACCACGCGCATCGAAGTTGTCCACAGATCATGGCCGCGCGCGTCACGAGCCGGTCGGATGCCGCAGCATGGCCTCATGGCCCGACTTCCGAGTGTGCTCGGCACCGCAGACCTCTCCCTCGCCGAGCTCTGCGCCGCTCGCATCGACGGTGAGCTCATGTCGATCGACGAGGCGTGGGCCCCGGTCGACGAACCCGACCTGCCGTCGTTGCGAGCGACGGCCCTCGCGATGCGGGCACCTCGCTTACTCGTCATCGAGCGTCACTCGGCGGCGTGGGTGCACGGCGCGATCCCCGCGCCGCCGCCGCTCGCGCAGTTCTGCGTCTCCCGCGCCGCACGCGTGGCGGCGTTCTCGGCCCCGCAGCTCGTCGTGCGCGAAGTGGTGATCGATGACGCCGACATCGTCGAGTATCCCGGCGCCCGCTGCACCTCGGTCGGGCGCACGGGATTCGACCTGCTGCGGGAGCCGCCCGCGCACGGAGCACCGCATGGCGCCGATCGCGACTCCGCCGATCGCGAAGCCGATCGCGACGCCGGGCTGCAGCGCATCGTGACCGCGCTCTGCTCCATGCATCCGGGCCTCGCCGCCGAGCTGCGCGTGCGATTCGCCGATGCGGTGCGCCTGCCGCATCGCGCCTTGGCGCTCGATCGTCTCAGCCGCGTCGAGCGAGCCCTCGCTGCCGACGAGCGAGGTTCAGGCCGGCAGCCGTGGTGCGGGCCCGCACCTCAGCCGTCGCTGACGCGGTAGACGTCGTACACGGCGTCGATGCGGCGCACGGCGTTGAGCACACGATCGAGGTGCGTCGTATCCCCCATCTCGAAGACGAAGCGGCTGAGCGCGAGCCGGTCGGTCGACGTCGAGACGTTGGCCGAGAGGATGTTGACGTGGTGCTCGGAGAGCACCCTCGTGACGTCGGAGAGCAGCCCCGCCCGGTCGAGCGCCTCGATCTGGATCTGCACGAGGAACACGCTCTTCGAACTCGGCGCCCACTCGACGTCGATCATGCGCTCGGGCTCTTGCATGAGGCTCTGCACGTTGTGGCAGCTCGCCTGATGCACCGAGACGCCCGCGCCACGCGTCACGAAGCCGACGATCTCGTCGCCGGGCACGGGGGTGCAGCAGCGGGCCAGCTTGACGAGGATGTCGGGCGCTCCGCGCACGAGCACACCCGAATCGGAATGCCTCGGAAGCGGCCGCGACCGCACCGGGATCGGAAGCTCGGGTTCGTCGCCCTCATCGACATCGCGAACGAGCGCGACGACCTTCTCGAGCACCGACTGGGTGGAGACATGGCCCTCGCCGACCGCGGCGTACAACGAGGAGACGTCGTCGTAGCGCAACTGTGCTGCGACCTCGGCGAACGACTCCTGGCTCATGAGCTTCTGCAGTGGCAGGTTCTGCTTGCGCATCGCCCGGGCGATCGAGTCGCGGCCCTGTTCGATCGCCTCGTCACGCCGCTCTTTCGTGAACCACTGCCGGATCTTGTTGCGCGCACGCGGGCTCTTGACGAAACCGAGCCAGTCTTTGCTCGGCCCCGAGTCGGGGTTCTTCGATGTGAACACCTCGACGACGTCGCCGCTCGAGAGTTCGCTCTCGAGGGGGACGAGTCGGCCGTTCACCTTCGCACCCATCGTGCGGTGGCCGACCTCGGTGTGCACGGCATACGCGAAGTCGACGGGAGTCGCGCCCGCCGGCAGGCCGATCACCCGACCCTTCGGCGTGAAGACGTAGACCTCTTTGGCACCGATCTCGAACCGCAGCGAATCGAGGAACTCCCCCGGGTCGGCGGTCTCGGCCTGCCAGTCGGAGATGTGGGCGAGCCACGCCATGTCGGTCTCGTTCTGACCGGACTTGTCGGCGGTGCGTCCGCCCGCCATGCGTTCCTTGTACTTCCAGTGCGCGGCGACACCGTACTCGGCGCGCTGGTGCATGTCGTGCGTGCGGATCTGGATCTCGACGGCGCGGCCCTTCGGCCCGATGACGGTCGTGTGCAGCGACTGATACAGGTTGAACTTCGGCGTCGCGATGTAGTCCTTGAAGCGGCCGGGCAGCGGGGTCCACCGGGCATGGATCGCGCCGAGCACCGCGTAGCAGTCGCGCACCGAGTTCACGAGCACCCGAATGCCGACGAGGTCGTAGATCTCATCGAAGTCGCGGCCGCGCACGATCATCTTCTGATAGATCGAGTAGTACTGCTTGGGGCGGCCCACCACCTTGCCGCGGATCTTCGCGGCCTTCAGGTCGTCGGTGATGAGGTCGATGACGTTCTGCACGAACTCTTCGCGCTGCGGCGTGCGCTGCTTGACGAGGCTCTCGATCTCGGCGTAGAGCTTCGGGTAGAGCACGGCGAACGAGAGGTCCTCGAGCTCCCACTTGATGGTCTGGATGCCGAGGCGATGCGCGAGCGGCGCATAGATCTCGAGCGTCTCGGTCGCCTTGCGAGAAGCGGATGCCGCGGGCACGAAGCCCCACGTGCGCGCATTGTGCAAGCGGTCGGCGAGTTTGATGATCAGCACCCGGATGTCCTTCGACATCGCGACGATCATCTTGCGAACGGTCTCGGCCTGCGTCGAGTCGCCGTACTTGACCTTGTCGAGCTTCGTGACGCCGTCGACGAGCATCGCGATCTCATCGCCGAAATCTGCGCGCACCTGATCGAGCGTGTATGCGGTGTCTTCGACGGTGTCGTGCAGCAGCGCCGCCGCGACCGTCTTCGACCCGATGCCGAGGTCGGCGAGGATCTGCGCGACGGCGATCGGGTGGGTGATGTACGGCTCGCCGCTCTTGCGCTTCTGTCCCTCGTGGGCGCGCTCAGCAACCGTGTACGCGCGTTCGATGAGCGTCAGGTCGGCCTTCGGGTGGTGCATCCGCACCGTTCGCATGAGCGTGTCGACCGCGCCCGACGGCTGCGCCTTCGAGAAGATGCGCGGAACCAGACGGCGCAGCGATGCCGTCGAGTTCGCACCCGTTTCGGTCATCGATCACCTCCGGAACTCAATTATCGCCGCTCCGGAGGCTTCGACGCGCCACACGGCCCACGCCGCGCGCGAACATCATGCGGAGGGCAACGCCTCCGCGCCCGTCGAAACGGATGCCGCGCGCTCACGCTCCTTCAGCACCTTCTGGTCGTGACGGCGGATGTCGGGCTCGCCCTCGCGCAGCTGCGAGTACAGCGGCGCGGCGACGAACACCGTCGACCACGTGCCGACGAGGATGCCGATCAGCAGTGCGAGCGAGATGTCGCGCAGCGTGTCGGCGCCGAGCACGCCCGCACCGATGAAGAGGATCGCCGCGACGGGCAGCGCGGCCACGACGCTCGTGTTGATCGAGCGCACGAGGGTCTGGTTCACCGCGAGGTTGACCGATTCGGCGAAGGTGCGCCGGGACTCCTGGCCGTCTTCGGCGGTGTTCTCGCGGATCTTGTCGAACACCACGACGGTGTCGTACAGCGAGTACGCGAGGATCGTGAGGATACCGATCGTCGCCGCCGGGCTGATCTCGAACCCGACCGCGGCGTAGACGCCCGTCGTGACGACGAGGTCGCCGATGAGGGCGAGGATCGCCGCGAGGGACATCTTCCAGGTGCGGAAGTAGAGGGCCATGATGATGCCGGCGAGCAGGAGGAACGCGACGAGACCGACGAGCGCCTGCCTCGTGACATCTGCACCCCAACTGGGGCCGATGAACGAAGAGGTCACCTCGGACTCGGGCACGTCGTACGCCTCGGCGAGTGCGCCGGTGACCTCGTGCGAGTCGGCCTGGGTGAGCTGGTCGGTCTGCACGCGCACGCCGGTGCCGCCGACGATCGTGACGTGAACTTCGGCATCGGGTACGACCGACTGCACGGCTTCGACCGCGGGCTCAGTGGTGGCGTTGTCGACCTGTGCGATCTGGAACTGCGACCCGCCGCGGAACTCGATGCTGAAGTTGACACCCGTGAGCAGCGGCACGATGACCGACAGCAGCAGCAGGATGCCGGCGATCGTGTACCACTTCTTGCGCCCTCCGACGAAGTTGAAGGAGCGCTTGCCGGTGTAGAGGTCGTTACCGAAGGTCGTGAGACGGTTCGCCATCAGGACTCCTTCCCTTCGTCGGACGAATCGGAGGCGCCCACCGATGCGGCGGCCTTCCGTTCGGCGATGGTCTGGCGGCGCTGCGCTTCTCTGGCGGCGCCCGCGGTCTTCTTGGCCGGCTGCCCGACCGGCTTGCGGAACTCGGCACGGCCGCGGTAGACGGCGCCGAGCGCGTCGGGGTCGAGCCCCGACCACGGGTTGCCGCTCGAGAAGAAGCGGGTCTGCGCGAGCAGCTGCAGCATCGGGTGCGTGAACAGGATCACCACGACGACGTCGATGATGGTCGTGAGACCGAGCGTGTAGGCGAAGCCCTTGACGCTGCCGACGGCGAGGATGAACAGCACGACCGCCGCGAGCAGGTTGGTGGCCTTCGACGCGAGCACCGTGCGGAACGCGCGCTTCCATCCGGTCTCGACGGCGCCGACGAGCGGTCTGCCGTCGCGGAGTTCGTCTCGAACACGTTCGAAGTAGATGATGAACGAGTCGGCGGTGAAACCGATCGACACGATGAGGCCCGCGATGCCCGCGAGCGAGAGGCGATAGCCCTCGCGCCACGACAGGATCGTGATCATCAGGTAGGTGATCAGACCGACGATCACGAGCGACGCGATCGTGACCGAGCCGAGCGCCCGGTACTGGAAGAGCGTGTAGATGACCACGAGGATCAGACCGATGAGGCCCGCGATGAGGCCCGACTGCAGCTGCGAGCTGCCGAGCGTCGGCGAGATCGTCTCGGACGACTGCACCGTGAAGCTGATCGGCAGTGCGCCGAACTTCAGTTGGTCGGCGAGCGCCTTCGAGGAGGCCTGGTCGAAGCTGCCGGTGATCTGCGGGCGGCCGTCGGTGATCGCGCCGTTCATCGACGGTGCGGTGAGCACCTCGCCGTCGAGCACGAAGGCGAACTGGTCGCGGGGCGTCTGACCCTGCAGCCCGTACAGACGGGTGCTGACCGCGGCGAAGTCTTTGGTGCCCTCGCCGTCGAACACGATGTTGACGGCCCACTGGCCGGTCGACGCTCCGGTCTGGGTCTGCACCATGCCGTTGGTGGCGTCGACGATGTTCTCGCCGCTCGCCTCGACCGGGCCGAGCAGGTACTTCGCGGTGCGGGTGCGGTCGCACGTGACGAGCGGCTCGTCGGCGGGCGCGACGTTCGTGCCGGCCTCGTCGATCTTCGAGCAGTCGAAGTCGTCGAACTGCTTTTGCAGCGCCGGAGTGATCCACGACGGGTCGCTGCCGTCGGTCGGCACGGCGGTCGGCGTCGACTCGAGCTCTTCGGCCGGCTCCTCGGTCGGCGCGGCGCTCGCACTCGGGTCGATCGCGGTGTTGGTGGCGGCATCGGCGAGCAGCACGGCGCGGAGCTCGAGCTTGGCCGACTGCTCGATGCGCGCCCGGGTCTCGTCGTCGAGCTCACCGGGGATGCGGACGACGACGTTCTCGCCCTCGGTGTTGATCTCGGCTTCGGCGACGCCCGAGGCGTCGACACGCTGGCGGATGATCGACACGGCCTGGTCGAGCTGCTCTTGCGAGACGTTGGCGCCGGTCTCGACCTTCGGCGCGAGGATGATCTGCGTGCCGCCCTCGAGGTCGAGGCCGAGCTTCGGGGACCACGACCCTCCGCCCCAGATGACGCCGGCGGCGTTGATGCCGAACAACAGCGCGATGATGACACCCAGCCAGGTGAGTGATCTCCATGCCTTGCGCACGGAGGTCGGCCGGGATGACCGCTTCGATGGTGCAGCCACGTGTTCCGCTTTCTCTGCAGAGAGCCCGCGCGTCAGCGCGCGGGCCCAGCGTCGGTGTGAGTCTTAGTCGTCCGACTTCTTGGTGTCGGGCTTCTCGTCGGCGGCATCGCCGGTCGCGTCGGGCGCGGTGTCGAGACGCTCACCGAACTCGGGCTCGCCGTCGACCGGCGCAGCGTCTTCGGCGGGCCCGGCATTGGGCTCGACCACGCGCGCGATCGTCTGACGGTGCACGGTGAGGATGGTGCCGGGCGAGGTCTCGAGCAGCACCTGGTTCTCTTCTTCATCGATCGAGAGAATCGTGCCGAAGACGCCGAAGTTGGTCATCACCTTGGCGCCCGGCTGCACTTTCGACTGAAGCTGCTCGGCCTCCGCCTTCCGCTTACGGGAGTTGCGGAACATGAAGAAGATGAGCACCGCCAGGACGGCGAGCATGATGATGGTGAACGGATCGAACGTCATGAGGGGTGAAGTACCTTCCGGAGTGCGACGCGCGCACGAAGTGTCGGGGCTGAGGGGTCAGCTTCAAGGATTATAGGTCATCGATCGGAAGGGCCGTTGCCGAATCGGGTGCATCGGCGGCCAGGCCGAAGTGGCGCCACGCCGTCGGAGTCGCCATGCGGCCCCTCGGCGTTCGGGTGATGAGCCCGATGCGCACGAGGAACGGCTCGACGACCGCCTCGATCGTCTCGGCTTCTTCGCCGACCGAGACGGCGAGCGTGTTGAGCCCGACCGGGCCGCCGCCGAAGCGCGTGAGGATCATCTGCATGACGGCGCGGTCGAGACGGTCGAGGCCGAGCGGGTCGACGTCGTAGAGCTCGAGGGCCGCGCGCACCGAGCCGAGATCGGCGCGTTCGCCGTGCACGAGCGCGTAGTCGCGCACCCGGCGCAGCAGCCGGTTGGCGATGCGGGGGGTGCCCCGACAGCGGCCGGCGATCTCGGCGAGGGCGTCGTGGTCGACGTCGAGGCCCAACATCGAGCCCGCCCGCGCGAGCACCTGTTCGAGTTCGGCCTCGTCGTAGAACTCGAGGTGGGCGGTGAACCCGAAGCGGTCGCGAAGGGGGTTGGGCAGCAGCCCGGAACGCGTCGTCGCCCCGACGAGCGTGAACGGCGAGAGGTCGAGCGGCACCGAGGTCGCCCCCGCGCCCTTGCCGACCATGATGTCGATGCGGAAGTCCTCCATGGCGAGGTAGAGCATCTCTTCGGCCGACCGTGCCATGCGGTGGATCTCGTCGATGAACAGCACCTCGCCCGGCACGAGCGAACTGAGGATCGCGGCGAGGTCGCCCGCGTGCTGAATCGCCGGGCCGCTCGACATCCGCAGCGGCCGCCCGCTCTCGTGGGCGACGATCATGGCGAGCGTCGTCTTGCCGAGGCCCGGCGGGCCCGCGAGCAGGATGTGGTCGGGCGTGCGCTGCTGCAGCGTCGCCGCGGTGAGCAGCAACTGCAATTGCCCGCGCACCCGGGTCTGACCGACGAACTCGCCGAGGCTCTTCGGTCGCAGCGCCCCCTCGAAGGCGAGCTCGGCCTCTGAGGCGAGCACGGGGTCGGTCAGGTCGAGGTCGTCGCTCATCGGGCGCGCCCCGTCTGCTTCGCCGGGCCGAGCCTCGCAAGGGTCAGCCGCAGCAGGGTCGGCACCGATGCCGCCTCGAGGTCGGATGCCTCGGCGATCGTCTCATCGACGGCTTCGGCCGCGACGCGCTCCGACCAGCCGAGCCCGGTGAGGGCGGCGAGTACGCTGTCGGCTGCACCACCGGCGACGACCGGCGACTGCGGAGCCGACACGGCGGGCGCGATGAGCTTGCCGGCGAGCGAGACCGTGATGAGCTTCGCGGTCTTCGGGCCGATGCCGCTCACCTTGCGGAAGGCGGCGTCGTCTTCGCGCTGCACCGCCTCGGCGATCTGGCCGGGCGAGAGCACCGACAGCACGCCGAGGGCCGACTTCGGCCCGACGCCCGTGACGCCGATGAGCAGGTCGAAGACGTCGAGTTCGTCACGCGTGGCGAAGCCGAAGAGGGTCAGCGAGTCTTCGCGCACGACGAGGGTGGTGTGCACGGATGCCTCGTGCCCCTCGCGCATCGAGAGGGCCAGCGCCGGCGTCGTGTTGACGTGGAAACCCACGCCGCCGACGTCGATGACGACCGAACCGCCGGCGGCTGCGAGCACACGGCCGCGAAGAGAGGAGATCACCCCTTCAGCCTACGGGCGGCCCCCGACACCGACGCGGAGCGCTCGGCGGCGAGCCATGCCCGTTGCGCAGGGGTGAGCGCCGAATCCGCGCTCGCGGCATCGCCCGCACTGGCGGCGACGGCGGCCCCCGCGACGCCCCCGGTGCGCCAGGCGTGGCAGATCGCCAGGGCGAGGGCGTCGGCGGCATCCGCCGGTTTCGGCACCTCGTCGAGGCCCAGGATGCGCGCGACCATCGCCCCCACCTGCTTCTTGTCGGCGCGGCCGTACCCCGTGATGGCGGCCTTGACCTCGCTCGGCGTGTGCAGCGCGACGGGCAGCGACCGGCGCGCGGCGATCAGCATCGCCACGCCCGAGATCTGCGCGGTGCCCATGATCGTCGAGACGTCGCTGCGGGCGAACACGCGCTCGAGGGCGACCGCCTGCGGCCGGTGCTCCTCGATGATCGCCTCGAGTCCCTCGGCGATGCGCACGAGCCGGCGCGGGGTGTCGAGGTCGGCCGGCGATCGCAGCACGACGACGTCGACGAGGCGCGCCGTGCGGTTGGGCTCGACATCGACCACGCCCACGCCGCAGCGTGTGAGACCGGGGTCGATGCCGAGCACTCGCACGGCGATCGGCTAGTCCGCTTCGAGCTCGGCCTGCACCTCGGGGGTGAGGTCGAAGTTGCTGTAGATGTTCTGCACGTCGTCGCTGTCTTCGAGCGCGTCGATGAGGCGGAACACCTTGCGCGCGGTGTCGGCGTCGATCTCGATCTTGAGCGACGGCACGAATGCGGCATCGGCCGAGTCGTAGTCGATGCCGGCCTCCTGCAGCGCGGTGCGTGCGGCGACCATGTCGGACGCCTCGGTGATGACCTCGAAGGTCTCGCCCTCGTCGGTGACCTCTTCGGCGCCCGCGTCGAGCACGGCGCCGAGCACGTCGTCTTCGCTGAGGCCGTCGGTCTTGGCGACGACGATGACGCCCTTGCGTGCGAAGTTGTACGCGACGCTGCCGGGGTCGGCCATGGTGCCGCCGTTGCGGCTCATGAGCGTGCGCACCTCGGCGGCTGCGCGGTTCTTGTTGTCGGTGAGGCACTCGACGAGCAGGGCCACGCCGTTGGGGCCGTAGCCCTCGTACATGATCGTCGCGTAGTCGATCGACTCACCGGTGAGCCCCGCACCGCGCTTGATGGCGCGGTCGATGTTGTCGTTGGGAACGGAGGTCTTCTTCGCCTTCTGCACGGCGTCGACGAGCGTCGGGTTGCCCGACAGATCGGCGCCGCCCATCTTCGCGGCGACCTCGATGTTCTTGATGAGCTTCGCGAACGACTTCGCACGGCGCGAATCGATGATCGCCTTCTTGTGCTTGGTCGTCGCCCACTTGGAATGCCCGGACATGCGTCTCCTGATTCGAATCCTCGCGCGGCCGGGTCACGGCTCGCGCGCCACCATTCTAAGTCAGCTTGCAACCGGGGTCAGCGGCCCGCGCCGTCCGTGCGCTCGCCTCCCGCGCTCGACGCCGGGTGCAGCCGGCGCAGCGCCCGCTCGTAGCCGCGCCGACCGAAGAGGCGGTACGCCGCCCGCATCGGCGCAGGCAGTTCCCGCGCCATCCATGCGTCACGCTCGCCCTCCGGAACGGCCTCCATCATGAGCCCGAGCAGCAGAAAGAGGGGCAGCGGCGGCTTCTCGCTCTGCGCGTGCGCCGAGAGCTCGTCCCACTCGGCTTCGGTCAGCACGGCGTCGAGCACCGGCAGCGCCTCGCGCTCTTCGTCGGCGAGGTGTTCGGCGAGGGCGCGGTCGACCTCGTCGAGGGCGTCGGCGAGACGCCGCCCGTCGGTGGTGTCGGCGCCTGAAGCCGCCCATTCGTCGATGCACACGTCGATCTCGTCGAGCTGGTCGGAGAGCGACGCGTGCTGCTTCCGCATCAGGGCGACGTGGAGTCCGCAGGCCGGAGCCCGCTCGGTCATGCGATCCCAGAAGAAGTCGTCGTCGGCGTGGTGGTGCGTGTGCAGCAGTGCGGTGAGGCCGTGCAGGTGGCGCGCGAGGAACGCCACGCGCCGCGTGTCGCCGGGCACGACCTCGCGCACGAGGTCGGGCGCCTCACCGAAGAGCCGGCGGAAGATGCGGTGGATGAGCACGATCTCGTCGCTGCGACAGGTCGTGGCGGGTGCTTCGATCGAAGCGGGCGCGCCGGTACTGGGAAGTCGAGTGGTCATGAGAAGCCAGCGAAGCGGATGCCACGGCGCACCGCCCCCGTGTCGCCCCGCGTCTCTGCTCGGTGTCGACCCTGAACACGAGCCCCGACCGCGGTGTCTCAGCCGAGGATCTTGCGGAGGGTTCTGAGGTTGCGATTCGTCGTCGTGGGCTTGAACCGCGCCTTCGCCGTCAACTTCGAGAAGGCGCTGTCGACACCGCGTTCGCGCCGGTTGTGCCAGTAGACGACCTGGTCTCCCGCCTGGATCACGTCGTCGGCAGGGTCGAGTTCGCCCGCGGCCCCCACGAGCTCGGCGAGACTCGCGGCATCGGATCCGAACAGCACGTACGGGTGCCACCCGTCGAGCTCGGCGTCGAACGGGAAGGCCGCGACGATGCGCTCGAGTTGTTCGCGCGCCACGAGCACGATCCAGGCGTCGTAGCCGAAGCGGTCGGCCAGCGCCGCCTCGATCTGCGCTTTCAGAGCAGCGGGAGCCGCGGCATCCACCGTCTCGAATGCGACGTTGCCGCTCGCGAGCACGGTGCGCACCGCCCCGAAGCCGAGGCCTTCGAAGAGTTCGCGCAGCTCGGCCGATTTCACCGTGATGCCGCCGACGTTGACCCCGCGCAGCAGGGCGATCCATTCGCTCACGTCGCGAGCGTAGCGCGCACCGCCGACACGGGCCGGCGCGGGTCAGACGAGCGCCGGCATGCCCTCGGGGAACAGCGAGCGCTGCCACGCGGTGTACTTGCGGCGCATGAGCAGGACCCAGAGCAACCGGATCGGCGCCGGCAGGTTGCCTCGCAGCCAGGCGTCGCGTTCGCCGGCGGGCACGGCATCGATCATGAGGCCGAGCTGCAACGGCATCGCCTCCTTCGGCAACGATGCACGCCCGTGCTCGCCGATCTCGTCCCACTCGGCCTGACTCAGCACGCGCGCCGCGATGGGCACGATATCGGCCTCTTCGCGGCCGAGGTGCACACCGAGCGTCGTGCCGACATCGTCGAGCGCGGCGGCGAGCCGCTCGCCCGCCGCCGGGTCGGCGGTCGTGCGCCAGTCGGCGAGCAGCGCGTCGGCGATGTCGAGCAGCTCGGCGACCCGGGCGTGCTGCGCCTTCATCACGTCGACGTGCACGGCGCAGCCCGGCTCGCGACGCTCGAGGCGATCCCACAGCAGAAGGTCTTCGCCCTCGTGGTGGATGTGCAGCCCCTGGTCGATGAGCGCGACGGCGTCGCCGACGGCGGCGGCCCGGTCGAGGTCGCCCGCGGGCACCGATCGCACGAGATCGGGCAGCTCGCGGTAGCCCCAGCGGAAGATGCGGTGGATGAGGAGGATGTCGCCGGTGTCGCATCCGGTCTCGTCGACGACGCGGTCGTCGCCGCCGGAGCTCGGCAGTCGTCTGGTCATGTCGGCGAATGTAGGTCGCCGCTGCCGTTTCCGTATCGGTGCTCCCACTGAATCGCGGGCGTCAGACCCGTGCGCGCACCTTGCCGAGGAAGTACTCGTGGAAGCGATGCTCCCCCGTGATCTCGGGGTGGAAGCTCGTGCCGAGCAGGTTGCCCTGTTCGACGGCCACCACGCGCCCGTCGGCGAGTGACGCCAGCACCGAGGCATCCGGCCCCACCGACTCGACCACTGGACCGCGGATGAAGACCGCGTGCACCGGCACCTCGCCGAGTGCGGGCACATCGAGATCGGTCTCGAACGACTGGTTCTGCGATCCGAAGGCGTTGCGGCGCACGACGACGTCGAGGCCGCCGAGCGACTGCTGCCCCGCGATCGCGTCGAGCACGGTATCGGCGAGCATGATGAGCCCGGCGCAGGTGCCGTAGACGGGCATGCCCGCCGCGATCGCGGCCTTCAGCGGCGCCTGCAGCCCGAAGGTGCGGGCGAGCTTGTCCATGACGCTCGACTCGCCGCCGGGGATCACGAGGCCGTCGACCGCCTCGAGCTCCTCGGGGAGGCGCACGAGCGACACCTCGGCGCCGAGCGTCGCGAGCACGTGCGCGTGCTCGCGGAAGTCGCCCTGGAGTGCGAGCACCCCGACGCGGGGGCCGGCCGAGGCCGGCCCCGCATGGAGAGAACCGCTTCGCAGCTGCTCGGTCACCAGCCGCGCTCGGCGAGGCGGTGCGGAGCAGCGAGGTCGGCGACGTTGATGCCGACCATTGCCTCGCCGAGCCCGCGCGAGACCTGCGCGACGACCGAGGGGTCGTCGTAGAACGTCGTCGCCTTCACGACCGCGGCGGCACGCGCCTCGGGATTGCCCGACTTGAAGATGCCCGAGCCCACGAACACGCCGTCGGCGCCGAGCTGCATCATCATCGCGGCATCCGCGGGGGTCGCCACACCACCGGCCACGAAGAGCACGACCGGCAGCTTGCCGGTCTCTGCGACCTCGAGCACGAGCTCGTACGGCGCCTGCAGCTCTTTCGCGGCGACGTAGAGTTCGTCTTTCGTCATCGACTTGAGCGTGTTGATCTCGGAGGAGATCTTGCGGATGTGCTTCGTCGCCTCGGAGACGTCGCCCGTGCCGGCCTCGCCCTTCGAGCGGATCATCGCCGCGCCCTCGTTGATGCGGCGCAGGGCCTCACCGAGGTTCGTGGCACCGCACACGAAGGGCGTGTTGAACTGCCACTTGTCGATGTGGTTCACGTAATCGGCGGGCGAGAGCACCTCGGACTCGTCGATGTAGTCGACATCGAGCGCCTGCAGCACCTGCGCCTCGACGAAGTGGCCGATGCGGGCCTTCGCCATGACGGGGATCGAGACCTCGGCGATGATCGCGTCGATGAGGTCGGGGTCGCTCATACGGGCGACGCCGCCCTGCGAACGGATGTCGGCGGGCACGCGCTCGAGCGCCATGACGGCGACGGCGCCGGCGTCCTCGGCGATGCGCGCCTGCTCGGGGGTGACGACGTCCATGATGACGCCGCCCTTCAGCATCTCGGCGAGGCCGCGCTTGACGCGGCTCGAACCCGTTTCGGATACGGTCACAGGGGGTTCCTCTCGGACGAGCGCGCACGTGTCGCGCATCAGTACAGACCAAACAGGACTATTGTCCTAGGCCAAAAGATAGCATGGACGCAGATACGAGGAAGGGCGGTTCGACATCATCGACATCATCGGCATCGAGAGTCGCATCGAGGGCCGCTCGGCGGCCGAGATCGCCGACAGCCTGCGCACGCTCATCGAGCGCGGCGCGCTTCGGCCCGGTGACGCACTGCCTCCGGTGCGGGCGCTCGCCGAGCATCTCGGCGTCAATCGCAACACCGCCGTCTCGGCTTATCGGCAACTCACGAACGCCGGCGTCGTCATCACGCTCGGCCGCGGCGGCACAAGGGTGGCCGGCGCCTCGACCGTCGCACAAGAGGGGTTCGCCGCCGACACCGCGCTCCGCGACATCGGCACGGGCAACCCCGACCCGTCGCGCATCCCCGACCCCTCGCCCGCCCTCGCGAGCATCGCCCGGCGCCCCGTGCTCTACGGCGAGCCGGTCATCGACCCAGGGCTCGCACGGTGGGCGCACGACTGGATGAGCGCCGACCTGCCTGCAGAGACCCCGATCCGCATCACGGTCACGAGCGGTGCCGCCGACGCCGTCGAGCGGTTGCTCGCGCAGGCGCTGACCCGCGACGACGCCGTCGCGCTCGAAGACCCGTGCTTCCTCACGAGCATCCACACCGTGCGCGTCGCGGGGTACCGCCCCGTGCCCGTGCCGATCGACGACGAGGGCATGACGGTCGCCGGGCTCCGGGCCGCGCTCGAACAGGGTGTCCGCGCCGTCATCTGCACACCGCGCGCCCAGAACCCGACGGGGGCGAGCCTCACCGAGCGGCGCGCGGCGGAGCTCCGCGAGGTGCTCCGCGAGCATCCGTACGTGCTCGTCATCGAAGACGACCACTACTCGCTGCTCTCGCAACTGCCGTACCACTCGCTCATCGGCCCCGAACACCGGCGCTGGGCGCTCGTGCGCTCGGTCTCGAAGTTCCTCGGCCCCGACATGTGCCTCGCCGTCACCGCCTCCGACCCCGAGACCGCCGACCGGCTCGCGATGCGACTGACCCCCGGCACGACGTGGGTGAGCCATCTGCTGCAGCGGCTCGTGCACGCGCTCGCGACCGATGCCGATGTGGCCGCGGGTATTCGGGCCGCCGGCGCGCACTACGCGGCCCGAAACGCGGCTTTCGCCGATCTGCTCGCGGCCGAGGGCATCACGATCCGCCCGGGCGACGGACTGAACCTCTGGGTTCCGCTCGGCGTGCCCGCCCGCGGCGTGACCGAGCAGCTCATGCGACGCGGCTGGCTGGCGCGGCCCGGCGACGAGTTCGCGTTGGGCGACAGCGCGACATCCGATCGCCTGCGCCTGACCGTGCACGATCTCACCGACGCCGATCTGCAGAAGCTGGCCGCCGATCTCGGGGCGTCCGTGCGCGCCGTGCGGGAGGCGTCACGGGTGCTCGGCGGAGCGCGCGCGGCAGAGGTGCGATGATCGATCGGTGAAGATTCTCTCGATCCAGTCCGCGGTCGCCTACGGTCACGTCGGCAATTCCGCCGCCGTCTTCCCCCTGCAGCGCATCGGCGTCGAAGTGCTGCCGGTGTACACCGTCAACTTCTCGAACCACACCGGCTACGGCGCCTGGCGCGGGCCGCTGATCAGCCCCGACGATGTTCGCGACGTCATCACGGGCATCGAAGAGCGCGGAGTGCTGCCGCAGATCGACGTCGTGCTCTCGGGCTATCAGGGCGGCGAGGGCATCGCCGACGTCATCCTCGACGCGGTCGCGCGGGTCAAGGCCGTGAATCCAGCGGCCGTCTACGCCTGCGACCCGGTCATGGGCAATGCGAAATCCGGATGTTTCGTGGCCCCCGCCATCCCGATCCTGCTGCGCGACCGCGTGGTGCCGGCGGCCGACATCATCACGCCCAACCAGTTCGAACTCGGCTTCCTCACCGAGACCGAGCCCGACACGCTCGAGTCGACGCTCGCGTCGGTCGACCTGGTGCGCGCGACCGGGCCGAGCACGGTGCTCGTGACGAGTGTCGAGCGCCCCGACCGCGAAGCGGGCACGATCGAGATGCTCGCCGTCGACGACGCCGGCGCCTGGATCGTGCAGACCCCGAAGCTGCCGATGAAGGCGAACGGCTCGGGCGACGTCACGGCGGCGCTGTTCACGGCGCACTACCGCCGCACCGGCAGCGCGGCCGACGCGCTCGCGCGCACGACCTCGAGCGTCTTCGACCTGCTCTCGCTCACACAGGAGTCGGGCGATCGCGAGCTGCAGCTCGTCGAGGCGCAGGAGGCCTACGCGAACCCGCGCATGCAGTTCACCGTGCGCCAGGTGCGCTGAGCTCCGGTGGTCGAGTAGCGACGCAGGAGCGTATCGAGACCCCGTCACCGGATCTCGATACGGCCCTGGCGGGCCTACTCGATCACCGAGTAGGCCAGGCCTCGGCGATCTCCTGACGCACCTCGCCGAGCAGGCGCGGCAGCGCCTTCGTGCCGGCGATGATCGGGAAGAAGTTCGAATCGAGCGCCCAGCGCGGAACGATGTGCTGGTGCAGGTGCTCGGCGATGCCCGCGCCCGCGATGCGACCCTGGTTCATGCCGATGTTGAACCCGTCGCACTTCGAGACCTGCTTCACGACCCGCATCGCGATCTGCGTGAGTTCGCCGATCTCGGCGACCTCTTCGGGCGTCGCATCGTCGTACGTCGCGACGTGGCGGTAGGGGCAGACCAGCAGGTGCCCGCTGTTGTACGGGAAGAGGTTCAGCAGCACGTAGGCGTGCGTGCCGCGCGCGACGATGAGCGACTGCTCGTCGCTCATCTCGGGGGCGCGGCAGAACGGGCAGCTGTGTTCGTCGGGCTGCTGCCCGTTCTGGATGTACACGAGCCGGTGCGGCGTCCACAGGCGTTGAAACGCGTCGGGAACGCCGGCGAGGTCGGCCGCGGCATCCGTCGGCACGCCGTCGAACTCGTCGGGCTGGTACGCGCTCATGCGAACAGATCGTCGCGCGTGACGACCTGGCGACGCTCCTCGATGACCCGCGTGATGCGCTCGATCGCCTCGGGGATCGCGACGCCGTTCTCTTGAGTGCCGTCGCGGAAGCGGAAGCTGACCGTCTCACCCGAGCGGTCGTTCTCGCCGGCGATGAGCTGGAACGGCACCTTCTGGGTGGTGTGCGTGCGGATCTTCTTCTGCATGCGGTCGTCGCTCACGTCGAGTTCGGCGCGGACGCCGGCGCCCTTCAACTGCTCGATGATCGCGCCGAGGTAGGGCGCGAAGTCTTCGGCGACGGGGATGCCCACGACCTGCACCGGCGCGAGCCACACCGGGAATGCGCCCGCGTAGTGCTCGAGCAGGATCGCGAAGAAGCGCTCGATCGACCCGAACAGCGCACGGTGGATCATGATCGGGCGCTTCTTCTGGCCGTCCTTGTCGGTGAACTCGAGGCCGAAGCGCTCTGGCAGGTTCGGGTCGACCTGCACCGTCGAGAGCTGCCAGGTGCGGCCGATCGCGTCACGGGTCTTGAGGTCGATCTTCGGGCCGTAGAACGCGGCCTCGCCGGGCATCTCGGTGAGCTTGAGCCCGCTCGAGCGGGCGACGTTGCGGAGCGCGTTCGTCGAGTACTCCCAGAACTCGTCGGAGCCGATCCACTTGTCTTTCTCGTCGTCGCGCATCGAGAGCTCGAGTTCGAAGTCGTCGAGGCCGAAGTCGCGCAGCATCGAGATGACGAACTCGATGACCTTGGTCGCCTCCTCTTCGAGCTGGTCGGGAGTGACGAAGAGGTGCGAATCGTCTTGAGTGAAGCCGCGCACGCGGGTCAGGCCATGCAGGGCACCGGAGAGCTCGTTGCGATACACGGTGCCGTTCTCGGCCAGCCGCATCGGCAGGTCGCGGTAGCTGCGACCGCGCTCCTTGTAGATGAGGATGTGCATCGGGCAGTTCATCGGCTTCAGGTAGTAGTCCTGGCCCTGCTTGGTGATGTTGCCCTCGGCGTCGCGCTCCTCGTCCATCACGATGGGCGGGAACATGCCCTCCTTGTAGGTGACGAGGTGGTTCGAGGTGAGGAACAGGTCCTCCTTCGAGATGTGCGGCGTGTACACGTAGGTGTAGCCGCCCTCGATGTGGCGACGACGCGCGTGCTGCTCCATCTCCATGCGCACGACCCCGCCGCGCGGGTGCCAGACCGAGAGGCCCGAGCCGATCTCCTCGGGGAAGCTGAAGAGGTCGAGGTCGCGACCGAGCTTGCGGTGGTCGCGGCGCGCAGCCTCTTCGAGGCGGTGCTGGTATGCGCGCAGCTCGTCTTTCGTGGGCCACGCGGTGCCGTAGATGCGCTGCAGCTGCGGGTTCTTCTCCGAGCCGCGCCAGTAGGCCGCGGCGATGCGGGTCAGCGACCAGCCGTTGCCGATCATGCGGGTGTTCGGCAGGTGCGGGCCGCGGCAGAGGTCCTTCCAGACGGTCTCACCGGTCTTCGGGTCGACGTTGTCGTAGATCGTGAGCTCGCCGGCGCCGACCTCGACGGACTCGTGGTCGTCACCGCTGCCTGCCCCGTGCCCGGCTGAACCCTTGAGGCCGATCAGTTCGAGCTTGTACGGCTCGTTCGCGAGCTCGGCCCGCGCCTCGTCGTCGGTGACGACGCGGCGCATGAAGCGCTGGCCGGCACGGATGATTCGAGACATCTCCTTGTCGAGCGCCTTGAGGTCTTCGGGCGTGAACGGCTCGGCGACGTCGAAGTCGTAGTAGAAGCCGTCGGTGACGGGCGGACCGATGCCGAGCTTCGCCTCGGGGTTGATCGACTGCACCGCCTGCGCGAGCACATGCGCAGCCGAGTGGCGGAGGATGTTCAAGCCGTCGGGCGAGTCGATCGTGACGGGTTCGACCACGTCGGCCTCCGTGACCGTCGCGGCGAGGTCCTTGAGCTCGCCGTTGACGCGCATCGCGACAACGGAACGGTCGGTGAAGAGCTCGAAGCCGTCAGCCACCTGGATCCACTCCTTGAATAGGGTCTACAGAACCCTTCAACTGTAGTCGCCGCGACCGAAGCCGATCAGCACCTCGGGGCTACCCCTGAGACGGCTGTCGCCGATCAGTTTTAGAGTCTTCCTCATGAACGAGACATCGAAACTGGACGACGCCCGAAGCGAGTTCGACGAGCGAGTCGTCGAACTCGCGGACTTCGAACCCGACATCCGCCTCGAGGAGTGGGCGGAGAAGTACCGCCTCGGCGAACTCGTGCTCGGCCCGATCTTCTGGGCGCCGATCGACGTCCTCTCCCCCGTGCACACCGTCGGCAAGGGGCGCACGAACCTCACGCTCATCCGCCCGACGATCGTGCAGACCGACGCCGCCACGCCCTACGCCGGCTTCGACCGCCGCGAGTCGCCGACCCGCAACCCCGCGGTCTCGATCCACTTCGAGCCGGCCGCCTACGGCATCACCGGTGCGGGCACCTACGTCTGCACGTTCTCGGTGGAGTCGGGCGGTCCGGTGACGCTCAACGCCGACGGCTATGCAGCGGGAGGAACCGTCGTCGGTGCCGGCCCCAGGAGCGTGACCGGCAAGCAGACGGTGAGCATCACCCTGAAGAATCTCCCCGCCTCCGGCGGCTCGGCGTCCGTCGAGCAGACCGCGGGTGCATCGTGGTCGTGGTACTCGACGCGCATCAGCTACCCGCCGCTCGTGTTCGAGCAGGTCGGGTGACCGCATCCCGCGCAGTGCGCAGCACCGACGAACGCACCCGGGAAACGACGAAAGCCCCGGCGATGCCGGGGCCTTCTTGTGGTGGGCGATACTGGGATCGAACCAGTGACCTCTTCCGTGTCAGGGAAGCGCGCTACCGCTGCGCCAATCGCCCAAGTCGAGAATGGAAGTTCTCAGCTTGGAGGTGGATACGGGATTCGAACCCGTGTATACGGCTTTGCAGGCCGCTGCCTCGCCTCTCGGCCAATCCACCGTGTCTGGGTTCACCACCAAAAGAACAGGAACCGGGCTTTCGCCCGATCCTGATCAGAGCGGATGACGAGATTCGAACTCGCGACCCTCACCTTGGCAAGGTGATGCGCTACCACTGCGCCACATCCGCGTTGCTCGCATTTCTGCGTGCAGGAAGACTCTAACTGATTCCCTGAACGATTCACAAACTGACGGGGTCGAGCGGCGGATTCGCGCTGATCACGGGTCGATTCCGACCCCGCTTCCCGGGCGTGTCGAGGCCGTTCGACGGCCGTGCGAGACCACCCCAGCGGCCTGCGCTCCGCTCGATGTGCAATCACCCGCTTCGGTCGGCTAGTATCGAATCCGCGGTCACCGCGTGTGACCGCGAATCCCACATGGGCGATTGGCGCAGCTGGTAGCGCGCTTCCTTCACACGGAAGAGGTCGTCGGTTCGAGCCCGGCATCGCCCACGAAAGCCCCCACTCCACTGGGGGCTTTCTTCATTTCAGGCCGGCGGATGGCGCGGCCGCGCGCATCCCGTGGAGCCGAGATCCGCGTGTCCTTCGATTCAGGAGTCGGCGCAACGTCGCCGTCAGCGCCAGCCGTATCGCGCATCGAGCGCAGCCGCGACTCGCCCGTAGCGCTCGGTGTCGAGCGAGGCCGCCTCGCGGCGCATGCCGCCCGCGCGCACCCGGAAGACCCGATCGATGCGCGCCCAGCTCGGGCGACCCTCGCCGTCCCATGCGCCGGTGCCGAGCGACACGAAGTCGCGATCGCCGTCGTGCGCCTTGCTCGTCAGTTGCACCGCCAGGTAGTCGCCGGCACCGGATGCGGCCACGACGACGACTGGCCGGTCTTTTCCGCGCCCGTCGTTCTCTTCGTATGGCACCCAGGTCCAGACGACCTCGCCCGGATCGGGCTCGCCGTCGTGCGACGGCGAGTACCCCAGGGAGACGCCGCGGAGGCGCCGAGGATCGACCTCGATCGTGGCCGACTCACCCGCCTGCCCCGGCGACAGCATGTCGGTCGAGATCGACGCCTGCGCCGAGGCATCCACCGTTCGAGTCGTGCTGCCGGCCCGCGACCGTGACCGGCCCGTTGACGAACCAGACGGACCCGACGAACCAGACGAACCCGACGACCGTGACGGCCCGCCGCTGAGCAATTGGCCGACGGCGCGGAGAAGGGCGGTGAGGAAGCGGCTGGTGTCTGACACACCGGCACACTACCCCACCGCCCGCGCGACCCTTCGACAGGCTCAGAGACCGAGGCCGAGACCGCCGACGGAGCGGAGAACGCTCAGACGGTCTCGAGCTTGTACGCGTCCTCGCCGTGCAGCACGGTGTCGACGCCCGCGATCTCGTCTTCACCTGTCACGCGGAAGCCCATCGTCTTCTGGATGACGGTGCCGATGACGAAGGCGAGCACGAACGAGTACGCCAGCACAGTGAAGGCCGCGATGGCCTGCACCATGAGCTGCGTGGGGTCGCCGCTGTAGACGAGGCCCGTGCCGTTCGCGAAGAAGCCGAGGTAGAGCGTGCCGATGAGGCCGCCGACGAGGTGGATGCCCACGACGTCGAGCGAGTCGTCGAAGCCGAACTTGAACTTCAGATCGATCGCGAGGGCGCAGACGGCTCCGGCGATGAGGCCGAGCACGATCGCCCAGCCGGGCGTGAGCGAGGCGCAGGCCGGGGTGATCGCCACGAGACCGGCCACCGCACCGGAGGCGGCGCCGACCGACGTGGGCTTGCCGTCCTTGATCTTCTCGACGAACAGCCACGCCAACAGTGCCGCTGCGGGAGCCGCGAGGGTGTTGACCCAGGCGAGGGCCGCGGTGCCGTCGGCTGCGAGCTCGGAGCCCGCGTTGAAGCCGAACCAGCCGAACCACAGCAGACCCGCGCCGAGGAGCACGAACGGCGGGTTGTGCGGCACGTGAGCACCCTTCGAGAAGCCCACGCGCTTGCCGAGCACGAGCGCCAGGGCCAGCGCTGCTGCGCCGGCGTTGATGTGCACCGCGGTGCCACCGGCGAAGTCGATGACGCCGACGCCGAAGGCCTCCTGCATGCCGAAGGTGGTCCAGCCGCCGTAGGCGAACGAGCCGTCGTCGGCGAGGCCGAAGTTGAACACCCAGCTCGCGACCGGGAAGTAGACGATCGTCGCCCAGATCGCGGCGAAGACCATCCACGCGCCGAACTTGGCGCGGTCGGCGATCGCGCCCGAGATGAGCGCGACCGTGATGATCGCGAACGTCGCCTGGAAGGCCACGAAGGCGAGCGGCGGGTACGCAGCGCCCTCCGGCGTCTCGAGCAGGCTCGTCAGGCCGATGGCCGACCAGTCGATGGACCAGGGTGCGACGAGGCCCTCGGAACCGGGGAAGGCGATCGCGTAGCCGTACAGCACCCACAGCACGCCGATGAGGCCGATCGCGCCGAAGCTCATCATCATCATGCTGATGACGCTCTTCGCCTTGACGAGTCCGCCGTAGAAGAATGCGAGTCCGGGGGTCATGAGCAGCACCAGGGCCGCCATGATCAACAGGAACGCGGTGTTGCCTTGATCCATCTCGAACCTCTCTCAGGAGTACAGGCAGGGGAACCTGTGCCGCCAAGTTTCACGAGTGGAGGTTTCGATCGGGTCGGTCTGGTGTTTCGCGCCTGTTACGTGCGGGGCCTGCAGGTAAACAGCGCGTTTCCGAGTGCCGCCGAGTGGCTGCGAGAATGTTCGAAAAGCTGAGAGAACGATGGATGCCGCGTGGCGCGGCTCAGTCGTGCGGCGGCAGCTCGCCCGTGGTCAGCGCGATCATGCGCGACATCGCACGCAGGTACTTCTTGCGGTAGCCGCCCGACATCATGTCACCGCCGAAGACCTCGTCGAGCGGCAGACCGCTCGCGATGATCGGCACCTCGGCGTCGTAGACGCGGTCGATGAAGGCGACGAGCCGGAGCGCCGCGTTCTGGTCGGTGAGTTCGTGCACGCCCTCGAGGGCGATGAACTCGAGCCCCGTGACGAGCTTGACGTACTTCGAGGGGTGCACCGTCGCGAGGTGCGCGATGAGGGCGTCGAATCCGTCGAGCGAGACCTGGTGGCCGTGCGCAGCGAGCGCCGCCGCCGTGCGCGCGACGTCTGCGTCGCCCGCGAGGGACTCGGCGTGGCCCTCGGTGTCGCGCCGGCGGTAGTCGAGCCCGTCGATGCGCAGCGTCTCGAAGTTCGACGACAGGGCATGGATCTCGCGGAGGAAGTCGGAGGCGGCGAAGCGCCCCTCGCCGAGCGCGTTCGGCGGCGTATTGGATGTCGCGGCGACACGCGTGCCGCCGGCCATGAGTTCGCCGAGGAACCGGGTCATGAGCATCGTGTCGCCCGGGTCGTCGAGTTCGAACTCGTCGATGCAGATGAGCTTCGCGCCGCGCAGCAGCTCGATCGCCGGCTGGTACCCGAGTGCGCCGACGAGCGCCGTGTACTCGATGAAGGTGCCGAAGTACTTCGGCCCGTGCGCGACGTGCCAGAGCGCCGCGAGCAAGTGGGTCTTGCCGACACCGAAGCCGCCGTCGAGGTAGACGCCCGGCAGCTCGATGCGCGCGGGGCGCTTGCGCGAGAAGAAGCCGCCGGGGCGCTGCGCTGCACGCCAGGCGCCCGCGAACTCCTTCAGGCGGTCGAGTGCCGCCTGCTGCGACGGGAAGTCGGGATCTGGGCGGTACGACTCGAACGAGGCATGCTCGAACTGCGGCGGCGGCGAGAGCTCGGCGGCGATCTCGGCACCCGAGATCGTCGGGTTCCGCTCGACGAGACGGATGAGTGGCTGGCTCGATGCCGTGGTCATGCTGGAGGAGCTCCCGGTGTGCATCTGTTGCAACGGATGACAGGGCTTGTGACTTCGCTCCGTGCGACGCGTAGATTCGAGGTGGACAGGAGATCAGCCTAGTCCGCTCCCCCGAACACCCCCGCCCGATCAGGCTCCTCAGGAGGCACCCATGTCCGCCGAGTTCGACACCACGGCGAAGCTCGCCGAGTACGCGCACCCCGAGCGTCTCGTCACCACCGAATGGCTCGCCGAACACCTCGGCGAACCCGGGCTGGTCGTCGTCGAATCCGACGAGGACGTGCTGCTCTACGAGACCGGTCACATCCCCGGCGCCGTGAAGATCGACTGGCACCTCGACCTCAACGACCCGGTCGTGCGCGACTACGTCGACGGCGAGCAGTTCGCCGCGCTGCTCGGCTCGAAGGGCATCGCCCGCGACACGACCGTCGTGATCTACGGCGACAAGAGCAACTGGTGGGCCGCATACGCCCTCTGGGTCTTCACCCTGTTCGGGCACAAAGACGTGCGCCTGCTCGACGGCGGCCGCGACCTCTGGATCGCAGAGGGCCGAGAACTCACGACGGCCGCACCCGAGGTGACGCCCGTCGAGTACCCGGTCGTCGAGCGCGACGACAGCGTCGTGCGCGCCTACAAAGACGACGTGCTCGCCCACTTCGGCAACCCGCTCGTCGACGTGCGCTCTCCCGAGGAGTACAACGGCGAGCGCACGACCGCACCCGCCTATCCCGAAGAGGGCGCCCTGCGAGCGGGTCACATCCCCACCGCGGCATCCGTGCCCTGGGCGCGCGCTGCGGCCGCCGACGGCACGTTCAAGCCGCGCGCCGAACTCGACGCGATCTACCGCGACGAGATCGGCCTCGCCGACGGCGACGACATCATCGCCTACTGCCGCATCGGCGAGCGATCGAGCCACACCTGGTTCGTGCTGAACCACCTGCTCGGCTTCGAGAAGGTGCGCAACTACGACGGCTCGTGGACCGAGTGGGGCAGCGCCGTGCGCGTGCCGATCGTCACGGGCGACGCACGCGGCGAGGCGCCCGCCCGCTGATGATCGACGGGCGGGGGCGCCGCACGACATGGGAGAATGGATCCCGATGAACACGACGACCCTGCCCGCACGACTCGCCGAGACCCGCGACGACTTCCTCGCCCTCGGCGTGCGCGACCGCCTGCAACTGCTGCTCGAGTTCTCGAACGAACTGCCCCAGCTGCCCGAGCGCTACGCCGACCACCCCGACCTGTTCGAACGGGTGGAAGAGTGCCAGTCGCCGGTGTTCATCTTCGTCGAGGTGGTCGACGGGCGAGTGCATCTCTTCGCGACGGCGCCGGCCGAGTCGCCGACCACGCGGGGGTTCGCCTCGATCCTCGTGCAGGGGCTCGACGGGCTGACCGCCGACGAGGTGCTCGACGTGCCCGCCGACTACCCGCAGTCACTCGGTCTCGGCGAGGCCGTCTCACCGCTGCGCGTGCGCGGCATGACGGGCATGCTCGGTCGCATCAAGCGGCAGGTGCGCGAGCGCGTCACGGCCTGACGTCGCTCCGGCGTTCGAGCCACGAGCGCACGAGACCCGTCCATCGCTCGGGCTCGGCGTTCCAGAGCTTCGTGTGCCGGGCCCCCTCGAACTCCTCGTACTCGATGAGATCGGGCCTGGCGGCGGCGAAGCGGCGCGACCCGTCGATCGGCACGAAGCCGTCGTCGACGCTGTGCATGAGCAGCATCGGCACCTCGAACTCGTCGGCGCGGGCGACGGGGTCGAGTTCGTCGACGTCGATCGGGGCGCCGACGCCGGTCAGGCTGCCGGCGATCGGAGCGCCGAGCAGGCCCGCCACGAGGTCGCCGAGTTCGGGCGGCAGATTGTAGAGCTGGCCCTGGAAGCGCAGGATGTCGGCCCAGTCGATCGCCGGCGAGTCGAGCATCACGCCCACGAGCCGCTCGCGCACCTCTGCCGAGCGCAGCACCGCCTGCAGCGAGATCGCACCGCCCATCGACCAGCCCATGAGCACGATCTGCTCGGCCCCGTGTTCGAGGGCGAATCGGGTCGCGGCGACCACGTCGCCCCATTCGGTGCCGCCGAGGCCGTACTTGCGGTCTTCGCTCTCTGGGGCCTCGCCGTCGTTGCGGTACGAGATGAGCAAGGAGTTCCAGCCCGCCTCTCGGGCGGGCGGCACCGCGCGCAGGGCTTCGGTTCGTTTCGCACCGCGACCGTGCACCTGGATCACCCAGCGCGCCGAGGCATCCGTCGTCGGAATGTACCAGGCGGGGGCCGGGCCGAGCTCGGTCTCGATCACGACGTTGTCGTAGGGCACGTCGAGCTCCCACGGACCGAGGTGGTACCAGCCGTCGATGCGGCCGCGGGTCGCACGGTCGAGACGCCCGAAGTCGACCGACTCGATGCTGCGACGCACGTCGCGCTCGCCGTCGTCGACGACGTCGCCGATACGGGCGTGACCGGCATCGCGGTCGAACCAGAGCCCGTAGCGGCCGGGCATGCGCGTCTCGTCGGAGGGGGCGAGCGTGATCTCACCGGCGGCGAGGTCGACGCGAGTGATGCGCACATCCTCTTCGCGCTTCTCGGGCGGCGTGACGACCTTGCGCGCGAAGTAGACCGCTGCAGCGGCGGTCGCGGCCCCGATCGTCAGGGCGACGAGCCCGACGGCACCCGCAGCGAGGCCGATCGTTGCAACTGCACCACGCTTGCGACGCATCCGTATCCCTTCGAAGCAGAGCCCGTATACCGGCGGCGCGGCGTGCCGCCGACTCCCCCGGTAGTCGAGACTCTAGTCTGCACTCGTGCCCGACTCAGCGCCCCCGCTCCCCCCCGAGTTCGAGGCCGCCCTCGCATCGCTGAGGGCCGCCGCTCCGAGGACGGAGCTGCGCATCTCGGAGATTCCCGCCCCGGGCTCGCTCGCCCCGAACGCGGTCGCGCTCTCGGCCGACGTCACGCCCAGCCGTCATGACGACTCCGAACTCGGCACCGGCCGATTCGTGCTGCTGCACGACGAGAGCGAACCCGAGGCGTGGGGCGGCCGCTTCCGGGTCGTGTGCTTCGCCCAGGCGCCGCTCGAGACCGACATCGGCCTCGACCCGTTTCTCGCCGACGTCGCGTGGTCGTGGCTCGTCGACGCCCTCGACGCCCGGAATGCGCGGTACATCGCGGCCTCGGGCACGGCGACGAAGATCCTCTCGACCGGCTTCGGCGAGCTGGCCCGTCAGGGCGACGGTGCGCAGATCGAGCTGCGGGCGTCGTGGACCCCGCTCGATTCGACCATCGCCCCGCATGTGGAAGGCTGGGCTGAGTTGTTGTGCATGCTCGCAGGTCTGCCGCCCCGTTCAGAAGGGGTGACGCCCCTGCCCCGTCGGAGGACGAACCGTGGATGAATTCCAGGTGATCGAGACCCCGGCCGCCTTCGAACAGGCAGTCGGGCTGATTCTCGACGGCGAGGGGCCGATCGCGGTCGACGCCGAACGGGCGAGCGGGTTCCGCTACTCGCAGCGGGCCTACCTGATCCAGATGTACCGGCGCGGCTCGGGCACGTTTCTCTTCGATCCGCCGCAGATCCCCGACTTCTCGGCCCTGCAGCACGCGATCCACGCCGAGGAGTGGGTGCTGCACGCCGCGAGCCAAGACCTGGCCTGCCTTCGCGAGGTCGGTCTCGACCCCGAGCGCATCTTCGACACCGAGCTCGCCGCGCGGCTGCTCGGCATGCCGCGCGTCGGACTGGCCTCGGTCGTCGAAGAGCTGCTCGACATCAAGCTCGCCAAAGAGCACTCCGCATCCGACTGGTCGACGCGGCCCCTGCCGCAGTCGTGGCTGAAGTACGCGGCACTCGACGTCGAGCTGCTCGTCGACGTGCGCGAACGGCTCGGCGTCAAACTCGACGAAGACCACAAGGCCGAACTCGCGCACGAGGAGTTCGAGGCCGTGCTGCACCGGGCCGCGAAGCCGCCGGCCGCCGAGCCCTGGCGACGACTCTCGGGCATCCACGCGATGCGCAGCCCCCGCAATCTCGCGGTGGCCCGCGAACTCTGGCTCTCACGTGACGCGCTCGCGACCGAGCTCGACGTCGCGCCAGGTCGCCTGGTTCCGGATGCCTCGTTGCTCGCCGTCGCCCGAACTCTCCCGTCGACCCGGCGCGCGCTCGCCGATCTGCGCGAGTTCAACGGCCGCGCCAGCCGCACAGAGCTCGACCGCTGGTGGGGCGCCGTCGAACGCGGTCTCACGACCACCGAGCTGCCGCAGGTCCGGGTGCCGAGCGACGCTCCTCCCCCGCCGCGGGCCTGGTCTGCACGTCATCCTGACGCCGACGCGCGGCTCAGGCTCGCGAAGGCCGCCGTGACCGAGATCGCCGAGCAGATGAACATGCCCGTCGAGAACCTGCTCACGCCCGACCACTTGCGCCGGGTGGCGTGGACGCCGCCGACCGAGACGACGGCGGAGGCCATCGGCGGCGCGCTGTCGGCGCTCGGCGCGCGCCCCTGGCAGATTGACGCAACCGCACAGATTATCGCCGATGCATTTGTGGAGGCGGCACAATCCCTCGAGGACGCCACCTCCGACGCTTCGTAGGTTCCGTCAAGCGATACAGCGCCTCCACAGCGGCATTCGTAGGATCGAAGCAACTGACCGAAAGTGAGCTGCAGCGTGGCTGATCAAGCTGAAGTCGTCTTCGTCGATGGGGTTCGCACCCCGTTCGGCAAAGCCGGCGAAAAGGGCATGTACTGGAACACCCGGGCCGACGACCTCGTCGTGAAGGCGATCGTCGGGCTCCTCGAGCGCAATCCGAACATCCCGAAGGACCGCATCGACGACGTCGCCATCGCCGCGACGACCCAGACCGGCGACCAGGGCCTCACCCTCGGCCGTACGGCCGCGATCCTCGCCGGGCTCCCGAAGACGGTTCCCGGCTTCTCGATCGACCGCATGTGCGCCGGCGCCATGACGGCCGCCGCCATGATGTCGGGCTCGATCGGCTTCGGCATGTACGACATCGCCATCGCCGGCGGCGTCGAGCACATGGGCCACCACCCGATGGGCTCGGGCGTCGACCCGAACCCGCGGTTCCTCAGCGAGCGCCTCGTCGGCGAGGACGCCCTCGTCATGGGCGCGACGGCCGAGCGCATCCACGACCGGTTCCCGCAGCTCACCAAGGAGCGCAGCGACCGCTTCGCCCTCGCGAGCCAGCAGAAGACGGCGGCGGCCTACGCCGCGGGCAAGATCCAGCAAGACCTCGTGCCGGTGGCCATCCGCACCGAAGAGGGCTGGGGCCTTGCCACGCGCGACGAGGTCATGCGCCCCGAGACGACGCTCGAGGGCCTCGCGGCCTTGAAGACGCCCTTCCGCCCCCACGGCCGCATCACGGCCGGCAACGCCTCTGGCCTGAACGACGGTGCGACCGCCGCGATCCTCGCCTCGGGTGCCGCGGTGAAAGAGCTCGGCCTCTCGCCGAAGATGAAGCTCGTCAGCTACGCCTTCGCGGGCGTCGACCCCGAGATCATGGGCATCGGCCCGATCCCCGCCACTGAGAAGGCGCTGCGCAAGGCGGGCCTCTCGATCGACGACATCGGCCTCTTCGAGATGAACGAGGCGTTCGCGGTGCAGGTGCTCTCGTTCATGGACCACTACGGCATCGCCGACGACGACCCCCGCGTGAACCCGTGGGGCGGCGCCATCGCGGTCGGCCACCCCCTCGCCTCCTCGGGCGTGCGCCTGATGAACCAGCTCGCGAGTCAGTTCGCCGAGCGCCCCGACGTGCGCTACGGCATCACGAGCATGTGCGTCGGCCTCGGCCAGGGCGGCACCATGGTCTGGGAGAACCCGAACTACGACAAGAAGGCGAAGACGGCCCGATGACCGACTACACGAAGATCGACTTCGACTCGCTCGCCGCCCTCTCCGACGACGAGGTCGTCACGCACTCGTTCGTGCGCGACGTGCCGATCTCGGGCGGCAAGACGCTCGCCCTCGTCACGCTCGACAACGGCCGCGACCACACGCGCCCGAACACGCTCGGTCCGGTCTCGCTGCTCGAGTATGCGAAGACCCTCGACGAGCTGAAATCGCGCGCCTCGGCCGGCGAGATCCACGCCGTCGCCATCACGGGCAAGCCGTTCATCCTCGCAGCGGGCGCCGACCTGTCGAAGGTCGCCGAGATCCCCGACCGCGAGACCGCGCGCAAGATGGGCCAGCTCGGCCACTACGCCCTCGGCAAGGCCGCAGAGCTCGGCGTGCCCTCGTTCGTGTTCATCAACGGCCTCGCCCTCGGCGGCGGCCTCGAGATCGCGCTGAACGCCGACTACCGCACAGTGGATGCCTCGGTGCCCGCCGTCGCCCTCCCCGAGGTGTTCCTCGGGCTCATCCCCGGTTGGGGCGGCGCCTACCTCCTGCCCAACCTCATCGGCATCGAGAACGCCCTCAAGGTCGTCATCGAGAACCCGTTGAAGCAGAACCGCACGATGAAGGCCGACGACGTGATGGAGCTCGGCATCGCCGACGCGAAGTTCAACTCGGTCGCGTTCCTCGAGGACTCGATCAAGTGGGCCGACGGCGTCGTCTCGGGCCGCATCAAGGTGAAGCGCCCGAACGAGCCCGGCAAGGTCGAGCGTCTCGTCAAGTGGGACGCCGCGATCGCGATCGCCACGAAGATGCTGAAGAGCCGCATCGGCTCGGTGCCGAAGTCGCCGTACGCGGCGCTCGAGCTCATGAAGGCCGCCAAGAGCGGCACGATGGCCGAGGGCTTCGAACGCGAAGACGAGGTGCTCTCCGAGCTCATCGTCGGCGACCAGCTGCAGGCCTCGATCTACGCCTTCAACCTCGTGCAGAAGCGGGCCAAGCGACCCGCGGGCGCGCCCGACAAGGCGATCGCCAAGAAGGTCACGAAGGTCGGCGTGCTCGGTGCCGGCTACATGGCGAGCCAGCTCGCCCTGCTCTTCGTGCGCCGCCTGCGGGTGCCCGTGGTGATCACCGACATCGACCAGGCACGCGTCGACAAGGGCGTGGCCTACATCGCCGAGGAGATCGACAAGTTGCTCGTGAAGGGCCGCATCTCCCCCGACGAGGCCAATCGTCTGAAGGCGCTCGTCACGGGCACCACCGACAAGGCCGACTTCGCCGACTGCGACTGGGTCATCGAGGCCGTCTTCGAGGAGCTCGAGATCAAGCAGAACGTCTTCGCCGAGGTGGAGCAGTTCATCTCGCCCGAGGCCGTGCTCGCCACGAACACCTCGTCGCTGTCGGTCGAGCAGATCGGCGCGAAGCTCGCGCACCCCGAGCGCCTGGTGGGCTTCCACTTCTTCACCCCGGTCGCGGTCATGCCGCTGATCGAGGTCGTGAAGACGCCGCACACCGACGAGGCGACGCTATCGACCGCCATGGTGACCGCGAAGAACCTGCGCAAGAACGCCGTGATCACGGCCGACACGCCCGGCTTCGTCGTCAACCGGCTCCTGGCCGTGCTGCTCGGCGAGGCGATGCGCGCGGTCGACGAGGGCACCTCGTTCCAGACCGTCGACGAGGCGATCGCGCCGCTCGGCCTGCCCATGGCGCCGTCGGCGCTGCTCGACCTGGTGGGCCTGAAGGTCGGCGCGCACGTGCTCGATACCCACCACGCCGCGTTCCCCGAGCGGTTCTACCGCAGCGAGAACCTGCACAAGCTCGCCGACTACGGCAAGCTGCTCGACAAGGACGACAAGGGCAAGGTCAAGGGCTTCGACAAGGGCGCCCTGAAGCTCGTCGCCGGCGGCAAGAACCCGCGTTCGGCAGGCGACATCCTCGTGGCCCTGCAAGACGGTCTGGCCCGAGAGGTGCGCCTCATGCTCGACGGCGGCGTCGTGGCAGCAGCCGAGGACATCGACCTCTGCATGGTGCTCGGAGCCGGTTTCCCGTTCCAGATGGGTGGCCTGACGCCGTACCTCGACCGGGTCGGTGCGTCCGAGCGCGTCTTCGGCGACACGTTCCACCACCCGACGATCACGGGCGTCGGCGCGTAGCCCCAGCTCGATGAGAACGGCCCCCGGCGAGAGCCGGGGGCTGTTCTCATGCCGGGCCGCCGGGCCGCGGGGCCACGCGGCATCCGCTCGCAGGGGTAGTCCTGCACGTCGGCCCACGCGGGCCACGCGGCATCCGCTCGCTTCGACGGCGCGCGAACGCACCGCCGCAACTTCGGTGATCTGCACGAAATCGGGCGCGATCGCCTGAGGCGTCCGAAGTTGTCGTGATCTCCGACCCTGTGGCGAAGACGGGGCGGTGTCAGACGCGCGGCTGCGGGCGCGTGTCGGTCGAGACGCCCGCCTCGGCGTCGAGGCCGGCGCCTCGCGCGTGCGGCAGCTTGGAGCCGAGCACCATCGCGGTCACATCGCGCGCGATGTGCTGGGGCGTGAGCCCGACCCGCTCGAGGATGTCGCTGCGCGCGCCATGGTCGAGGAACTCGTCGGGCAGGCCGAGCTCGGTCACCGCCGTGTCGACGCCGGCCTCGCGAAGGTCTTGGCGGATGCGCGTGCCGATGCCGCCCACGCGCACACCGTCTTCGATGCTCACGACGATGCGGTACTCGTCGGCGAGGTCGATGACGCTGCGCGGAACGGGCACGACCCAGCGCGGATCGACGACCGTGGCACCGATGCCCTGTGCTTCGAGCCGCTCGGCGACCTGCAGACCGGTCTCGGCCATCGGACCGACGGTGACGATGAGCACGTCTTTGCGCTCGGACTCGACGAGCACGTCGACGCCGTCGTCGGTGCGTCGCACCGCATCGAAGTCGACACCGACCGTGCCCTTCGGGAAGCGGATGACGGTCGGCGCATCGTCGACGGCCACGGCCTCGCCGAGCTCTTCCACGAGACGCACCGAGTCGCGTGGCGCAGCGATGCGGATGCCGGGCACCACCTGCAGGATCGAGAGATCCCACACACCGTGGTGGCTCGGTCCGTCGGGGCCGGTGACGCCGGCGCGATCGAGCACGAAGGTCACGCCCGCCTTGTGCAGCGCGACGTCCATGAGCACCTGGTCGAAGGCGCGGTTGATGAAGGTCGCATAGACGGCGACGACCGGGTGCAGGCCGCCGAATGCGAGGCCCGCGGCGGATGTCGCGGCGTGCTGTTCCGCGATGCCGACGTCGAACACCCGGCTCGGAAAGCGCTCGGCCATGCGATGCAGGCCGGTCGGCCGCAGCATCGCCGCGGTGATGCCGACGAGACGCTCATCGCGCTCGGCGAGGTGCATGAGCTCGTCGGCGAAGACGCTCGTCCACGACGGCGCCGCCGCGGTCTCGAGCGACTCGCCCGTCTCGGGGTCGATCTGCCCGACGGCGTGGAACTGGTCGGCGACGTCGCGACGGGCGGGCTCGTAGCCACGCCCCTTGTCGGTGATGGCGTGCACGATGACGGGCGCACCGTAGTCTTTGGCCTGTCGCAGCGCGGCCTCCATGGCGCGCTCGTCGTGGCCGTCGACCGGACCGATGTACTTGATGTCGAGGTTCGAGTACAGCGCCTCGTTGTTGGTGAAGCGGGCGAGGAACCCGTGCAGGCCACCGCGGACGCCGCGATAGAGGGCCCTGGCCGGCCCGCCCATGCGATCGAAGGCCCGACGGCTCGACAGGTGCAGGTTGCGATAACCCTGCTTCGTGCGCACGGTGTTGAGGAACCGCGCCATGCCGCCGATCGTGGGAGCGTAGGAGCGGCCGTTGTCGTTGACCACGACGACGAGGTTGCGCGTGTTGTCGTCGGAGATGTTGTTGAGCGCCTCCCACGTCATGCCGCCGGTGAGTGCACCGTCGCCGACCACGGCGACGACGTGCCGGTCGTTCTGACCGGTCATCTCGAAGGCCTTCGAGATGCCGTCGGCCCATGACAGCGAACTCGACGCATGCGAGCTCTCGACGATGTCGTGCTCGGACTCGGAGCGTTGCGGGTACCCGGCGAGGCCGCCGGTCTTGCGGATCGTCGAGAGATCGCGGCGACCGGTCAACAGCTTGTGCACGTACGACTGGTGCCCGGTGTCGAAGACGATCGCGTCGCGCGGCGACTCGAAGACGCGGTGGATCGCGATGGTCAGTTCGACGACGCCGAGGTTCGGGCCGAGGTGCCCGCCCGTCTTCGAGACGGACTCCACGAGGTATTCGCGGATCTCGCGCGCCAGCTGCTCGAGCTGTGCGGGGCTCAGCACATCGAGATCCCGGGGTCCCGAAATGGTCTCGAGCAGGGTCATGCAATTGCCTCCGGATGGTCGCGGGCGCTGCCGCCGATCGAAAACGAGTCTACGCCGGGCTTCATGCGAAGCCCGGCAGTGCGGGAAGCCGGGCAGAGAAGGGGGCGGCCGGCACGCAGCCGACCGCCCCCAGGATCTCAGTGCGAGCGCTCAGACGAGCGAACGCAGTACGTACTGCAGAATGCCGCCGTTGCGGTAGTAGTCGGCTTCGCCCGGCGTGTCGATGCGCACGACCGCGTCGAACTCGACCGTCGCCTTGCCGGGAGCCGAGTGCTCGCTCGGCGCGGCGACGACGTGCACGGTCTTCGGCGTGACGCCCTCGTTCAGCTGCTCGAGGCCCGAGATCGACACGACCTCGGTGCCGTCGAGGCCGAGCGACGCCCAGCTCTCGCCTGCGGGGAACTGCAGCGGCACGACGCCCATGCCGATGAGGTTCGAGCGGTGGATGCGCTCGAAGCTCTCGGTGATGACCGCCTTGACGCCGAGCAGGCTCGTGCCCTTGGCCGCCCAGTCGCGCGACGAACCCGAGCCGTACTCCTTGCCGCCGAAGATGACGAGCGGGGTGCCCTGAGCCTGGTAGTTCTGGCTCGCGTCGTAGATGAACGACTGGGGCGCATCGGCCTTGGTGAAGTCACGCGTGTACCCGCCCTCGACCCCGTCGAGGAGCTGGTTCTTCAGCCGGATGTTCGCGAACGTGCCGCGGATCATGATCTCGTGGTTGCCGCGGCGCGAGCCGTAGGAGTTGAAGTCCTTGCGATCGACCCCGTGCTCGGTCAGGTAGTGACCTGCCGGGCTGTCGGCCTTGATCGAACCGGCCGGACTGATGTGGTCGGTCGTGACCGAGTCACCGAGCTTGGCGAGCACGCGGGCGCCGACGATGTCGGCAACCGGGGTCGTCTCCATCGTCATGCCGTCGAAGTACGGGGGCTTGCGCACGTACGTCGACTCGTCGTCCCACTCGAAGATGGCGCCCGTCGGGGTCTCGAGGTTGCGCCAGCGGTCGTCGCCCTCGAACACGCTCGCATACTGCGTGACGAACATGTCCTTGTCGATCGAGGTGTCGATCGTGTGCTGCACCTCGGCGGCGTCGGGCCAGATGTCTTTCAGGAAGACCTCGTTGCCCTCGGTGTCGGTGCCGAGCGAGTCGACCTCGAAGTCGAAGTTCATCGAACCCGCGAGGGCGTACGCGATGACGAGCGGCGGGCTCGCGAGGTAGTTCATCTTGACGTCGGGGTTGATGCGGCCCTCGAAGTTGCGGTTGCCCGAGAGCACCGCGGTGACCGCCAGGTCTTGCTCGTTGACGGCCGCCGAGATCTCGTCGAGCAGCGGGCCCGAGTTGCCGATGCAGGTGGTGCAGCCGTAGCCGACGGTGTAGAAGCCGAGCGCTTCGAGGTCGTCGGTGAGGCCGGCCTTCTCGTAGTAGTCGGTGACGACCTTCGAGCCGGGCGCGAGGGTGGTCTTGACCCACGGCTTGGCCTTCAGGCCCTTCTTCGCCGCGTTGCGGGCGAGGAGGCCCGCGGCGAGCATGACCGAGGGGTTCGACGTGTTGGTGCACGAGGTGATCGCGGCGATCGCGACCGCGCCGTGGTCGAGCACGAAGGTCTCACCGGTGCCGAGCGTGACGTCGGTCGGCTTCGACGCCGATGCCGGGGCGTGGCTCTTGTGGTGGTGCTCGTGGTGGCTGTACTCGTCTTCGGGCGAGTTGCCGGGCGGGTCGGAGGCCGGGAACGACTCGGCGCCCTCGAGGTCGACGAGATCGTGGTCGACCGTCGCGTAGTTCAGCAGGTCTTTCTCGAAGGCGCTCTTGGACTCGGAGAGCTCGATGCGGTCTTGCGGGCGCTTCGGGCCGGCGATCGACGGAACGACGGTCGAGAGGTCGAGCTCGATGTACTCGCTGAACTCGGGCTCGGTGTCGGCGTCGTGCCAGAGCTTCTGCACCTTCGAGTACGCCTCGACGAGGGCGAGCTGCTCGTCGCTGCGGCCCGTGAGACGCAGGTAGTCGATCGTCACGTCGTCGATGGGGAACATCGCGGCGGTCGAGCCGAACTCGGGGCTCATGTTGCCGATGGTCGCGCGGTTGGCGAGCGGCACGGAGGCCACACCGGACCCGTAGAACTCGACGAACTTGCCGACGACGCCGTGCTTGCGCAGCATGTCGGTGATCGTGAGCACGACGTCGGTCGCGGTGACGCCCGTGGGAATCTCGCCCGAGAGCTTGAACCCGACGACCTTGGGGATGAGCATCGACACGGGCTGGCCGAGCATGGCGGCCTCTGCCTCGATGCCGCCGACGCCCCAGCCGAGCACGCCGAGGCCGTTGACCATCGTGGTGTGCGAGTCGGTGCCGACGCAAGTGTCAGGGTAGGCGCGCAGCACGCCGTCGACGGTGCGGGTGAACGTGACCTTCGCGAGGTGCTCGATGTTGACCTGGTGCACGATGCCGGTGCCCGGCGGCACGACCTTGAAGTCGTCGAAGGCCGTCTGGCCCCAGCGGAGGAACTGGTAGCGCTCGCCGTTGCGCTCGTACTCGATCTCGACGTTGCGCTCGAGTGCGTTCTCGGTGCCGAAGAGGTCGGCGATCACCGAGTGGTCGATGACCATCTCGGCCGGCGCGAGCGGGTTGATCTTGTTGGGGTCGCCGCCGAGGCCGACGACCGCCTCGCGCATGGTGGCGAGATCGACGATGCAGGGCACGCCGGTGAAGTCCTGCATGATCACGCGCGCGGGCGTGAACTGGATCTCGGTGTCGGGCTCAGCCGTCGGCACCCACGAACCGAGGGCCTCGATCTGCTCTTTGGTGACGTTCTTGCCGTCTTCGGTGCGCAGGAGGTTCTCGAGCAGCACCTTGAGGCTGAACGGGAGCTTCTCATGCCCCGGCACGGTGTCGAGTCGGAAGATCTCGTACGACTCTTCACCGACGCGGAGCGTGTCCTTCGCCCCGAAACTGTTCACTGCAGACACGATGTCCTCTCCTTCACGGATGCCGCCGGACATGCCGACGGCACTCCATCTTCTCCGTCAGACATGGGGCTGTTCCAGCAAGGGTAACCTAAGCCGCTTGCCAGCCGACAGGCCTCGCACGGTGTGCTGATTTATCTTGACGTCGAGATAACTCTATCACTCGGCGGTGCGAGCGGATGACGGGTAGACGGCCCGCACGACGAGCCAGGAGAAGATCAGCACGAGCGCATAGAGCGGCAGACCCATGAGCAGGCGCATGGCGCCGAGCGCCTCGACGTTGTCGGCGAGGTAGAAGGGCAGCTGCACCGCCAGTCGCGCGACGAAGAGGCCGATCCAGACGATGGTGAGGAACTGCGCCGCGCGGTACTTGCGCTTGTCCTGCTTCCACGCGAGGCCGTCTCCCATGAGGAAGCCCACGATCAGCCCGATGGCCGGCCACCGCACGACGAGCGAGACCGTCAGTGCGAGCGCGTACCCGGCGTTCGTGAAGAACCCGAGCACGTAGTTGTCGCGAGCATCGCCCGACCAGAGGGCGAGCGCCGCCGAGGCGAGCACGCCGATCAGGCCGGCGATGGCCTGCGTCGGCTGCCCCTTGGCCACGAGACGAGCGAGCGTGAAGAGCACGGCGAGGCCGATGGATGCCACGAGCGCAGGTACGAGCGCAGCCTGCGGGTCCTGACCGGCGAAACTCGTGAGACCGCTGTAGACGAGGAGGAACACGAGCCCGGGAAGCAGCGCCTCGAGGATGCCGCGCACACCCCCGACCGCGGTCAGCAGGTCGCGGCCGCTCAGCTTCTCTTCGCGCGCGAGCGCGCCGAGGCCGCTCTTCTCGGCGGCGGCGGCGAACTGCCGGCCGAACTCGCCGGGCGCGTCGACCCCGGGCGCGTCGCCTGCTTCGGTCGCGTCGACGCCGTCGGGCCGACGTTCCGCCGCGGCATCCGCTCGCTCACCCTCGTCTGGGCGCGGCGAACCCGACGGATCCGTCATCTCGGTCACACCGTGGGGGCGCCGGCGGAGGACGCCGGCATGCGCAGCGGGATGAGATCGCGCGGCGGCATCGGCGTGGTGCCGCGCACCACGACGATCGATCGGAAGAGGTCTTCGACCTTCGCTGCGGCGGTGGGATCGACCGCCGCCTCACCCGCGATGACACCGCGGAGGAACCAGCGCGGCCCGTCGACGCCGACGAAGCGGGCGAGTCGCATCTGACCCTGCTGACCCTCGCCCGCCGCGACGGGGATCTGCGCGAGCAGTTCTGGGCCGAACGAACCTTCGCGCACGGTCGTCGAGCCGCCCTGGCGGGCGATCTGGTCGGCGATCTGCGCACGGATCTCATGCCACAGCCCACTCGAACGCGGGGCCGCGAACGGCTGCACCTGCAGCGTCGAGTTCGCATAGTCGAGGCCGATCGCCACGACGCGCTTGGTGCCCTCTTCGACCTCGAGACGCAGGTGCAGGCCCTCGCGCGGCAGCACCTTCACGCCGCCGAGGTCGACGTAGGGGCGAACCGGGTTCGCCTCGGCCTCGTCGAAGGGACCCGCCTCTGCGCGGTCTTCGGGGGCCGACTTGGGCTGTTCGACGGGCAGCTCGCCGCCGATTTCGATGTCGCTCACGCGTTCACTCCTTGCTTGTGCTCCCCGAATCCCGTGGAACCGAATCCCCCCTCGCCGCGCAGGCTGCCGGGCAGCTGCTCGACCTCGACGAACCGGGCCCGGCTCACCGGCATCACGACGATCTGGGCGATGCGATCGCCGACCTCGATCGCATGCGACTCGCGCGCGTCGGTGTTGAGCAGCGCGACCTTGATCTCGCCGCGGTAGCCGGCGTCGACGGTGCCGGGCGCATTGACGATCGTGATGCCGTGCTTGAAGGCCAGACCCGACCGGGGCACCACGAAGGCGACGAAGCCCTCTGGCAGGGCGATCGAGACGCCGGTGCCCACCGTGGCCCGCTCGCCGGGGCCGAGCACGACGGCCTCGGAAGCGTGGAGATCGGCGCCCGCGTCGCCCGGATGGGCATAGCTCGGCACGCGCTCTGCGGTGATCAGCACATCGACGGAATCGGTCACTGTTCGAGGGTAGTGCAGAAGTCTGGTCGAATAGAGCCATGCCCGACTACCGCGAGAAACTCTGGCCGACGCCATGGATCTACATCGCAAGCCTGCTGCTCGTCCCCTCCAGCATCCTCGTGCTGGCGCCCGTCTCGATGCCGGCCGGCATCGCCACCGGCGTCATCCTCTACGGCGCCACGGTCGCCGCACTGAGCGTCACCGCTCCCGTCATCGAGGTGGCGGGCGGCCGGTTGCGGGCCGGTCGCGCCACGATCGCGCTCGCAGACACCGGCACCGCGGTCGGGGCGACGGATGCCGCGGCTCGCGCTGAACGCGGCACGGGTCTCGACGCCCGGGCCTTCCTCGTCATCCGCGGCTGGGTGACGCCCGTCGTGCGGGTACCGATCACCGATCCGTCGGATCCCACGCCGTACTGGCTCGTCTCGACGCGTCATCCGAAAGAACTGGCCGCCGCGATCAATGGATCGCGACGGCCTGAAGGTACCGAGCCGAGCGTCTAGGACGCGCACTCCAAGCAGATCGGTCCGAGCTTCGTCTCGTGGTCCATCTGCGAGCGGTGCTTCACGAGGAAGCAGTTCACGCAGGTGAATTCGTCGGCTTGCGGCGGGAGCACCACGACGTCGAGTTCGACGTCGGAGAGATCGGCACCAGCGAGGTCGAACCCGCCGGGGTTATCGGCGTCGTCGACATCCACTACGCCCGACATCTTGTCGGGGACGCGCTCCTTGAGGGCCTCGATCGACTCTGAGTCGTCTTCGGTCTTCCTCGGTGCGTCGTAATCCGTTGCCATTCCCATCCATTTCTTCATCGCCGATGATTCGGCGGGCATAGTCTGCATCAAATCGGTGGCGTAAGCAAACCACTTTCGCAGCGTTTCCCCAGCTGCATCGTGCTCAACTTCCGGCGCGCCCGCGCTATTCCCACGAGCACCCATCCGGACGTGGCATCCTTGGGCGGAGACGAAAGCACGGAAGGGCTTGTCGCGATGCAGGAACTCAAGGTAATCGGAGTCGAGAACGGCGCGTTGCTCGCCGCCTCCGACGATGGAGCACGCTTCCGGATCGAGATCGACGAGGTGCTGCAATCCCGCATCCGTCAGGCGCAACCCGAGCAGCACACCGGCCCCAAACCCTCGCCCCGCGAGGTGCAGGCGCACATCCGTGCAGGAATGTCGGCCGAAGAGGTCGCCCAGGTCACTGGAGCCTCGATCGACTACATCCGCCGCTTCGAGGGGCCCGTGCTCGCCGAGCGCGAACACATGGTCACGTCGGCGCTCGCCGTGCCCGTGCACGTGACGGCGGAGTCCGATCCCGCCGATGAGCAGCCCTCGTTCGGCGGCGTCATCCGCGAGCGACTCGCGCAGCTCGGCGCCCACGGCGAACGATGGGCGAGTTGGAAGGACGAAGAGCGCGGCTGGATGGTCAAGCTTGAGTTCACCGCCGAGACCATCGACCACGACGCGCGCTGGAGCTTCGAGCCCCGCAAGCAGTCGCTGCAGCCGCTGAACTCCGAGGCGATCACGCTCTCGCAACAGGGCGAGATGAAGGGCGGGCTCATCCCCCGCCTGCGCGCCGTCGGCCCCGAATCGGAGGAGTCGCGCTTCGACAGCGGCGCCTTCACGTTCGAGGAGCCCGCCGAGCACGGCGACTTCGACACGCAACCACACCTCGAGCCGCTGCCGTATGCACGGACGCCCCAGGCGTCGAGCCCGGCCGTCGCGCGGGCCGCGATCAAGCGAGCCGACGAACCGAAGCAATCACTCGGCGAGACGGCCGATCTGCTCGAGGCCCTCCGCCGTCGGCGCGGCGAACGCGAGGCCGCCGTCAGCGAGCCCGAGCGATCGCATGCCCCCGCGGCCTCCACGACGCCCGTGCACGACTCAGGCGAACCCGAGCAGGCCGCGGAAGAGAAGCCCGGCGCTGCCGCCCGCGGCATCTGGGGCGGCAAGGGCGTCACGGCGAGCCCCGGCGCTCGCGGCGGTGCCAAGAAGGGCCGCGCGTCGATGCCGAGCTGGGACGAGATCGTCTTCGGCGCACGCACCGACGACGACCTCGCCTGAGGCTCGCTGCGTCGCCCGGTCTCCAGACACCCGTCGGCGAGCTCGTCGCCGTCAGGCGGGTTCGGGGTCGCGATCCCGCTCGTCGTCGCTCGTGCGGTCACCGGTCGCCGCTGAGGGCTGCACGGTGCGTGCCGCGGGCCGGCCGAGCCACAGCATGAGCACTCCACCGACGACGAGCCCCCAGAACGCCGAGCCGATGCCGGCGATCGCAACGCCCGAGGCCGTCACGAGGAAGGTGCCGATCGCGGTGATGCGCTGGGTGGGGTCTTCGAAGGCGCCCGTCACCGAGGTCACCATGGCGCCGAGCAACGCGAGCCCTGCGACCGCGGTGATGATGATGGGCGGCGACGCCTGCACGACTGCGGCCGCGAGGCCCGCACCGGCACCGAGCACGAGGTAGACGACGCCCGAGGTGAACGTGGCCACCCATCGCCGCCGCGGATCGGGGTTCGCCTCGGGGCTCGCCATGATCGCGGCGGTGATGGCGGCGAGATTCAAGGCGTGAGCGCCCGCGAACGCCGCCCCCGCCGACGCGACGCCCGAGGCCACGAGCACGGGTCGCGGCGCCAGACGGTAGCCGAAAGTAGACATCACGGCGAAGCCCGGCACGTTCTGGCCGGCCATCGTCACGATGAAGAGCGGCACACCGAGGCTCACGATCACGAACGGGTCGAAGACGGGCGCCGTGAACTGCAGTTGGGGGTGCACCGCCTCGCTCTCGAGCACCGCGGGCCCCGCGATGACGGCGATGCCGACGACCGCGACGAGCATCGCGGCGGGCACCGCCCAGCGCGGGGCGAGGCGGGCCAGCAGCAGCCAGACGATCACCATGGGCACGGCGATCGCCGGCTGCTCGACGGCGGCGAACACGGGCGCCAGGCAGATCGGGAACAGGATGCCGGCGAGCATCGCGCTCGCGATCGGCTTCGGGATGCTCGTGATCGCACGTCCGAGCGCGGGCCAGAGCCCGGAGAGCACGATGAGCACGCCGCAGACGATGAACGCACCGATCGCGGCGGCGAACTGCTGCGTGGTGGCCGCTGCCGCAACGAGGAGCGCGGCGCCGGGGGTCGACCACGCGAACGAGACGGGCATGCGGGTGACGAGCGGCACCACGATGCAGAGCAGGCCCGTGCCGATGCAGAGCGCGAAGAGTCCCGACGCGGCCTGCGTCTCGGTGGCACCGACCGCCCTCAGCCCGGCGATCACGAGTACGAACGAGCTCGCGAAACCCGTGATGGCCGCGATGACGCCGGCGACGACGGTCTGGAAGATGGGCGGCGCTCGCTCTCGACCGGGCTACGCGGACTTCTCGGTGCGACGCTGCTTGGCGTGCGGCACGATCGTGGGTGCGGCGTTGTCGAGCACGGCGGCCTTGGTGACCACGACGCGGGCGACACCGGTGGAGGACGGCACCTCGAACATGATCGGGCCGAGCACCTCCTCCATGATGGCGCGAAGCCCACGGGCGCCGGTCTGGCGCAGCACCGCGAGGTCGGCGATCGCCTGCAGCGCCTCTTCTTCGAAGTCGAGTTCGACGCCGTCGAGCTCGAACATGCGCTGGTACTGTCGCACGAGCGCGTTGCGGGGCACCGTGAGGATCTCCATGAGCGCCTCGCGATCGAGCGGCGTCACGGTCGCGACGACCGGAAGGCGACCGATGAACTCGGGGATGAGACCGAACTTGTGGAGGTCTTCGGGAAGCACCTCGCTGAAGATGTCGGCTTCGTCTTCTTTGTTGTGCAGCGGTGCGCCGAAGCCGATGCCGCGCTTGCCCGCCCGCGACGAGATGATGTCTTCGAGTCCGGCGAAGGCCCCCGCCACGATGAACAGCACGTTCGTCGTGTCGATCTGGATGAACTCCTGATGGGGGTGCTTGCGGCCGCCCTGCGGCGGCACCGAGGCGACCGTGCCCTCGAGGATCTTGAGCAGCGCCTGCTGCACGCCCTCGCCCGAGACGTCGCGCGTGATCGACGGGTTCTCGGCCTTGCGGGCGATCTTGTCGACCTCGTCGATGTAGATGATGCCCGTCTCGGCGCGCTTCACGTCGAAGTCGGCGGCCTGGATGAGCTTCAACAGGATGTTCTCGACGTCTTCGCCGACGTAGCCGGCTTCGGTCAGCGCGGTGGCATCGGCGACGGCGAAGGGCACGTTGAGCTGCTTCGCGAGCGTCTGCGCGAGGTAGGTCTTGCCGCAGCCGGTGGGCCCGATGAGCAGGATGTTGGACTTCGACAGCTCGACGTCGTCACGCGCGTCGGCGGAGGTCAGGGTCGTGCGGGCGCGGACGCGCTTGTAGTGGTTGTAGACCGCGACGGCGAGCGCCTTCTTCGCAGCCTCTTGGCCGATGACGTATTCCTCGAGGAAGCCGAAGATCTCTTTCGGCTTGGGCAGCTCGAACTCGCCGGCCTCGGTGTCGCCGGCCTCGGCGAGGCGCTCCTCGATGATCTCGTTGCAGAGCTCGACGCACTCATCGCAGATGTAGACGCCTGGTCCGGCGATGAGCTGCTGCACCTGCTTCTGGCTCTTTCCGCAGAACGAGCACTTGAGCAGGTCGGCGCTCTCTCCGATGCGTGCCATCGAAACCCTCCCTGTCGACGAGTCTGTTCCGAGCCTAGCCCGAGATCGGGCCGATCGAGGGTAGCCCGCGGGATTCGACACGCTCGGCTGTTCGCGCGTCGCGAACCGGACCCGGGCCGACGGGCATGGGCGCGCCGCGGCATCCCGAGACGACGAAACGCGGCGGACGGCGCGGCTCTCATGCAGCCGACCGTCCGCCGCGTTCGTTCACGGCGGTGCGCCCTATCGCGTGATCTCGGGCACGCTCTTTCGCGAGGTGAGCACCTGGTCGATGAGGCCGTACTCGAGCGCCTCTGCAGCCGACAGGATCTTGTCGCGGTCGATGTCGGTGTGCACCTGCTCGGGCGAGCGGTTCGAGTGGCGCGACAGCGTCGCTTCGAGCCACTCGCGCATGCGCAGGATCTCTGCGGCCTGGATCTCGATGTCGGACGCCTGACCGTGCCCCGCCTCGCCCATGGCGGGCTGGTGGATCAGCACTCGCGCGTTCGGCAGCGCGAGGCGCTTGCCGGGCGTGCCCGCGGCGGCGATCACCGCTGCGGCCGACGCCGCCTGACCGAGCACGACCGTCTGGATGTGCGGACGGATGTACTGCATCGTGTCGTAGATCGCCGTCATGGCCGTGAACGAGCCGCCGGGCGAGTTGATGTACAGGATGATGTCGCGGTCGGGATCCATCGACTCGAGCACCAGCAGCTGCGCCATGATGTCGTCGGCCGAGGCGTCGTCGACCTGCACGCCGAGGAAGATGATGCGGTCTTCGAACAGCTTGGCGTAGGGGTCTTGACGCTTGTAGCCGTAGGCCGTGCGCTCCTCGAAGCTCGGCAGGATGTAGCGCGAGCCCGGTGCCTGGACGCCGTTGAAGGCGGTACCACCGAAAGCGGGGATGTTCATTCGCTCGTTCTCTCTTCTCTCGAGTGCCTACGCCTGGTCGGTTCCGCCGCCGCCGGCCACGTCGAGGGCCGACTCGCGGATGTGGTCGACGAAGCCGTACTCGAGGGCCTCCTGCGCGTTGAACCAGCGGTCGCGGTCGCCGTCGGCGTTGATCTGCTCGACGGTTTTGCCGGTCTGCGCCGCCGTGATCTCTGCGAGCCGCTTCTTCATGTCGAGGATGAGCTGCGCCTGCGTCTGGATGTCGCTCGCGGTGCCGCCGAAGCCGCCGTGCGGCTGGTGCAGCAGCACACGGGCGTTGGGCGTGATGTACCGCTTGCCCTTGGTGCCGGCCGTGAGCAGCAGCTGGCCCATCGAAGCGGCCATGCCGATGCCGACGGTGACGATGTCATTCGGCACGAACTGCATCGTGTCGTAGATCGCCATGCCGGCAGTGATCGAGCCACCGGGCGAATTGACGTAGAGGAAGATGTCTTTCTTGGCATCTTCGGCGGCGAGCAGCAGCAGTTTCGCCGCGATCTCGTTGGCGTTGTCGTCGCGCACCTCGGAGCCAAGCCAGATGATGCGGTCTTTCAGCAGTCGATCGAAAACACCGGTGCCTGGTGTCGGTTCGGCCATGTGTCGCTCCGTTTCCGTTGTCGCGTTCACTCGAATCTATCCGGTGCAACGCACGCGAACGGGGCTGTTCGCCCTAGGCGGATGCCGCGAGCTCCGCAGCGTATGCGGCGAGCGACACGCGGTACCGCTGCAGGTGCGGTGCGAGGGCCATGAGGGCTTCGGATGCCGCGTGGCGGGCGTCGCCAGCATCGACCCGCGCGAGGGCGCGGAACGCGACGACCGCGTCGCACAGCTCCCCGGCCTCGGGCGCCCGAGTTCATCGCACTCCCCTGGTCTCGATGTGCTCCCGCGACGGTTCGAACGCAGGAGGGGCCGAGCGAATCGCCCGGCCCCTCCTGTCGTTTCGATGCTCGATTATTCGGCGTCGGCCTTCTTGGCAGCGCGCTTCTTCGGCGCGGGCTTCTCGGCAGCGGCCTCGGCCTCGTCAGCAGCGGCGGCGGCCTTCTTGGGCGCGCGCTTCTTCGGCGCGGGCTTCTCGGCGGCCTCGGCCTCTTCGACGATCTCTTCAGCCTCGTCGACGACCTCTGCCTCGGCCTCGGCCTCGGCAGCGGCCACGGCGGTGAACTCCGAGAGGTCGACGGGCTTGCCCGCGGCATCCGTCACCTTCGCCTTGCCGAGCGCGATCGCGAGCGCCTTGTTGCGCGCGACCTCGCCGACCATGGCGGGGATCTGGCCGTTCTGGCTGAGGATCTGCACGAACTCGTTGGGGTCCATGCCGTACTGGGCTGCGCCCTGCACGAGGTACTGAGTCAGTTCGTCCTGGCTGACCTGCACCTCCTCGGCCTCGGCGATCGTGTCGAGCAGGATCTGCGTCTTGAACGCCTTCTCGCTCGACTCGGCGACCTCTGCGCGGTGCTCGTCGTCTTCGAGGCGGTTCTCGTTCTCGAGGTGGCGGTGCACCTCGTCGTCGATGACGGCCTGTGCGACGGGAACCTCGACGAGCTCGAGGAGCTTGTCGACGAGGAGGTCGCGGGCCTGGCTGCCCTGACCGAACGACTTGTTGCGGGCGACCTGCTCTTTGAGGCTGTCGGTCAGCTCGGCGAGCGTGTCGAACTCGCTCGCGATCTGCGCGAAGTCGTCGTCGGCTGCGGGGAGCTCACGCTCTTTCACCGCAGAGACGGTGACGGTGATCTCGGCGGTCTCGCCTTCGTGATCGCCACCCAGGAGCTTCGACTCGAAGGTCGTGACCTCGCCGGCCGAGAGGGTGTCGAGCGCCTCGTCGATGCCCTCGATGAGGTCGCCGGAGCCGAGCTCGTACGAGATGCCGCTCGCGGTGTCGACCTCGGCGTCGTCGATCTTGGCGACGAGGTCGAGGGTCACGAAGTCGCCGGCCTTGGCGGGGCGGTCGACCGTGATGAGCGTGCCGAAGCGGCTGCGCAGACGATCGAGCTCTTCGGCGACCTCGTCGTCGGCGACCTCGACGGAGTCGACCGTGAGCTCGAGGCCGTCGTAGGCGGGCAGTTCGATCTCGGGGCGCACGTCGACCTCGATGGCCAGCAGCAGCTCGCCCGAGAAGTCTTTGTCGCTGGGCCACTCGACGATGTCGGCCTCGGGCCGGCCGAGCGGGCGCAGCTCGTGCTCGGCGACCGCGGCGCGGTAGAAGCCGTCGAGTCCCTCGTTGACGGCGTGCTCGAGCACGGCACCCTTGCCGACGCGCTGGTCGACGATGGGCGGCGGCACCTTGCCCTTGCGGAAGCCGGGCACGTTGATCTGCTCGGCGATGTGCTCGTACGCGTGGGCGATGCTGGGCTTCAGCTCCTCGGGCGTCACCGAGATGGTGAGCTTGGCGCGAGTGGGGCTCAGCTTCTCAACCGAAGTGGTCGGCATGTGGAAGTTCTCCTGTTGTGTGGAAGTTCGTGTCGAGTCGTGCAACTCGTCGGGGCGACAGGATTCGAACCTGCGACCTCCCGCTCCCAAAGCGGGCGCTCTACCAAGCTGAGCTACGCCCCGAGTCGCGACTCTCAACTCGTCGATTCAGCCGCGCGGGCATGCCGAAGCATGCGTCAGACGGATGGACCCCGGAAAGTCTACTGCACAGCTCGGGGCACTCGATGTGCAAGCGCCGAGCGTCGCCCCGCCGGTGCTTGTGGACGAGTTCGACGGACCGGACCCTCGCCGTGGCAGAGTGTCGCCATGACCGAGCACCCCGCCGATCGCCGCGACCTGCGACGCTGGCCCGCCTCCCCCGCGCACCTCATCGACACGACGCTCTGCCCGGCGTGCTTCAGCGTGCTCGGTTCGGCGGTGTGCGCCGGCTGCGGTCTCGACCTGTCGGTGCCGGCGGCCGCCGGGCTCCTCGGCGCCGGTCGCCGGGTGTTCGACGACGAGGTCGCGCGGCAATCGCTCATCACGAGCCTGCGCGCGGCGCAGGCGGTACGAGTCCGAGCTGTCGCAACGGGCGCGGCAGCGGTTGCGACACCGGCCGCCCCGACACCCGCCGCCCCGGCGCCGGTCGCCCCGACACCGGCCGCCCCGCCATCCGGTCGCTCGGGCGTGCAGGTGCTGCTCCTGACGCTCGGCGTCGTGCTCATCTCGATCACGGCGATCGTCTTCCTCTTCGTCGCCTACCTCGTCGCGAGCCTCGAGGTGCGCTCGGTCATCATCGCCGTCGCGAGCGTCGCCGTGCTCGGCGTCGCCTGGCTGCTTCGGGCGCGCCGCCTTCCGGGAACGGCGGAGGGCGTGGCATCCGTCGCCATCGTGCTGTTGCTGCTCGACGTCTGGATCGTGCGTGCCAACGCGCTGTTCGGCACCGACGCGATCGAGAGCGCCGCGTACACCGGCGGCGCACTGCTCATCGTCGCCGTCGCGCTCGTCGGCGTGCGCGCGGCGAGCGGCATCCGCGTCACCGGGTTCGCCGCTGCCGTGCTCGCACCGGTCGGCGTGTTCCTCCTCGCGAGCGAGGCCGCCCCCGACGATCAGCTCAGCACGCCGTTCCTGGTGGGGCTGCTCGCCGTCTCGCTGCTCGGCTCCGTCGCGGTGCTGCTGCCGGCCATGGTCGAGCGCGTGATCGTGATGGCGGCGGGCTTCTTCGCCGCAGCCCTCGCCTTCCTGCCGGCGTACTGGGCGGTGCCCGAGGTCGCCTGGAGCCAACTGTGGGAGTATCTCGCGGTCGCCGCCGCCTGGCTCATCGCGCTCGTCGCGGTGCGCAGACGGCGCGCGATGGCGCCGGCCTGGGGGCAGATCGCGGCACCGGCGTTCGGGCTGGCGCTCGCGCTCGCCCCGTCCGCGGCGATCTTCCGCGAGCTCGCGGACGAGCCCTCGCTGTGGCTCGCGCCGGCGGCCGCCGGCCTCGTCGCGAGCGTGCTCGCCGTGGGCACGCGACTGCAGGGCTCCCCGGCACGCGATGCGTTCGCGGCGGGCATGGCCGCGGTGCTCGTCGCCGGCGGTTCCGCAGTTCCCGGCGCGTTCCTCGGCCTCGGTGCGATCGGGTCGCGGCTCGCGGCCAGCGTGCCGCCGTGGGGTCTCGACGTCGCACAGCCGCTGTCGTCGGCCGCGCCCGACCACGACCTCGCGGTCGTGCTCGTGCCGTTCGTCGTCTCGGCCGGCGCGCTCGTCGTGACGATGCTGCTGCGCCGCGGCCGAGCGCTCGCCGCGATCCCCGCCGGAGCGGCGTTCGCGGGCGGCATCACCGCTGCCGCGGTCTCCCCTGGCCCGGGCATCGCCGCTGCAGTGCTGCTCGTGCTCGCCGCGGCCGCGCTCGCCATCGCCACGCGCCGTCTCGCGATCCCTGGCCTGCTCACGGTGCTCGCCGCCGCGGGTGTCGCGAGTTCCGGCCTCGCCTGGTGGGTCGGGTACTCGAGTTCGCCGGTGTGGCCGTGGGCGGTGGCGCTCGTGATCGTGCTGACCGTCGCCGGGCGCGTGCTCGCTGTTCGGGTCTGGCCCGCCACGACGGCTCCGGCGATCGGCGCCGCCCATCTCGCGATCGCCTCGACGCTCGTCGCGAGTGCGGTCTTCTCCATTCCGCTCTGGGTCGAGGCAGGGTTCTCCCCGCTCGTCGCCGCGTGGTCGTCGCCGTGGATGTGGCTCGCCACCGTCGCCGCGGCGCTGCTCGTCGCCGCCGTGTTCGTTGGCGTCGGCAGTGCGGTCGATCGCCTGGCCGCCGTGGTTCCGCTGTTCGCGGCATCCGTCGTCTCGATCTTCGGGCTCGCATTCGAAGCGGATGCCTCGTTGCGCTGGCTGCCCGCGGCGCTCTTCGTCGCCGCGGGAGTGCTGTGGCTCCGCCTCGGCACGCCCACGGCTCTTCGCGTCGCGTTCGCAGCCGTGGCGCCCATCGCCCTCGCGTTCGGCTCGGCTGTGGTCGTCGATCTCGTGTTCGGCCCCGAGTTCATCGGCATCGGCCTCGCCGGCGCCGCCCTGCTCGCCGCGGCTCTCGCGCACGTCGTGCCGCCACGCGCGGATCCGACCCGAGCTGTCTGGGCCATGGCCGTCGGGCTGATCGGCCTGACTGCGCTCGTCTCGGGTCTCTCGGGCCCCTTCTCCGTCGCGGAGCCATGGCTCGTCCTGCTGCTGCTCACCCCGGTACCGCTCGTGATCGCGGCACTCGACGGCGACCCGATCGGCGGCGATCGGCCGCTGCGGCATCTGAGCTGGGTGAGTCTCGGGCTCGGCGTCGCGACCGTGTGGACCCGGCTCTCGGGCGACGGGGTCGACGATGTCGAGGCGTACACCCTGCCGCTCGCCGCGGCCCTCGCCGTGACGGGCGGGCTCATCACCTGGCGGTGCACGGCCGGCACGGCCGGCACGGCCGGCACGGCCGGCACGGGTGCTCGAGGTGGCGCGCGTGCCGCCGACGGCCGCACGGCGTTGTTCGGGTCGGCGGCTGCCGTCGCGGTGCTGCCCAGCGTCGGCATGGCGGGCGACTCCGAGCTGCGCACCCTCATGCTCGTCGCCATCGGCCTCGTCCTCGCGATCGCCGCGTCGTTCCTGCCCGAGATCGCGCGCGGAGTGCCCGTGCGGCTCCTCGGAGTGCTGACCGGGTGGGTCGCATTCACGGGCGCCGCGCTCGTGCGTGGTTCGGCCGTCGCCTCGGGCGCGGTCGCGGGCGACGTCGCCTCGGGCGCAGTCGCGGGCGACAGCGTGCTCTTCACCGAGTTCTGGCCGCTCATCGCACTCGTGGCAGGCGCCGCGATCGCCCTGATCTGGGCCCGCACCGCGTCACGACCAGCCTGGCCGGCGGAGGTGCTGCTCGCGGCATCCATCGCCTTCGCAGCGGTGCCGACGCTCGTCGCGATCGTCTCTGACGACGCGCCGCTGGTGCGCGCGGCCGTGCTGTTCCCGGCGCTCGCGCTGGTGCACATCGCGAGTGCCGCGACGACCGCGCGACCGATCGCGGGTGCGGGGGTCGGGTGGACGACGCTCGGCGTGCTCGCCGTCGGCGGCACTATCGCACTCGCGTCGGGACACGTCGACCCGTTCGACCTCGTCACGGCCTCGCTCGGCGTCGCGCTGCTCGGCGCAGGCGTGTTCCGCATGCGGCGCTCCCCCGAGCTCGGCAGCTGGCCCGCGCTCGGGCCGGGGCTCGCCGTGCTGCTCGTTCCGCCGCTCGCGGCCGACTTCACCGATCCGGAGCTCTGGCGCATCGTGACGCTCGGGATGGTCGCGGTCGTCGCCGTCGCCGTCGGTGCGACGCGGCGACTGCAAGCGCCTCTGCTACTCGGAGGCGCGGTGCTGCTCGCGCACGCACTCGTGCAGCTCTGGCCGTGGATCACGGCGCTCTACGACGCCGACTGGTGGTGGCTGTGGCTCGGCGTCGCCGGGGTGCTGCTCGTCGTGCTCGCCGCGACGTATGAGCGGCAGCTGCGGCTCGCGCGCGGCACGATCCGGTCGATCGCGGCGCTGCGGTAGGGCTCGATCCGGCGCCGAGCGTGCGTGCGAAACGAGACAGGGGCCATCGTGTACTACGATGATCCAGTGCCCGCGAACGGGTGCGCGGGGATGTAGCTCAATGGTAGAGCCTCAGTCTTCCAAACTGATTACGCGGGTTCGATTCCCGTCATCCCCTCCATCGAGACACGGTAGATCACCCGTGTCGTCCACGACTCTCCAACCGCTCTCGTCGGCCGCACAACGGTTCGACGACCAACGATCGACGCCACCGCCGCCGCCGCAACGAGGTCGCCATCACCGCGATGATGGTGGCGACGGTCACCCCCGCATCAGCCGAGCCTTCCCTTCCTTGAAATATCGGGGCACCCACGTAGCGTTGTAGTTAGCACACACGTTCAAGGGAAGGTTTACCGATGACCGACACCAAGACTGCCTCCACGACCCTCAACGCCGGCGCGAACGCCGATGTCGCCGCAGGCGTCGCCCAGTTCCTCACTCCCGTCGTGCAAGAGCTCGTGGCCCTCGGCGTCAACGCCAAGCAGGCGCACTGGCACGTGCGCGGAGTGAACTTCATCGCGGTGCACGAGCTGCTCGACGTCGTCGTGGCACACGCGCAGGAGTGGACCGATCTCGCGGCCGAACGGGTCGTCGCCCTCGGCCTCCCCGTCGACGGCCGCCTGAAGTCGGTGGCCGAGAAGAGCGGTGCGGTCAACCCGAAGCTCGGGTTCCAGCCCTACGACGAGGCGATCGCCGACGTCGTCGCGCAGATCGACATCGCGGCCGCGAAGGTCGCCGAGGCGATTGACGGCCTGGCCGAGCTCGACCCGGTGAGCCAGGACATCGTGATCGAGATCCGTCAGGGGCTCGACAAGGACCGCTGGTTCCTCTTCTCCCACGTCGCCGTGAAGTAACGCGCGATGGCGGGCTGACGGGCCCGGGTGCAGAATGCCGGTATGACGGCCGACGCACCCGGGCCTGTTTCGTCTTCGGCGGATGCCGCGGGCGCAGGTTCGGCCGCGGCATCCGGCCCGCCCCTGACCGATGCGCAGAAGTCGCTGCGCGCGCAGATGCTGGCCACCGAGCACTGGAGCCTGCTCGCCTCGCGATCGACGACGCAGAGCGAAGTGCTCACCCGCATCGCGATCTTCCTCACGCTCGTGTCGGCGGGGCTCGTCACGCTCGGCGTGCTCGGCAACGCGACCGGGTTCCGCGGATGGTTCGGAGTCGCAGCCCTCGGCGTGCTGGCACTTCTCGTGCTGCTCGGAGTGATCACCCAACTGCGGGTGTTCAACACCGCGACCGAGGATCTCGCGTACGTGCTCGCGATGAATCGTCTGCGCGGCGCCTACCTCGATCTCGACCCGGGCATCGGGCGGTACTTCCTGATGGGCACGAGCGATGACGAGACGGGCATCGGCATCACCTACTATCCGTTCGCGGCACGCGACCGCTCGCAGGTGTTCGCGAGCTCGATGATGGTGATGCTCGTCGTGAACACCGCACTCATCGGGCTCTTCACCGGTGCGCTGATCTACGCCCTCAGCGCGTCGGTGGGGTGGTCGATCGCCGCGGGTTCGGTCGTCGCGGTGATCTCGTTCCTGTTCTGGATGGTTCGGGGCTACCGGAGCTACCTGCAGGTGCTGCGCACGCACGTCCCGCTCCGCAGCGGTCCCACGGCCTGAGCGGCTGAGCGGCCGAGCGGCCGAGCGGCCGAGCCGACGACGCGCGCACGGCTGCATGACGGGCAAAGCTCAGCGCTGCAGCCAGGTGAGCACGGCGAGCACGCGGCGGTGGTCGGTGCCCGAGTCTTCGAGGCCGAGCTTCTGGAAGATCGAGGTGACGTTCTTCTCGACCGCGCCGACGCCGATGAAGAGCTGCTTCGCGATGCCCGCGTTCGTGCGGCCCTCGGCCATGAGCGTCATGACCTCGCGCTCGCGGGGGGTCAGGGTCTCGAGGGGGTCGCTGCGCCGGGCGAGCAGCTCGCGAACGACCTGCGGGTCGAGCACGGTGCCGCCCTGACTCACCCGCTCGACGGCGTCTTCGAGTTCGTCGAGCGAGGCGACGCGGTCTTTCAGCAGGTAGCCCATGCCGCCTTCGCCCGACGACAGCAGTTCGTGGGCGTACGTTCCCTCGACGTACTGGCTGAGCAGCAGCACGCCCACCTTCGGCATGCGGCGCCGCAGTTCGATGGCCGCGCGCACCCCCTCGTCGCGGAAGGTCGGGGGCATGCGCACGTCGAGGATCGCGAGGTCGGGCCGGGTCTCGTCGAGCGTCGCGAGCAGCGAATCGGCCTCGCCGTACGCCGCCACCGTCTCGAACCCGGCCTCGTCGAAGAGCCGCACGAGCCCCTCGCGGAGCAGCACCGAATCCTCGGCGAGCACGATGCGGAGCGGGGCGCGATCGGTCATGCCCCCACACTATCGGCGGGTCGTTGCGGGATCTCGATACGGCCCTGGCGGGCCTACTCGATCACCGGAGCACCGGTGGTCCGGGCCTACTCGACCAGCGTGCCCGCGAGCGGCGCGAACGGGATGTGTGCACCGATCGTCGTGGGGCCGCCGACGGGGCTGTCGATGACGAGCATGCCCCGGAGGCCCTGCACGCGCTCTTCGAGGCCGGCGAGGCCGTGTCCGGCGGTGAGCGCTGCCCCGCCGCGGCCGTTGTCGGTCACCCACAGGTCGAGCCAGTGCCCGGTCGCTCCCGTGTCACGCGTCGCGACGGCGAGGCGGATCCCGCTCGCCTCGGCGTGCTTGACGGCGTTCGTGAGCAGTTCGGCGGCCACGAAGTAGGCGTTGCGCTCGATCGACGCGGGCAGCGAGGCATCCGTCGGCAGTTCGATCTCGACGGTCACCGGAATCGGACTGCGCGCCGCGACCGATTGCAGGGCGACGGCGAGTCCGCGATCCTGCAGGATCGGCGGGGCGAATCCGCGCGAGAGCGCACGCAGCTCGTCGAGGGTCTCGCGGGCCTGGTCGCGGGCCTCGCCGAGCAGTTCTCGTGCCGACTCGGGGTCGCGCTCGAGCTTGCGCTCGATCGCGGCGAGGTCCATCTGCAGTCGCACGAGCCGCTGCTGCGGGCCGTCGTGGATGTCGCGTTCGAGGCGCCGCAGCGACGCGTCTTCGGCCTGCACCGCAGCGCCGCGCGACGCGTCGAGCTGTGCGACCTCGCGCTCGAGCGCCTCCGAGCGCCAGGTTCCGAGCACTCCGCGTGCGATGACGTCGTGCAGCAGGGTGAGTCCGCGGAACACGAACGGCAGCGTCGCGAGGAAGATCACGCCGATGACGAACTCGAAGACCGCCTCACCGACTCGCGCGTCGACGTTCAGCGTGTTGCCCGGGAACATCCAGTCGACGACGACGTCGTAGAGCCAGAAGTCCTGGTCGTCTCGGCCGTCGGGAATGAAGCGCTGCCAGATCCATCCGGTCGTGCCGCCGAGGGCCACCGAGGTCCATGCGACCGTGATGCTCCACGAGATGACGCTGATGATCGGGTTGATCACCAACCCGTGCAACATGTAGAGCCAGTAGTGCCCGTCGACGAACGGTGCGAACAACGAACGCCAGAAGCCCTGTTCGCGGTTGCCGCGCTCCCACGCCGGTCGAACGATCTCGGCGCGGCCCGCCCAGCGCAGCCGCACGAGCTCGAGGGTGCCGAAACCGCGGGCGACGAAGAGCGATGCGACCACGATGAAGATGCCGAAGACGAGGAAGATCAGGCCGAGACCGGTGAAGAACGTCGTCGAGAGCACCACCAGCCCGGTGATCGCGATGGGCATCGTGAGGATCAGGAAGGCGAACTCCCGCGGCACCGTGGCCCAGAGCGACCAGTAGCCGCGGCGTTTCGCTGCCGCCTCCGTGGTCGCTGCAGGAGCGGACGGCGTGGCGGTGATGCTGGTGTCAGTGCTCATGTTCGGTTCCTTCAGTCATCGTCGCACGTTGGCCGGGCTCGACGACGGCGAACTGGCCCATCATCCCCTGGTCCTCGTGCCACAGCAGGTGGCAGTGGTACATGTACGGCGTGTCGGGGTCGGTGTAGTCCTCGAAGCGCATCAGCAGCTCGTACTTCTTCTCGGGCTCGGCGAAGATCGTGTCCTTCCAGCCGGCGAGTTCCGGCGGCGGTGCCGCGCCGTCGATCGATGCGATGCGGAACTGCACGTCGTGCACGTGGAAGCTGTGCGGCACGGCGTTCGGGTTCTCCACGATCCAGCGCTCGAGCGTGTCGACGGTCACGGTCTCGTCGATGCGACCCATGTCCATCGACCGTCCGTTGATCTCGAAGCTGTCGCCCAGCGTGAAGGTGCGGGTCGTCGCGACCTCGGCCTCGTCGAAGTCGTCGATCGTGTTGAGCACGGCGGGCACCGGCGGCGACGGCGTGAGCGCCCCGGCGGCGCGCACCTCGAGCACGTCGAATGCGTCACTGCCGCCGTTGGTCGCGGCGACCGGTCCGACGAGTCCCGCGATCTCCGGCGTCATCTTCGACTGCAGCACGACCCGCTCGCCGGGTGCGACGCGCAGCAGCACTTCGGCGCGCTCACCGGGCGACAGCCGCACGTGATCGAGCGAGACGGATGACTCGAGCAGCCCGCCGTCCGTCGCAATGAGCTCGACGGGGCGCGCATCGCTCCACGTGAATGCGTAGGTACGCGCCGTCGAGGCGTTCAGCAATCGCAGGCGCACGAGCTCGTCGGACACGTCGAGGAACGGCCCGCGGGTGCCGTTGACGATGAGCTCGTCGCCCATCCCGCCGGCGTAGCCGCGCTGCGTCGACTCCCGCTCGCCGCCCGCCGAGAAGCCCGCGTCCTGCACGATGACGGGCACGTCGTCGACGCCGTACTCCGACGGCAGGCCGAGCGAGCGTTCGTGCTCGTCGTTGACGATGAACATGCCCGCGAGCCCCTTGGCGACGTGCTTCTCGGTCTCGCCGTGCGGGTGGGGGTGGTACCAGAGCGTTGCGGCCTGCTGGTCGATGTCCCATTCGGGCGACCACGAGGCATCCGGGGCCACCATCTGGTGGGGGCCGCCGTCCATCTCGGCCGGCAGGTGCATGCCGTGCCAGTGCACGGTCGTGGGTTCGTCGAGCGAGTTCGTGACGTCGACGCGCACGTGCTCGCCGCGCTCGGCGACGAGGGTCGGCCCGAGGTAACTGCCGTTGAAGCCCCAGGTGTCGCTCGGCACGCCCGACGTGAACTCGGTCGTGCCTGACTGCGCGTCGAGCGAGAACACCCGCGTGCCGTCGACGTCGACGGTCGACTCGGCGAGCGGCGGGATCGCGAGCGGCGTGTCGAAGGCGACCTCGCCGACGGTCGAGATCGGGCCGGGCCCGACGACGCCGCACCCGGCGAACGCGATCGCGACGAGGCCCCCGGCGGCCACTGCGGCGAGCGCGGTGCCGAGCACGGCTCGGGGTCGACGAAGGCGAGAGGGGTGATGGCGTGTCGCTGGCATGATTCAAGCCTCGCGAGCGGCACGAATCCGCCACAGCCGGTGCGCAGCCGAATCGGTGCGGGGGTTTTCCCCCTTCGTCGCTACTCGACCGACGACGAGTGGGTGAGGCGCCCGGCGAGCAGGGTCGCCGCGACTGGCATGGCGCGCAGTTCGTCGACGGATGCCGCGAACGGGTCGAGTTCGAGCACGGCGAGGTCGGCGGGGCCGCCGGCGCGCACGTCGGCGCCGTGCCGACCGGTCGATGCGGCGAGCGCGATGCGTGCTTCGATCGCCTGCTCGGGATGCCAGGGCTCGCGCCCGTCACGGGTACGGCCCACTGCGGCGGCGATCGCGACCCACGGGTCGAGCGGGGCAACCGGGGCATCGGAGCCGAGGGCCAGTTCGACACCCGCCGCCGCGAGGCCGGCGAGCATGAACGCCCGGTCGGTGCGCCCGGCCCAGTACCGGTCGGCGACGTCGCGGTCATCCATGGCGTGCTCGGGCTGCACGCTCGCGACGACGCCGAGTCGTGCGAAGCGGGCGACGTCGTCGCGGCGCAGCAGTTGCGCATGCTCGATCGAGCCGGTGCAGCCGACGGCTTCGAACGCGTCGAGCACCCGGGCGTTGGCCTGGTCGCCGATGGCGTGCACGGCCGGGGTGATGCCCGCCTCGTGGGCGCGTCGCATGAGTGGCACGAGCTCGTCGTACGGCACGGTGGCGAGCCCGTAGGGGTGCTCGTCGGCGCCGAGACCGGGATACGGGTCGAAACACCACGCCGTGCGGGTGTTGAGCGAGCCGTCGGTGATGACCTTGTATCCGCCGACCGTGACGAGCCCGGCAGAGCCCGGCACCTCGTCACCCGTGCGGAGCCCTTCGGTGATCGCACGTTCGAGGTGCTGCGTGTAGATGCCGAACGACACGCGCAGCGCGTCGGCTCCCCCGGCGACCCGGCGGACCCAGTCGTCGCGGTTCCACCGCATCTCGTACTCGGTGATCCCCACCACGCCCCGGCGCGACGCTTGGCGCGCGGCATCGGCGACCCAGCCGTCGAGCACGTCATCGGCGACGTCGTCGATCTCGCGCACGAGCCGGAAGCAGTCGTCTTCGCGGAGCACCCCGCTCGCACCGGTGAGTTCCTCCACCCCGTATCGGCGCAGGGCAGCGGAGTTCAGCCAGCAGGCATGCAGGTCGGCGGCGACGAGCACGACCGGCACGTCGCCGGAGACGGTGTCGAGCACCGCGCGGGTCGGGGCGTCGGCCCAGAGCCCGTCACGGTAGCCGAAGCCGATCACCTCGCGCTCGCCGCGGTCGACGGATGCCCCCACGAGCGACGCCACGGCCGCGGCCGACTCCGCGCCGTCGAGATCGAGACGGCGCGAGACCATGGCCCATTGGGAGAAGTGCACGTGCCGGTCGTAGAGGCCCGGCACGACGAAGCGTCCGTCCAGTTCGAGACGACGGATGCCGCTCGTCGGCGTCTCCCCCGGCGTCTCCCCGCTCGGCACCACCGCGACAACGCGGCCGTCGGCGAGGTGCACGTCGACGATCCCCTCGGTGCCGGGCAGTCGCACACCGGCGAGGATGAGGGGTTCAGCGGCATCCGCTCGGCCAGCCGGCGCGCCGGCGACGATCGCGTCGCTCATGCCGTGGCCGCCCGCATCTCGTCGTGCGTACGACGCATCTCCGCGGCGAGCGCGGGGCTGGCGTAGCGGCCGTCGCCCTCGAGTTCGCCGATGATGCGCTCGACGGTCTCCGCCGGCTTGTTCTGGCTCATCTTGTTCTTCGCGACGAAGCGCGTGATCGGGATGCGGAGGCCGACGGTGCCTGCAGCGATGCGGTCGGCGTACTCGGCGTTCTCGATGGTTCCGCGCATGCGCCGCGGCTCTGGCATGGCGTCTTCGAAGTGATCGACGAGCGCTTCGAGCACCCGGAGATTCTCTTCGTCGGAGAGGATCTCGGGCGTGCCGTACATGTGGGCGGAGACGAAGTTCCAGGTGGGCAGTGCGGGCTTCGCGTCGTACCACCCGGGCGAGATGTAGCCGTGCGGTCCCTGCGCGATGACCATGACCTCGTGGCGACCGAGCTCGTGCAGGACCTCGTCGGGGCGCCCGACATGGGTGAGCAGCGAAATGCCGTCGGCGGTCTCGTCGAGGAGCACGGGGTAGTGCGAGGCGACGAGGCCCGAGGCATCCGTCATGCTGACGATCGTCATCCACGGGTGCTCGCGCACGAGGCGCTTCAGGCCGTCGTCGCTCGCGAGTGCGAAGCTGGGGTTCTGTCTCATCGTTGGTCGCCCTCCGCGAGTGTTAACGCCGGCCCGCGAGTGAGGTCGCTACCACGCCGGCCCGCGTCGGCAACGTTAACACTCGGCGGTGCGAGGTGGGGTGGGGGTGGGGGTCATGCTTGGCAGTAGGGGCACCAGTAGAGCTTGCGGGCGCCCATCTCCTCGAGAACGATGTTCGTGCCGCACACCCGGCAGGGCAGGCCCTCGCGCTTGTACACCCAGTGCCGGTCGTCGCGGCTGGCCATTGCAGCGCGGTACGCCTCGGGGTCGAGGTCGTCCATGGTCATCATCTGCCCGGTCTCGACGCCGATGCGCAGCAACTTCGCCCAGTCGCGCCACAGGTGGCGCACGTGCTCTTCGGGCACGAGCTTGCCCGGCGTGTGCGGATTCTGCTTCGCCCGGAACAGCAGTTCGGCCCGGTAGACGTTGCCGATGCCCGCGACCACGTTCTGGTCCATGAGGAGCAGGCCGATCGGCGTGGCCTTCTTCAGGATCGTGCGGGTGAAGCGCTCCTCGGCCTCGGGCCCGTCGTCGAGCAGCGGATCGGGGCCGAGACGGCCGACGACGGCCTCGACCTGGGCGGGGTCGAGCACCTCGCACGCGGTGGGGCCGCGCAGGTCGGCGCAGATCGTGTCGGTGAGGAGGCGCACCCGCACCTGCCCGACCGGCTCGGGCGGGAAGGTGTCGAGACCGTTGGCGCCGCTCTCCTTCTCGGACTCCGACATGCGCAGCCGGGTCTTGCGGGGCGCGCCGATCGACTGCAGTGAGTTCTCGCCCGCCGAGTCGAAGACGACCGCGTCGGGGTTCGGGCGGTCGAGGAACGTGCCCGCCTGGTTCGTCTGGCCCATGCGCCCGTTCGCCGAGGCGATCGTGGCGTCCATCAGGATCTCGCCCGCGAAGTCCCACGCGCCGTATATGCCGAGGTGCACGCGAAGCCAGACGTCGCCTTCGAAACCGAGGAACATCTGCTTGCCGACGGCCCGGGCATCGGTCATGCGCCGACCGTCGATCTCGGCGGCCCCGGCGACGAACCGGCCCTGCGGGCTCGAGGCGTGCACGACGCGCCCGACGAAGTTGCGCTCGAACTGGCGGGTGATGCGGTGGACGGAGTGACCCTCGGGCACGTCAGAGCCCGCTGGTCGTGCCTGTCGAGACGTCGACGCCCTTGCCCGCGATGTCGCCCGTCGTCTCGTACTCGGCGAGCTGGGCGATGCGGCGCACGTGGCGCTCGTCGCCCGAGAAGGGTTCGGCGATGAAGGCGTCGATGTAGCGGATCGCCTCTTCGACGGTGTGCTGGCGCGCGCCGATCGAGATGACGTTCGCGTCGTTGTGCTCGCGCGCGAGGATCGCCGTGTCCATGCTCCAGACGAGGGCTGCGCGGATGCCGCGGACCTTGTTGGCCGCGATCTGCTCGCCGTTGCCCGACCCCCCGAATACGACGCCGAGCGCGCGAACGCCGGCTGCCTGGTCGCGGGCGACGCCGAGCGCCGCGTTGATGCAGAACGCCGGGTAGTCGTCGAGGGCGTCGTAGACGGCCGGGCCGTGGTCGACGACCTCGTGACCGCCGTTGGTCAGGTGATCGACGAGCGTGCGGCTGAATTCGAGGCCGGCGTGGTCGGTCGCGATGTGGATGCGCATGCGCCAAGTCTAGGGATTCGGCGCCCAGGTGAGCGCACGCCCATGGGGCTGCGCCCAGGCCCGCTGCACCCCGTCGACGGCGAGCACGAGATCGCTGCGCTCGTTCGGCACGTCGTCGCGCACGCGGATGCCGGGAACCACGCTCCGCCCCTCGACCGAGAGCCAGTGACCGGGCAGCTCACCCACCTGCCGGACGAAGTCCTCGCGGCCGGCCTCGTCGAGGTACATGAGCACCGCCGTGTGGAAGACGACGAGCGTGGCATCGGCGGGGGCGGATGCGGCGAGCGCGGCGAGCTGCTCGTTGAGGTCGCCGCGGACGAGCATCGGCGGAGTGCGGGCCGCGATCTCGGCGGCGGCGTGGAGCCGCGCTCGACGATCATCGTGCTCGGGCCACACCAGGGCGTCGAGCCAGTCGACGTCGGCCGGGGAGCGCACGTCGAGCGGGTGCAGGTCGATGCCGGCGCGCCACACGACCTCGGGCATGACCGCGGGAACGGGCGCGGGCACGCCACCGCGCAGGGTGCAGTCGAGCACGACCTCGCTCGGGCCGTCGACGGGGTCGAACTGCCTTCGCCCCGAATAGCGGTAGCTGTACCGATCGGGGTAGAGGCAGAGGCCGGCGGATGCCCCGACCTCGAGCAGCGCGATCGGGCCGTCGATACCGCCGAGCACAGGTAGGTGCAGAGCGCATCGGGCGGCCTCGTTCGTCTGCGTGGCGTGGGTCGACGCGACATCGCGCACCGCGCTCCAGTGTTCGGCCAACCACGCCGCGAACACCGCGTAGTCGCCGCTCGGGACGCCGAGCAGGCGAGCGGATGAGAAGACGAGGTTCGGCTGCCGCTTCTGCGATGGCAGCTCGTCGATCAGGGCGAGCACCGCGGCATCCATCGCCACGCCCGCCGCCCAGGCCTCGTAGGTTGCGGACATGCCGTGCGCCTCGACCTCGGCGAACGCACGGTACCGGTCGGCGGTCGATGCCGAGGCGTCGGTGCTGGTGCTCATGGCGTCACGCTACCCCCGCTTCCGTTGGTCGAGTAGGCGCGCCAGCGCCGTATCGAGACCTGGTGCGGTCTCGATACGCTCCTTCGTCGCTACTCGACCAACGAATGACGCGCTACTCGACCAACGGGGTGGCGGCACACACAGGTGATCAGGGGTTCCGGCACGTAGAATCGCCGGATGCCCTCCGACGCCTCCGCCTCCGTCAGCGCGCCCACGATCGACGCGCGCGATCTCGAGACGACGCTGCGGGTGCTGGCCACGCTCAGCGAGCTCGACGAAGACGATCCCGACTTCGAGACCGTGCGCCGCGCGACGGCGAAGATGTTCAAGGCGGTCAAGGTCGCCCGCCGCCTCGCCAAGCGCAAGATCGTGCAGGATGCCGACCGAGCCGTGATCGCCGCGACCGCGACGGGCGCACCGACCCGCATCGACGACGAGACCCGCGGCGCCGACCTCGTGAGCGGCACCGACGCGCGCACCGCCGGTGAGCTGCAGGTGGCGCGACCCTGCTACATCTGCAAGCAGCGCTACACCCTCGTCGACGCGTTCTACCACCAGCTCTGCCCGAGTTGCGCGGCCATGAGCCACGCGAAGCGCGACGCTCGCACCGACCTCACGGGCAAGCGCGCCCTGCTCACCGGGGGCCGCGCGAAGATCGGCATGTACATCGCGCTGCGCCTGCTGCGCGACGGCGCGCACACCACGATCACGACCCGGTTCCCGCGCGACGCCGCCCGCCGGTTCGCCGCGATGCCCGACGCCGGGGACTGGCTGCACCGACTGAAGATCGTCGGCATCGACCTGCGCGACCCCGCACAGGTCATCGCGCTCGCCGACGACGTCGCTGCGCAGGGCTCCCTCGACATCCTCATCAACAACGCGGCCCAGACCGTGCGCCGCTCCCCCGGTTCGTACTCGCCCCTCGTCGAGGCCGAGTCCTCGCCGCTGCCGGGCGGCCCGATGCCCGAGCTCGTGAGCTTCGGCCACACGAACGACGCGCACCCGCTCGCGCTGGCCGACTCCGTGTCGAGCCACCCGGTGCTCTCGTCGGGGCTTTTCGCCGGCACGATGACGGCCGACGACCTCACGGCCCTCGCCCTCGCCCCCGGTTCGAGCTCGCTCGCGAAGCTCGCCGACCGCACCGCGATCGACGCCGGCGGCCTCGTGCCCGACCTGCACCACGAGAACAGCTGGAGCGCGGTCGTGCAGGACGTGGATCCGCTCGAGATGCTCGAGGTGCAGCTCTGCAACACGACGGCCCCGTTCATCCTCGTGAGCCGCCTGAGGGCGTCGCTGGCCGCGTCGGTGGCCCGTCGCACCTATGTCGTCAACGTCTCGGCGATGGAGGGCGTGTTCAGTCGCGGCTACAAGGGCCCGGGGCATCCGCACACCAACATGGCGAAGGCCGCGATGAACATGCTCACACGCACGAGCGCGAAGGAGATGCTCGCCGACGGCATCCTCATGACGAGCGTCGACACGGGCTGGATCACCGACGAGCGGCCGCACCCCACGAAGGTCCGGCTCGCCGAGGAGGGATTCCACGCCCCGCTCGACCTCGTCGACGGCGCGGCGCGGGTGTACGACCCGATCGTGCGCGGCGAGGCCGGCGAAGACGTCACGGGCGTGTTCCTGAAGGACTACTCGCGCGCCGACTGGTGACGTGAGCCGCGGCATCCGCTCGCCCTTCGACCGCCCGACCTGATGACCGCAGCCCGCCTCGAGAGCTAGGCTGATGCACGTTGCCTGCGGCCACGAGCCGCGTCGATGACTGCCGAAGGAGCAGACGTGCCCGGAGAGAACCTCACCCGAATCGAAGCCGAGGAGCGTGCAGCGCTCGTCTCGGTGCGCGACTACGACGTCGTGCTCGACGTCACCACAGGGCCGGAGGTGTTCCGCAGCCAGACGACCGTGCGATTCACCGCGACCGCGGGTGCGTCGACGTTCATCGACGCCATCACGGCGACCGTGCACTCGGTCACCCTGAACGGCGTCGAACTCGACCCCGCCGAGGTGAGCGACGGCGTGCGCATCCAGCTGCCGAACCTCGCCGCTGAGAACGAACTCGTCGTCGTCGCCGACGGCCGCTACATGAACACGGGCGAGGGCCTGCACCGCTTCGTCGACCCCGCCGACGGCGAGGTCTACCTCTACACCCAGTTCGAGGTGCCCGACTCGCGCCGCATGTTCGCCGTGTTCGAGCAGCCCGACCTGAAGGCCGAGTTCAGGTTCACGGTCACCGCGCCGTCGCACTGGCAGGTCGTGTCGAACCAGCCGACGCCCGAGCCGGTTTCGGCAGGCTCAACCAGCGGAGAGGGCGGGTCGACCACCGGAGACGTCTCGACGGCCACATGGGCGTTCGAGCCGACGCCGCGCATGTCGAGCTACATCACCGCGCTCATCGCCGGCCCCTACGACGTCGTGCGCGACGAACTCACGAGCTCCGACGGGCGGGTCATCCCCCTCGGCGTGTTCAGCCGCAAGAGCCTCTCGCAGTACCTCGACGCCGACTACATCTTCGAGAAGACGAAGCAGGGCTTCGCCTACTTCGAGGGCAAGTTCGACGTGCCATACCCGTTCACGAAGTACGACCAGCTCTTCGTGCCCGAGTACAACGCCGGCGCGATGGAGAACGCGGGCGCGGTGACCTTCACCGAGGTCTACGTGTTCCGTTCGAAGGTCACCGACGCGATCAAGGAGCGCCGGGTCGTCACGATCCTGCACGAGCTCGCGCACATGTGGTTCGGCGACCTCGTCACCATGAAGTGGTGGAACGACCTGTGGCTGAACGAGTCGTTCGCCGAGTGGGCGTCGACGATCGCCACCGCCGAGGCCACCGAGTGGCACCACGCGTGGACGACCTTCAACTCGATGGAGAAGAGCTGGGCGTACCGTCAGGACCAGCTGCCCTCGACGCACCCGATCGTCGCCGAGATCCGCGACCTCGAAGACGTGCTCGTCAACTTCGACGGCATCACGTACGCCAAGGGCGGTTCGGTGCTCAAGCAGTTGGCCGCCTGGGTCGGCATCGAGGCGTTCTTCACGGGCGTCTCGGCGTACTTCAAGAAGCACGCGTGGGGCAACACGACCCTCGCCGACCTGCTCTCCGAGCTCGAGGTCGCGAGCGGCCGCGACCTGTCGGCCTGGTCGAAGCTCTGGCTCGAGACCGCGGGCGTCAACACCCTGCGCCCTGAGATCGCGACGGACGACGCGGGCACGATCACCGCGTTCACCGTGCTGCAGTCGGCGCACCCCGACTACCCGACGATCCGCCCGCACCGCGCCGCGATCGGCTTCTACAACCTCGTCGACGGCAAGCTCGTGCGCGAGCACCGCGTCGAGCTCGACATCGACGGCGAGCAAACGGATGTCGCGGAGCTCGTCGGTCTCGTCCGCCCCGACCTCGTGCTGCTCAACGACGACGACCTCGCCTACGCGAAGATCCGTCTCGACGAGGCGTCGCAGCAGGTCGCGATCGCCAACCTGTCGAAGATCGAGGACCCACTCGCACGCGCCCTCGTCTGGAGCTCGGTGTGGGACGCCGTGCGCGACGCCGAGACGAGCGCGAGCGACTACCTCGAGCTCGTGCTCGGCAACATCGCGAGCGAGACCGAGTCGACGACGCTGCGCATCATCCTCGCGAACGCGCAGCTCGCGGCGAGCTCGTACGTCGCCCCCGAGCGCCGGGCCGACGCCCGCCGCACCCTCGCCGACGGGTTCTGGCAGCTCGCACGCGAGGCCGCGGCCGGCAGCGACGCCCAGTTCCAGTTCGTGAAGGCGTTCGCCTCGATCGCCGAGGCCGGATCGCACATCGACGCCCTCGCGGGCCTGTTCGACGGCTCGATCACGCTCGACGGTCTCGACATCGACACCGACCTCGGCTGGGAGCTGCTCATCGCGCTCGTCGCCGCCGGCCGAGCGGGCGATGCGGAGATCGACGCACGCCTCGCCTCGGACAAGACCGCCACGGGCCAGGAGTCGGCCGCGCATGCCCTCGCGGCGACGCCGACCGCCGAGGGCAAGCAGCGCGCGTGGGCCTCGATCATCGACGTCGACACGGCGACGAACTCGATCGTGCGCACGACCGCGGCCGGCTTCGTGCGCGCCGACGACCAGTCGCTGCTGGCGCCGTACATCGAGCGGTACTTCGGCATGCTCGACGGCGTCTGGACGAGCCGCAGCTACGCGATCGCCGAGAAGCTCGTCGACCTGCTCTACCCCGCGCCGCTCGCCAGCCACGAGCTCGTCGATGCGAGCCACGCCTGGCTCGCGGCCAACGCCGACGCGGCGCCGGCACTGCGCCGCCTCGTCGTCGAGAACGTCGCCGGCGTCGAGCGCGCACTCGCCGCGCAGGCGCGCGACGCAGAGTAGAACCTCGCACGACCGCTCAGGGCGGGTCGAGTGGTACTTCGGTACCACCTCGGCCCGCCCTGAACCATTCTCAAGACGGATGTCGCCGAGCCGCGCGATCTCTAGCGTTGAAGCATGATCACGGCAGAAGGGCTCGTCAAGCGCTACGGCGCGAAGACCGCCGTCAACGACATCAGTTTCACCGTCCGCCCGGGGCAGGTCACCGGGTTCCTCGGACCGAACGGCGCGGGCAAGTCCACCACGATGCGCATGATCGTCGGGCTCGACCGCCCGAGCGACGGCAGCGTCACGGTCAACGGCAAGCCGTACGCCGCGCACCGGGCGCCACTGCACGAGGTCGGCGCCCTGCTCGACGCGAAGGCCGTGCACACCGGCCGCAGCGCCTACAACCACCTGCTCGCAATGGCCGCCACGCACGGCATCGGCGCGAGCCGCGTGCGCGAGGTCATCGAGCTCACCGGCCTCGAGTCCGTCGCCCGCAAGCGCGTCGGCGGGTTCTCGCTCGGCATGGGCCAGCGACTCGGCATCGCGGCGGCGATGCTCGGCGACCCGGCGACGCTCATCCTCGACGAGCCCGTCAACGGCCTCGACCCCGAGGGCGTGCTGTGGGTGCGCCAGTTCGTGCGCCACCTCGCCTCGGAGGGCCGCACGATCTTCCTCTCCTCGCACCTCATGAGCGAGATGGCGCTCACGGCCGACCATCTCATCGTGCTCGGCCGCGGCGAGATCATCGCCGACGCACCGGTCGCCGACATCATCGCGGGCGGCACGCGTCCCCGCGTGCTCGTGCGCTCACCGCACTCGTCGCAGCTCGCCGAGCTGCTCGCGGCCCCCGAGGTCGCGGTCATCCGCTCCGAGGCGGGAGTGCTCGAGGTGACGGGAGTCGAGGCATCCGGAATCGGCGACCTCGCGGCCCTCAACCAGCTCACGATCCATGAACTCACTCCCCTCAGCGCGTCGCTCGAAGAGGCCTACATGGCCCTGACCTCCGACGCCGTCGAATACCGCACGGAGGCAGTCCGATGACCACGATCACCCCGCCGGCGCACCCGTCGCAGCGCGCGCACTCCACCTCGTTGACGTTCGGCGGCGTGCTCCGCTCCGAGTGGATCAAGCTCAAGAGCCTCCGCTCGACCACCTGGTCGTACCTCATCGTCATCGCGATCTCGCTCGGCATGGCGCTCATCATGTCGCTCAGCATGGTCAGCGGCATGAACGGCGGAGCGGATGCGGCGGGCGCCCCCGCCTCCGAGCAGTCCACGCTGATCATGCAGTCGTCGGTGTTCGGAGTCTTCTTCGGCCAACTGGTCGCCGGCGTGCTCGGCGTGCTCGTCGTCAGCGGCGAGTACACCACGGGCATGATCCGTTCGACGCTCACGGCCGTGCCGAAGCGGCTGCCGGCCCTCACCGCCAAGGCGATCGTGCTGTTCGTCGCGACGTTCGTCGTCGGGCTTCTCGCAAACCTCGGTGCGTTCCTGGTCTCGTCGGTCGTGTTCGCGGGCATCGACGTCTCGGCGAACATCGCCGACGCCGCGATCTTCCTGCCGCTGCTCGGCGGTGCGCTCTACCTCGCGCTCGTCTCGGTGTTCGCGCTCGGTGTCGGCACCATGATCCGCAGCAGCGCGGGCGGCATCGCCACGGTGCTCGGCGTCATGCTGCTGCTGCCGACGGTGCTGCAGATGATCCCCGCCGACTGGGCGCGCGAGGTCATCCCGTACCTCTTCTCGAGCGCGGGCCTCGGCATCTTCACGTCGACGACGGCCGCGCCGACCGCCGACGAACTCGGCGCCTGGGTGAACCTCCTGATCGTGCTCGCCTGGGTGGGGGCATCCATGGCCGGCGCTGCGGTGCTGCTGAAGCGACGGGACGCGTAGAGTCCAGTCCATGACGGAAGCACCGCTCTCCCCCGGCTACCCGGCTTCGGTAGTCGGGGGAGAACTTCGTCTGCCGAAACCACCCGGGGTGATCCGGCAGTTCTGGGCGAGGCATCCGCGACTCGTCGACTGGCTCGTCGCGATCCTGTATTTCGTACCGACCTTCGCCGCGACCCTCGCCGGCGGGTTCCTCCCGGAACCGAGGCCGCCCGCCGCGATCCTCGCGGGAGTCGGGGGCGTCGTGGGCACCGCGGCCGCGCTCGTGTTCGTTCGGCGCAGCCGGCCCTGGCTGCTCACGGCCGTCGCCTGGATCGCGGCACTGTGCGTGTATCCGTTCAGCTCGGTCGACGTGCTGCCGATGGTCTTCGCGCTGTATGCGCTCGCCGTCTACCGTTCGACCCGCGACGCCTGGATCGGTTTCGCCGGCTCGGTCGTCGTCGCCACGATCTCGACCCAACTCGCCGTGTTCGTGCAGGGCCGCGACTCGGTGACGCCGTTCGGCGCGCCGCCAGCGGCATCCGCCACGCAGTTCACCGTGCTGCTGCTGATCGCGACCCTCGTCGGTGTGACCGTCGGCAATCGGCGCCGCTACCTGAACGCGCTCATCGATCGTGCCCACGACCTCGCCCGCGAACGCGACCAACAGGCGCAGCTCGCGACCGCGCTCGAGCGCTCCCGCATCGCCCGCGAGATGCACGACATCGTCTCGCACAGCCTCACCGTCATGGTGACGCTCGCCGACGGCTCGGCCGTGACGACGGCCCGCGATCCCGGCCGCGCCGCCGAAGCGATGGGGCACGTCGCCGAAACCGGCCGTGCGGCGCTCGCCGACATGCGCCGCATGCTCGGTGTGCTCGCCGAGCCCGGCGCACCCGTCGACGAACTCGCCCCGCAACCCGGCGCTGCCGCCATGCCCGCGCTCGTCGAGAGCTTCCGCACCGCAGGGCTGCCGGTGCACTTCACGACCATCGGTGCGCCGGTCGGCGACCCGAACCTGCAGCTGACGGTCTACCGCATCGTGCAGGAGGGGCTCACCAATGCACTGCGCTACGCCGCGACCGCGCATCGGGTCGACGTCACCGTCGACCACGCCGACGGCATCGTGCGCGTCGACGTGGTCGACGACGCTCCGCCCTCGTCCCACGCGCCCGCCGCCGGCGGCGCGGGCGCAGCTGCCACCGCGACCCCGGCGCCTGCCGCCACGACCTCGTCGGCACCGGAGATCGCCGGGGGCGGCAACGGGCTCGTCGGCATGCGCGAGCGGGTCGCCGTGTACGGCGGCGCACTCGAAGCCGGCCCCCGCCCGGTGCGCGGATGGCGCGTGCACGCCGTGCTCCGCGCCGAGACGACGCCGCCCCACCCGAAGGAGACCGAGTGACTCCCGCCCGACCACCGATCAGAGTCGCCATCGCCGATGATCAGGCCCTCGTGCGCACCGGGCTGCGCATGGTGCTCGAAGCCGAGCCCGACCTCGCCGTCGTCGGCGAAGCGGGCGACGGGCGCGCGGCGATCGATCTCGCCGAGCGCCACGAGATCGACGTCATGCTGATGGATGTTCGGATGCCGGAGGTCGACGGCATCGCCGCGACCGAGGCGATCGTGGGCGGTGGTCGGCGTACGCGAGTGCTCGTGCTGACGACGTTCGACCTCGACGAGGTCGCGTTCGCCGCCATTCGCGCGGGCGCGAGCGGGTTTCTGCTGAAGGACTCGCGGCCCGCCGAGCTCGTCGGCGCGATCCGCACCGTGCACGCGGGTGAGGCCGCGCTCGCGCCCCGCGTGACGCGCCGCATGATCGAGCTCTTCGCGAGCGATCTGCCCGGAGACGCGGCACCGCGCGAAGCTCCTGGTCTCGACGCGCTCACCCCTCGCGAGCGGGAGATCCTGATCGCGGTCGCCGAGGGCCGCAGCAACACCGAGATCGCCGAGGCGTTCTTCCTGTCGGAGTCGACGGTGAAGACCCACGTCGGCCGGGTGCTGCAGAAACTCGACGCCCGAGACCGGGTGCAGCTCGTGATCTACGCCTACGAGCACGAGCTGCTGCCGATGCCCGGCGCATCCTGAGTCAGTAGGCTGACGGGGCAACGAAACCACGGAGGCCCCTGCATGCCCGCTGCCGATCTGACCCGACTCGAAGCCGAAGAACGCGCCCGCCTCGTGCGGTCGCCGCGCTACGACATCAGCCTCGACCTGACGGGCACGGGTGAGACGTTCCGCAGCGAGACGCTCGTGACGTTCGGGGCGGCTCCGGGGTCGTCGACCTTCATCGAGGCCTGCACGACCGAGGTGCACGAGATCACACTGAACGGCCGCCCGCTCGACCCCGCGACGGCCAGCGACGGCACGCGCATCCGCCTGGAGGATCTCGCCGCCGAGAACGAGCTGCGTGTCGTCTCGACGGCCGCGTTCACGAACACCGGCGAGGGCCTGCATCGCTTCGTCGACCCCGTCGACGGAGCGCGCTACCTCTACACCGAGTTCGCCGTCGCCGAGGCGAACCGGGTGTTCGCGGTGTTCGACCAGCCCGACCTGAAGGCGTCGTTCACGTTCACGATCACGGCGCCCGCCGATTGGACGGTGCTGAGCAATGCTGCCTCGCCCGAGCCGTCACCGTTCGCTGAGCCCGTCGAATCGAGCACTCCGGTCGAGCTCTCTTCGACACGCTCAGGGAGCAGTTTCGCGACGTGGTCGTTCGAGCCCGGCCCGGTCATCTCGAGCTACATCGTCGCGATCGTCGCCGGCCCCTACGCCGCCTGGCACGGCAGCGCGCGCAGCGTCGACGGCCGCGACATCCCGCTCGGCGTGCTCACCCGGGCGAGCCTCGCGCAGTACGCCGAACCCGAGGTCATGTTCGAACTCGTGCAGGCCGGCCTCGCCTTCTACGAGACCGCGTTCGGCGTGCCCTACCCGTACGGCAAGTACGACCAGATCTTCGTGCCCGAGTACAACTGGGGCGCCATGGAGAACGTCGGCGCCGTCACGTTCAACGAGTCCTACCTCTTCCGTTCCCGGGTCTCCGACGCGCGGCGCGAGCAGCGCGCGATCGTCGTGCTGCACGAACTCTCGCACATGTGGTTCGGCAATTCCGTCACGATGAAGTGGTGGAACGACCTGTGGCTCAACGAGTCGTTCGCGACGTGGGCCTCGACGCTCGCGACCGCGGCGGTGACCGAGTTCACGGGTGTCTGGGCGACGTTCGCGAGCGACGAGAAGACCCACGCGGCCGAGCAGGACCAGCTGCCGTCGACGCATCCGATCGTCGCCGAGATCGCGAACCTCGCCGACGTCGAGGTCAACTTCGATGCGATCACCTACGACAAGGGCGCCTCGGTGCTGAAGCAGCTCGTCGCCTGGGTCGGCCTCGACGCGTTCCAGCGCGGTGTCGGCGCCTACCTCACCGCCCACGCCGGCGGCAACGCGACGCTCCGCGACCTCCTCGACGAGCTCGAGACCGCGAGCGGCCGCGACCTCACGCGCTGGTCGGCGCTCTGGCTCGAGACGGCGGGCGTCAACACGCTGCGCGCCGTGATCGAGGTCTCGAGCGGGCTCGACCAGCACGACGCGGGCACGATCACCGCCGCCCGCATCGAGCAGAGCGCGGCCCCGGGGCATCCGACCCTCAGACCGCATCGCCTGGCGCTCGGCTGCTACGAACTCGGCGACGACGGGCTCGAGCGCACGCATCGCATCGAACTCGACGTCGACGGCGCGGTGACCGAGGTGCCCGAACTCGTGGGACTCGCGCGCCCGGCGCTGCTGCTCGTCAACGACGACGACCTCACGTACGCGAAGGTACGGCTCGACCCCGACTCGCTGCGCATCGCGATCGATCACCTGCCCGAGCTCGCCGACCCCGTCGCACGCGCCGTGGTGCTCGGCTCCGCGTGGGACGCCCTGCGTGACGCCGAAGTGCCCACGATCGACTTCGTGCGGCTCGTGATCGGCAGCGTCGGCCACGAGACGCAGTCGTCGGCGCGTGGTCTCGCGCTCGCCCGCCTCGAACTCGCGATCAGCCGCTACCTCGCCGACGAGCACCGCGAACGCGTCGCAGCCGAGGCGGGCGACGCGGTCTGGGCGCTCGCCGAGCTCGCTGAGCCGGGCTCCGACACCCAGCTGCAGTTCGTCAAGGGATTCACGCGCATCGCCTCGACCGCGGCGCACGCCGACGTGCTCGGCAGCCTGCTCGACGGTTCGATCAAGCTCGCAGGGCTCGACGTCGACCTCGACCTGCACTGGGAGCTGGTCGTCGCCCGCGCCGCGCTCGGCGCCGCCTCCGACGACGAGATCGACGAGGCGCTCGCTCGTGACGACACCGCCAAGGGGCGGCTCCTCGCCGAGACCGCGCGTGCCGCCCGGCCCGATCAGGCGGTGAAGGATGCTGCGTGGCGACGCGTCGCGACGGACGACTCGCTCTCGAACGACCTCGCGCGTGCGATCGCCGACGGCTGGCAGCGCACGACGCAACCCGAACTGCTCGCGAGCACCGCAATCGGGTACTTCGACGCGCTGCAGAGCATCTGGGCGAGTCGGAGCTTCACGATGGGCTCGCTCATCGTGAAGCGACTGTACCCGGCGCCGCTCGTCTCGACCGAGCTCGCGGCCATGACCCGCACCTGGCTCGCGGCGAACCCGACGCCTGCGCCGCTGCACCGGCTCGTCTCCGAGCACCTCGATGAACTCGAGCGGGCACTCGCCGCGCAGGCACGCGATGCCAGCGAGCTCTCGGGCGCGGCTCAGTAGACTTTCACACCATGTTCGGATTCGCAGCGACCCCAGGTGAGGACAATCCGGTGAGCGGTGACTTCTGGACTGGCATCGTCGACTACTGGGTCGCCAACTGGGACGACGTGCTCGGCAACCTCATCTCGATCATCTTCATCATCGCGATCGCGCTGCTCATCCGCTGGGTGCTGCATTTCGTCATCGAACGTGTCGTCAAGCAGATCGTCACGGGCGTCAAGAAGAAGCAGGACGTCACCGACACCCAGGCGCTGCAGGCGACCGCCTCACCGCTCGCCGCCGTGCGCCTCGTGCAGCGAACCCGAACCCTCGGTTCGGTGCTCACGAACATCGTCAACGTGACGCTCTTCATCATCGTCGTACTGCTCGTCGTCAACACGATCAATCAAGAGGTGCTCGCCTCGTTCGCGTTGCTCACAGCCGCGATCGGCGCAGGTCTGGGCTTCGGCGCGCAGAACATCGTGAAAGACGTGCTCAACGGCCTCTTCATGGTCGTCGAAGACCAGGTCGGCGTCGGCGACATCGTCGATCTCGGGCCTGCCACCGGCATCGTCGAAGCGGTGCAGATCCGCATCACCAAGGTGCGCGACGTGAACGGCACGCTGTGGTTCGTGCGCAACGGAGAGATCCTGCGTGTCGGCAACATGTCGCAGGGTTGGGCCCGGGTCATCCTCGACCTCGCTGTTCCGTACGACGTGGACGTCGACGCGGTCGAGGCCGAACTGCTGCGCACCGCCACCGACATGTCCCAGACGGGCAAGTGGCGCTCCCGAATCCTCGAGAAGCCCGAGGTGTGGGGACTCGAGTCGATCACGGCCGAAGCTCTCGTCATCCGCGTGGTCATGAAAGTGCGCTCCTCGGCGAAGGACGACGTCGCTCGCGAGCTGCGCATGCGACTCAAGCACGCGCTCGACGAGATGGGCGTGAAGCTCCCGAGCCTGAACAGCGTCGTGCTGGCCGGATTCGACGGCGCCACCCGCGTCAAAGGCGCGAAGCCCCCGAAGACCTCGCCGAACGCCGTCGTCGCCGGCGACACCGGAGCGGCCGCAGCCCGTGCTGCCGTCACGAAGCCGCGGGCACCCCGCGCACCGAAGCCGCCGGCCCCGCCGGCCGGAGGGACATCATGAGCGAGCAACTGCCGATCGAGGCGTCCGGCGGCCCCCGCCCGGCGAACGTGCCGCCCCGCAGCACCCAGGACGACGGGTCGGTCGGCGCCTCGTTCTACGAGATCGTCGGCGGCCGGGCGACCTTCGAGAAGCTCGTCACCGAGTTCTACCGCGGCGTCGCCGACGACCCTGTGCTGAGGCCCATGTATCCCGAAGAGGATCTCGGACCCGCCGCCGAGCGGCTCACGATGTTCCTCGAGCAGTACTGGGGCGGCCCCGGCACCTACAGCGAGCAGCGCGGACACCCCCGCTTGCGCCAACGGCACGTACCGTTCAAGGTGAACCCCGATGCGCGCGATCGCTGGCTCGCCCACATGCGCGTCGCGCTCGATTCGCTCGAACTGCCGCCCCTCGCCGAAGAGACCCTGTGGGACTATCTCGAGCGGGCGGCGTTCGCGATGATCAACACATTCGACGAGTAGCCGGCCGGCAGCACCCCACCCGACGCACCACCACCCCACCCGACGCACCCCCTCACCACCCGAGACGAAGGAGTCCTTGTGGCCGCCTCCCCCGCACCCGCCGCGACTGAACGCACGCAGAAGCCCGCCGACGCCATCGTCGTCGGCGCCGGACTCTCCGGTCTCGTCGCCGCGGCCGAGCTCGTCGACGCCGGCAAGCACGTCGTGATCGTCGACCAGGAGCCGGAGGCGAGCCTCGGCGGCCAGGCGCACTGGTCGTTCGGCGGGCTGTTCCTCGTCGACTCCCCCGAACAGCGCCGCATGGGTGTGAAGGACTCGCTCGAGCTCGCGAAGCAGGACTGGGACGGCACCGCGGGCTTCGACCGCGACGACGAAGACGACTGGGGTCGGCGTTGGGCCGACGCCTACGTGGAGTTCGCCGCTGGCGAGAAGCGCGCATGGCTGCACGAGAAGGGCGTGCGCTTCTTCCCCATCGTCGGCTGGGCCGAGCGCGGCGGCTACAACGCCATCGGGCACGGCAACTCCGTGCCGCGGTTCCACATCACCTGGGGCACCGGCCCCGGCGTGCTCGCGCCGTTCATCGCCAAGGTGAAGGCGGGTGAGGCGGCAGGACTCGTCGAGTTCCGCCACCGGCACCGCGTCGACGAGCTCGTCGTCGAAGGCGGAGCCGTCGTCGGCATCCGCGGCGCAGAACTCGCCCCCGACGGTGCAGGCCGCGGCGAGCCCTCGAACCGCGACGTCGTCGGCGAGTTCGAGCTGCGCGCACCCGCCGTCGTCGTCGCCTCGGGCGGCATCGGCGGTAACCATGACCTCGTGCGCGCGGCATGGCCCGACCGCCTCGGCACGCCCCCCGAGCACCTGCTCTCGGGTGTGCCGGCACACGTCGACGGGCGAATGCTCGGCATCGCCGAGGCATCCGGTGCGCGGCTCGTCAACGGCGACCGCATGTGGCACTACACCGAGGGCATCACCAACTGGGACCCGATCTGGCCGATGCACGGCATCCGCATCCTGCCGGGCCCCTCATCGCTCTGGTTCGACGCGACGGGCAAGCGACTGCCCGTGCCGCTCTTCCCCGGATTCGACACACTCGGCACGCTCGAGCACCTGATGACGACCGGCCACGACCACTCGTGGTTCGTGCTCACGCAGAAGATCATCGAGAAGGAGTTCGCGCTCTCGGGCAGCGAGCAGAACCCCGACCTCACCGGCAAAGACCTGAAGCTGCTCGCGCAGCGGCTCGGCTCGGGCGCTCCCGGCCCGGTCGAGGCGTTCAAAGAGCACGGCGTCGACTTCGTGGTCGCCGACACCCTCGACGAGTTGTTCGACGGCATGCGCGCGCTCTCGCCCGACGCCGAACTCGACACCGCGAACATCGAACGCGAGATCGTCGCGCGCGACCGCGAGATCGACAACGAGTTCACGAAGGACCTGCAGCTCACTGCCGTGCGCGGCGCCCGCAACTACCGCGGCGACAAGCTCATCCGCGTGGCGACGCCGCACCGGATCCTCGACCCGAAGGCCGGTCCGCTCATCGCGGTGAAGCTGCACATCCTCACCCGCAAGAGCCTCGGCGGCATCCAGACCGACCTCGACTCGCGTGCGCTCGGGTCGAACGGCGCGCCGGTGCCGGGGCTCTACGCAGTGGGCGAGGCCTCGGGGTTCGGCGGGGGCGGCGTGCACGGGTACCGGGCGCTCGAGGGCACGTTCCTGGGCGGATGCCTCTTCACCGGGCGCGCCGCCGGGCGCGCGATCGCCCGGGGCTGACCGCCGGTCAGGCCTTCAGCGTCCAGGGCTTGCGGCGCACGAGCACGTGGCCCCGGCGCGACGAGAGGCGGGTCCACGGGCCGGTCTCGAAGAGCTTCACCTCGTCGTCGCCGAGGAACCCGAGGCTGTACGCCGCGAACGCGGCGCCCGTCGGGATGTACTCGACGCCCTCGACTCCGCGCCCCCAGACCTCTGAGCGCACGCGTTGCACGAGCTGTTCACCGGTGCCGGCGGGGATCGCCTCGGCGACCTCGTCGATGCCCGCACGTGCTGCAGTCTCGAGCGTCGCGGCATCCGTCGTGCCGAGCGGGCGCCAGCCGCCCCGCGGCGGCGAGATGCCCGCCCAGGTGACCGTGTTGACCTCTGGAGGGCGCGACATCGAGACGGGGCGCGAGTCGTCGTCTTCACCGAGCTCGCCCCGCGCGCGCACGATGCGCTCGACGAGCGAACGCATCGGCACGACCGAGTCGAACTCCTCGTCGTCGGCGAGGGCGAAGGTGCGCAGGCCGAGCACGGTGGGGCTCTCGTCGAGGATGCCCCTCGGGTACAGGATCGCGGTGTACACGGCGAGGATGCCGGAGCCGGCCACGAGACGTACGGAACCGTCTTCAACGCGACCTGCGCGCTGCAGATACGTGTGCAGGTCTCCGAGCGACAGGCTGTCGGCGAGCGTGAGTTGTTGAGCCATCTCCTGTCTAAACTACCAAGAGAGCGCCGCCGCCCAGGCGGTCACACGCTCTTCGGGTCACGAGCGGTCACCGACCACCGACACGGAGGAACGATGAACGGTCCGATCGACGGCCTGCTGAGCACGCTGCACCTCACCGATACCGGCGCGCGCACCACTGAAGACATCTTCACGGGGCCGTCGCAGTGGATGCCGCTCGGCCGGGTCTTCGGCGGCCAAGTGCTCGCGCAGTCGCTGATCGCCGCGATGCGCACGGTGCCCGACGACCGCACGATCCACTCGATGCACGGGTACTTCCTGCGCCCCGGCGACGTGGCGCACCCCATCACGTTCTCGGTCGACCGCCTGCACGACGGCCGCTCGTTCTCGACGCGTCGCACCCACGCCTTCCAGAACGGCGTGCCGATCCTCTCGCTCATCGCCTCGTTCCAGACCGACGACGACGGCGTCTCCCACCAGGTCGAGATGCCGACCGCCCTGCCCGACCCCGAGACGCTGCCGTCGACGGCCGACGTGCTCGGCGACCTCGACCACGACGTCGCCCGGTACTGGTCGAACGAGCGCGCCTTCGACGTGCGGCACGTGCCGTCGCCCATCTACCTGACGGTCGAGGGCGAGCGGGTGCCGCGCCAGGCGGTGTGGATGAAGGCGTTCGGCCGCCTCCCCGACGACCTCAACCTGCACCGGGCCGCCCTCGCGTACGCGAGCGACTACTCGATCCTCGAGCCGATCCTGCGCGCGCACGGCATCGCCTGGGCGACGCGGGGCCTGAAGGTCGCGAGTCTCGACCACGCGATGTGGTGGCACCGCGACGCACGCGTCGATGAGTGGCTGCTCTACACGCAGGATTCGCCGTCGGCCGGCGGCGGGCGGGGCCTCTCCCTCGGCCGCATCTACACCCGCGAGGGCGTGCTCGTGGCGAGCGTCGCCCAAGAGGGCATGGTGCGGGTGCCCGCGCGCGACTGAGTCGGGCGCAGCCGGCTGAAGAGATGCTGTGGAATGCGTCGTGCGCGTCGCAGCGTGTTCCAGAATGGGCCAAAGGCGCTCGCGGGTGCGGGCGACGCAGACGAAGGAGTGCTCGCGATGACCGATCCCACTCGACGCACCATCCTCACCCTGGGCTCCGTCGGTGCCGTCGGCGGCGCACTCGCGCTCGCAGGCTGTGCAGCGGATGCCCCGAGCTCGAGCGGCTCGGACGGTGCGACGCCGTCGAACACCGTCGAAGAGCCGCCGGCCACGACCGCGCACTCCGCGGCGCCCGACGCTCCGCCCGCCGGCGGCGACATCGCTGCGCTCGCCGACGTGCCCGTGGGCGGCAGCATCGATGCCACGATCGACGGGGCGCCGGCCCTCGTGGCGCAGCCCACCGCGGGGCAGGTCGTCGCGTTCAGTGCGATCTGCACGCATCAGCAGTGCGTCGTCGCCGCAGCGGGCAACGAGTTCCACTGCCCGTGCCACGGCTCGATGTACGACGCCGCGACGGGCGACGTCATCCAGGGCCCTGCGCTCAAGCCCCTGACCCCGATCGCCGTCGCCGTCGCGGGCGACCGCATCGTGACGGCGTCGTGACGGCCTCGTGACGATGGAGTACTCGTTCGCGGGGCTGCCACTGCACATACTGCTCGTGCACGCCGTCGTCGTGCTCACGCCGCTGCTCGGCCTGCTGCTCATCGTGATCGCGGCCTGGCCCGCCGCGCGCCGAGTGCTCTGGCTGCCCACGCTCATCGGCGCGGCACTCGTGCTGCCCCTCGGACTCATCACGATCGAGGCCGGCAAGTGGCTCGAGCAGCGGGTGCCGCCGGCACCGCTCATCCAGGCGCACACCGCGCTGGGCGAAGACATCGTGCCGTGGCTCACCGCACTGCTCGTGCTCGCGGCGGTCATCGCGGGCTGGGCGCTCATCGAGCGCGCCGCACGGCGACGCGGGGCCGACGCCCGACAGCCTGCCGCGGGGTCGGCGAGCGTGCCCGCACGGCCGAGCCGCGGCATCCGCATCGCCGTCGGCGCCGTGCTCACGGTCGCCGCGCTCGTGATCACCGCCGGCTCGACCTGGACGCTCGTGCAGATCGCCGAGGCCGGCAGCCGAGCCGTCTGGGAGGGCTCGTTCAGCGACCAACCGCTCGGCGGCTGACCCCGGCTCGGTCGATCGCCCGCGCTGGGGTCAGCGGCGGCGGAACTCGACCGGCGCGCCGAGATAGGGTTCCCAGGCCGCCCGCTCGGCCTCGGCGATGCGGCGCGGTCGCTCGGTGACGGCGTCGACGAGCACGATCGTCGTCACCGCTCGGGTGTAGAGCACCCTCGGCTCGACCCCGACCGGCGAATACACCTCGTAGCAGACGTCGAGGCTCGCCCCGCCCATGTGGCCGATCCAGAGCTCGATGTCGACCGGCTGACGCTGATACGGGATGGGGGCGAGGTACTCCACCTCTTGGCGCGCGATCAGCGTGATCGTGGTCGCGCCGGGCGTCGCATCGAGCACCGCCGTCGACGCCCCGGCAGCGTGCTCCGACGTGTCGTCGCTCACCCAGAACGCCTGGATGCGCGCCTCTTCGAGGAGGCTCAGCATGCGCGCGTTGTTCACGTGCCCGTAGGCGTCGAGGTCGCTCCACCGCAGCGGCGTGGGCACGTGAAGGCGCATCTCAGTCTCTCGTGAGCTTGCGGTAGGCCGAGCGGTGCGGCTTGGCGGCATCGGGGCCGAGCCGCTCGATCTTGTTCTCTTCGTACGACTCGAAGTTGCCCTCGAACCAGTACCAGTTCGAGGGGTCTTCGTCGGTGCCCTCGTACGCGAGGATGTGCGTCGCGATGCGGTCGAGGAACCACCGGTCGTGGGTGATGACCACGGCGCAGCCGGGGAACTCGAGCAGGGCGTTCTCGAGACTCGACAGGGTCTCGACGTCGAGGTCGTTGGTGGGCTCGTCGAGCAGCAGCAGGTTGCCGCCCTGCTTGAGTGTGAGCGCGAGGTTCAGGCGGTTGCGCTCACCACCCGAGAGCACGCCGGCCTTCTTCTGCTGGTCGGGGCCTTTGAACCCGAAGGTCGACACGTAGGCACGGCTCGGCACCTCGACCTTGCCGACCTGGATGTAGTCGAGTCCGTCGGAGACGACCTCCCAGAGCGATTTGTTCGGGTCGATGCCGCCTCGCGACTGGTCGACGTACGAGATCTTCACGGTCTCGCCGATCTTGACGCTGCCGGAATCGCTCGGCTCGAGGCCGACGATGGTCTTGAACAGCGTGGTCTTGCCGACGCCGTTGGGGCCGATGATGCCGACGATGCCGTTGCGCGGCAGCGAGAAGCTGAGGCCGTCGATGAGCGTGCGGTCGCCGAAGCCCTTCTTCAGGTTCTCGACCTCGAGCACGATGTCGCCGAGACGCGGACCCGCGGGGATCTGGATCTCTTCGAAGTCGAGCTTGCGCGTGCGCTCGGCCTCTGCCGCCATCTCTTCGTAACGGGCGAGACGGGCCTTGGACTTGGCCTGGCGGCCCTTCGCGTTCGAGCGCACCCAGTCGAGCTCCTCAGAGAGGCGCTTGGCGAGCTTCGCGTCTTTCTTGCCCGCAATGGTGAGTCGCTCCTGCTTCTTCTCGAGGTAGGTCGAGTAGTTGCCCTCGTAGGGGTAGAGCCGACCGCGGTCGACCTCGCAGATCCACTCGGCGACGTGGTCGAGGAAGTACCGGTCGTGGGTGACGGCGAGCACGGCACCGGGGTACTTGGCGAGGTGCTGCTCGAGCCAGAGCACGCTCTCGGCGTCGAGGTGGTTGGTGGGCTCGTCGAGCAGCAGCAGGTCGGGCTTCTGCAGCAGCAGCTTGCAGAGGGCGACGCGGCGCTTCTCACCGCCCGAGAGCACGGAGATCTGCTCGTCGCCGGGCGGGCAGCGCAGTGCGTCCATCGCCTGCTCGAGCTGCGAGTCGAGATCCCACGCGTCGGCGGCGTCGATGGCCTCTTGCAGAGTGCCCATCTCGGCGAGCAACGCGTCGAAGTCGGCGTCGGGCTCGGCCATCGCGAGTGAGATCTCGTTGAAGCGATCGAGCTTCGCCTTGATCGGGCCGACGCCCTCTTGCACGTTCTCGAGCACCGTCTTGGTCTCGTCGAGCACCGGCTCCTGCATGAGGATGCCGACCGAGTAACCGGGGGTCAGCTTGGCCTCGCCGTTGGAGGGCTGGTCGAGACCGGCCATGATCTTGAGGATCGTCGACTTGCCGGCGCCGTTCGGGCCGACCACGCCGATCTTCGCTCCGGGCAGGAATGCCATCGTCACGTCATCGAGGATGACCTTGTCTCCGACCGCCTTGCGGGCGCGAACCATCGAGTAAATGTAATCAGCCATGTCGCCTACCAGTCTATGGGGCGGGTCTGCCCGACGAGACAGCCGCCCGTGCCGAGCGGCGGACGGAGCGCCCCATGATAGCCGCCGGACTTCGGGCCGTACTGTCCGACGAGGCACTCGCCCTGGAAGAGCACCGAGAACTGCATGGAGTCGGCGGGATCGCCGATCGTCGTCGTGTCGGCCGTGACCTGCATCTGCGACTTGTCGAAGCCGGCCGCCACGAGGGCGTCGATGAAGTCGCGCCCACCGGCCGCGGCGTTCGCGGCGATCACGCCGCCGTTCACCCAATCGAAGTAGGCCTGGTTCTCGGCCGCCGAGAGCTCGGGCTTGAAATCGGGCGCCGTCGCGGTCGGGCCTCCGGCGTCGGTGGGCGTCGGTCGAGTGGTCGGCGGGGTCGTGGGTTCGGTTGCATCGGCGCTGCATCCGGCCAGCGCGACAATGATCGCGGCCCCGGCGCATGCCAGGGCCGCAGTGCTTCCGAACCGCCGTCTCATCGTTCCCCTCACCGGCGGTGGCGACCGCCCGAGCCGATTCTAGGCGGTGTGCCGATGGGCCCGGCTCGGGCGGCGCTGTCGGATGGCGGCGGATGCGCTGGTCAGGCGAGGATCGCCCGGTCGAACTCGGCCCGCCCCATCGCGTCGGCGACGTCGACGGCGACGTCGACGTCGCCCGTGTCCTCGCCGGTGTCGTCGTCGGAGTCGTCGTCGGTGTCGTCGTCGACCTCCGCGTCCACGCGGGCGCCGTACTCGGCGTCCAGGTCGTCGTCGGGCCGGGGCACGCCGACGCCCCCGAACCCCACGACCTCGCCCGTGACCCCGTCGACGAGTTCACCGGGTGACGCAGTGGCGGCCGAGGACTCCACCGGACGCGCGGAATGCACCCTCGCGTAGGAGGTGACGCACCAGGCGAGGTCGTGGCCGATCGAATCGGCCTCGATCTCGATCGAGGTGCCCGACTTCTCGCCCGCGGTCCACGAACGCAGTCGGAGCCGGCCGTGCACGACGAGTCGCTGCCCCTTGCGGACGGACAGGTTCGCATTCGACGCGAGCTGACGGAAGGCCGAGACGGTGTACCAGTTCGTCTCGCCGTCTTCCCACACACCCTTGGCGCGATCGAAGACGCGCCTCGTCGATGCGAGCCGGAACGAGGTGATGGCGAGTCCGCCGCCGGTGACCCGGTACGTGGGATCGGTTCCCACGAGACCCGTCACGGTGATGATGTCGGTCATGTGCTGCACTCCTTGGTCGGATGCCGCCGCGAGTCGACGGCACGCGGCCCCGGGAGGCGCTCGTGCCGGATCGTCATCCCGGAGCCGCGTGAGATCAGCATCGGCGCTGCGCCGCGGCATCCATCGTTCACGACCGCGATCGGTGGATGAATCCGGCCGCGACCCGATTGTGGAGGACGAGTCGGCGGCCGCCGCCGACGCACCCGACCCCGCGTCGCCCCGCCTAGAGTTGCTCCATGAGCTATGCCGCCCTCCCCGAACGATATGACCGCATGCGCTACAACCGGGTGGGCCGCAGCGGCCTCAAACTGCCCGCGCTCTCGCTCGGGCTCTGGCACAATTTCGGCCACGAACGCTCCTACGACACCCAGCGTGCGATCGTGCGCCGCGCCTTCGACCTGGGCGTGACGCATTTCGACCTCGCCAACAACTACGGTCCGCCGCCCGGCAGCGCCGAGGTGAACTTCGGCCGTATCCTCGCCGAAGACCTCACGCCCTATCGCGACGAGCTCATCATCTCGTCGAAGGCCGGCTACGACATGTGGCCCGGCCCGTACGGCGAGTGGGGCTCGCGCAAGACCCTGCTGTCGTCGCTCGATCAGAGCCTCGGGCGACTCGGCCTCGACTACGTCGACATCTTCTACTCGCACCGGCCCGACCCCGAGACGCCGATCGAAGAGACGATGGGCGCGCTCGCGAGCGCCGTGCGCCAGGGCAAGGCGCTCTACGTGGGCATCTCGAACTACGACCCAGACCAGACGCGTGCCGCCGCCGCCGCGCTCGCGGCCGAGGGTGTGCCGCTGCTGATCCACCAACCGCGCTACTCGATGTTCGACCGGCACATCGAAGACGGCCTGTTCCCGGTGCTCGACGAGGTCGGCGCCGGCAGCATCGTCTTCTCCCCGCTCGCGCAGGGCCTGCTGACCGACCGGTACCTCGGCGGCGACGTGCCGTCCGATTCGCGCGCGGCGACCAGCCGCTTCCTCTCCCCCGACAGCATCAGCGGCGAGTACCTCGAGCGTGCCCGCGGGCTCGACGCGATCGCGAAGGAGCGCGGGCAGTCGCTCGCACAGCTCGCCCTGTCGTGGGTGCTTCGGCAACCGCTCGTCACGAGCGCGCTCATCGGCGCCTCGAGCGTGGCCCAGCTCGAGCAGAACGTCGCCGCGCTCGACGCCGCGCCGCTCACCGCCGACGAGATCGCACGCATCGAGCCGTTCGCCGCGCACGGCACCGTGCTCGGCTGAGTTCGCGGGCGGGCGCCGTCTGCGCCGGGTCGTCGAGCAGACCTGAGCGGATGTCGGTGGCCCGCCGTACTCTCGTGACACACCGCAGGGCCGGCTGCACACGAGAGGAGCGACATGTCCGCCACCACCACGATCGACGCCGAAACGACGACCGACGGCACGACCGCCGCGCGCACGCGTGCACCGTTCCCCGACGTCGTCCCCGGCCTGCTGATCTCGCCGGCGGCACCGGGGCTGTGGCGGGTCACCCGCCCCCGCGGCGCGGTGCTCGGGCACATCGAGCAGCGCGGCGCGGGCGCCGAGGTGCGGTTCGGGGCGAAACGACTCGTCGCAGGCGGCCTGCGCTCGATCGAACTCGGCGAGTTCTGGTCGTCGCGCGCCGCCGCCGAGGTGTTCCGCTGAGCTCGCACTCGCGTATTCGGGCGCGCCGTCGAGGCTCGAGGGTCGGGGCACCGGGCGGGAGTAATCTGCGGCCATGCAGTGGTGGAACGATCTCATCTCCTGGCTCGGCACGAGCGCCTCACGGCCCGCCGTCTTCTCGGCCGTCGTGCTGTTCTTCGCGGTGCTCGCCGCCGGGCTCCTGGCCGTCTGGATCGCCAACCTCGCGATCAAGCGCCTCGTCGCGCAACGTGACCGCGAGGCGAAGGCGGCGGCGATCGCCGCGCTCGTCGACGCCGCGACCGAGGCCTCCGTCTGGAACTCGTTGACCCCGCAAGAGCAGGTGCTCGCCGACCGTGCCGTCGGTCAGGCCGACATCATCGTGCGGCTGCTGCCGATCCGCGGTTCCGACGTCGCGGCCAACTGGGCCGCCCACCAGCTCCACGAACTCAAGCGGGCGTCGGCGACGTTCGGCTATCAACTCGACCCCGCCGTCGTGGAGTTCCGCGATCGCCTCCTCGAATGGCAGCGCCACCCCGGCCGCACGCGCCGTCAGTTCATGAACGACCTCGCCCGGTGGCGCACGCAGCGCCAAGAGCCCGAGCAGACGGCGATCGACCAGCAAGACGCCTGGGTGGCCGAGCAGCACCAGCAGCGCTACCAGGGCAGCGTCACCCTCGCAGGCGACACCGGCGACGTCTCGGGCACGGCGAACACCGCACCCACGCCCACGCTGCAGAGCGACCAACAGCGCTGAGCGCCTGTCAGCGCTGAGCACTCAACTTCGCTGAGCGCCCGTCAGCGCCACCAGTCGTCGAACATCGACGCCGGCGTGGTGCGCTTGTGCCGCGTCTGCAGGAATCGTGCCTCGATGCGCTCGGCGACCCCCTCGTCGATCTGTTCGCCCTCGAGGTAGGCGTCGAGGTCGCGGTAGCTCAGGCCGAGGTTCGCCTCGTCGGACTGGCCGGGGTTGCCGTCGAGCAGATCGGCGGTGGGCACCTTGAGGTACAGCCGCTCCGGGGCATCCAGGAATTCGAGCAGTGAACGGCCCTGCCGCTTGGTGAGCCCGGTGAGCGGCAGCACGTCCGCTCCGCCGTCGCCGTACTTGGTGAAGAAGCCCGTGACCGCTTCGGCGGCGTGGTCGGTGCCGACGACGAGCAGGCCGTCTTCGCCCGCGAGCGCGTACTGGGCGACCATGCGCATGCGCGCCTTCACGTTGCCCTTGCCGAAATCGCTGAGCGCCTCGCCGGTCGCCTCGGCATACTGCTCGGTGAGCCCGTCGACCCCGCTCTCGATGTTGAAGACCACGGTCTCCTGCGGCGCGATGAAGCTCAGGGCCAGTTGCGCGTCATCCTCGTCGCGTTGCACACCGTAGGGCAGGCGCACGGCGACGAACCGCGACGGAGTGCCCTCGGCGACGAGTTCCTCGACCGCGAGCCGGCACAGCCGGCCCGCGAGCGTCGAGTCCTGCCCGCCGCTGATGCCGAGCACGAGACCCCTGGCCCCCGTCGTGCGCAGGTACGACTTCAGAAAGTCGATGCGCGCCCGCACCTGCGCGGCGGGGTCGATGATCGGGGTGACGTTGAGTTCGGCGATGATTCGCGACTGCAGCTCTCGCATGCCACGACGATACCGCCCCCGTGTTTCCGGCAGACGAACGGATGCCTCGGGCCGCCGCCATCGCGTCGGGGCAACGCTCCGCTAACATCTCGACAGGCCCACCCGCCTGCCTCGAAACGGAGTGCTCATGGACTTCTCGATCGGAACCATGGTGCTCGTGCCGGCGATCGCCGTCGCGGCCCCGCTGCTCGTGCGCGCCATCGGACGCTGGGTGGCCATCCCCCTCGTCGTCTTCGAGATCGTGCTCGGGCTGCTGCTCGGCCCCGCCGTGCTCGGCTGGGTCGTGCCCGACGAGTTCACCGGGATGCTGGCCGACTTCGGGCTCGCGATGCTCTTCTTCCTCGCGGGCAACGAGATCGACTTCCGTGCGATCCGCGGGCGGCCGCTGAGCCGCGCGGCGATCGGCTGGATCGTCTCCCTGGCCGCGGGCATCGGCCTCGCGACGCTCTTGGCGGCCGACCTGCCCGCCGCCGCGTTCATCGGCATCGCGCTGACCTCGACCGCGCTCGGCACGATCATGCCCGTGCTGCGCGACTCCGGCGACCTCGGCACGCCCTTCGGCATCGCCGTGGTCGCGCTCGGCGCCGTCGGCGAATTCGGGCCGCTGCTCGCGATCTCGATCTTCCTGAGCGGGCGCAGCCCACTGCTGGCCACTGTCGTGCTGCTCACCTTCGCCGTGGTCGCGGGCATCGCGATCTGGTTGGCCGCCAAGGGCTTCGGCAAGCGCATGCACCGGGTCATCACGGCCACGCTGCACACGAGCGGTCAGTTCGCCGTGCGCCTCGTCATCTTCGTGCTGCTCGCGCTCGTGGCGCTCAGCATCGTGCTCGACCTCGACATGCTGCTCGGGGCGTTCACCGCCGGCGTGCTCTACCGCCTGCTGCTCTCGGGCGCGCCCGAGCGCGACGTCGAAGTCGTGGAGACCAAACTCGAAGCCGTGGGCTACGGGTTCCTCGTGCCGGTGTTCTTCATCAACACCGGGGTCACGTTCGACCTCGCCTCGCTCTTCGGCGACGTGCGCACGACCCTGCTGCTGCCGATCTTCGTCGTGCTGCTGCTGCTCGTGCGCGGACTTCCGTCGTTGCTCGCCGCCCCGAAGGGCTCGAGTCGACGCGATCTCGTGGCGACCGCGCTGTTCGGCGCAACCGGACTGCCGATCATCGTCGCCGTCACCGCCATCGGCGTCGACAACGGCGACCTGCCGAGTGGAACCGCTGCGGCGCTCGTGGGCGCCGGCATGCTCTCGGTGCTGTTGTTCCCCCTCATCGCCCTCGCTGTGCGCAAAGGGCGGTCGGATGCACCGGCGCATGCGCCCGAAGACGATCCGTACGTGCCCGTCGAGGGGTGACCCTGCGATATCCCCGGGCGCTCCGGCGGGACGAGCCGGTGAGCGGCCATCGATGGCTATGCTTGCATGGCGGCGTTCCAGTCGGCCCCCCGTAGCTCAGTGGACAGAGCAGGTGGTTTCTACCCACTTGGTCGGGAGTTCGAATCTCTCCGGGGGGACGGTCACAGCGATGTCGGAGCACACGGATAGACTCTCGGCATGCCTTCTTCGAGCGACCGCCTGGTCTGGATCGACTGCGAGATGACCGGACTCGACCTCGAGGTCGATGAACTCGTCGAGATCGCGGTCATCATCACCGATTACGACTTGAACCCCGTCGACGCCGGTCTCAGCATCGTCATCAAGCCCGATTCGAGCGCGCTCGAGTCGATGGGCGAGTTCGTGCGCACCATGCACACCCAGTCGGGCCTCATCGAAGAGATCCCGGGCGGCGTGAGCGTCGCCGACGCCGAATACCAGGTGCTCGAGTACGTGCTGCAGCATGTCCCCGAAGAGCAGAAGGCACCGCTCGCCGGCAATTCGATCGGCACCGACCGCGCATTCCTCGCGAAGTACATGCCGCGGCTCGACGCGCACCTGCACTATCGCAGCGTCGACGTCTCCTCGATCAAAGAACTCGCCAAGCGCTGGTTCCCCCGTGCGTACTTCAATTCGCCCCAGAAGAACGGCGGGCACCGTGCCCTCGCCGACATCCAAGAGTCGATCCGCGAGCTGCACTACTACCGCCGCGCGGTCTTCGTCGCCGAGCCCGGACCGACCACAGCCGAGCTGCAGACCCTCTCGGCGACCGTGGTGAACGAGTTCGCCTCCAAGGTGTAGTAGTCTCGTTGAGTTGCCAGATCGCTTCGGCGGTGGGCACATGGTGGGTATAGCTCAGTCGGTAGAGCGCCTGGTTGTGGTCCAGGAGGCCGCGGGTTCAAGCCCCGTTACTCACCCCAATAGCCCCTGGTAGTGGTGCAGACCCCAAGTGCATTTCGGAGCCGCTCGTGGAACTCGATGCCGAAGCCTTCGAAGCGATCGTCGTCGATGAGCTCGATCAGCTGCCCGACGACATGGTCGACGGCCTCGAGAACCTCGTGTTCGTCGTCGAAGACCGCCCCGAAGACGGCTCCCTCGACCTGCTCGGCCTCTACGAGGGCTTCGCGCTGACCGAACGCGACCGCTATGGATTCGGCGAGATGCCCGACCGCATCATCCTCTACCGCGAGCCGCTGCTGGCACTCTGCGCCGACGAAGAAGAGCTCCGCGACGAGATCCACGTGACGCTGGTGCACGAGATCGCACACTTCTACGGCATCGACGACGACCGCCTGCACGAGCTGGGCTGGGCGTGATCCGCGCCGGGTTACGCTGATTCCATGAGCATCAGCCCCGGCCGCATCGTCGGCATTGCCGTCGGCGCGATCGCGATCCTCGGCATCGGCGTCTACGGCCCGGCCATGCTGCTCGGCCCCCTTCCGGCGGTGAACGTCACCGTCGCCGAGGGAGCCGCCGCGACATCCGGCGACGATGCGGCCGCGGCAGCGACCGTCACCCTTCCCGCCGACGGTGCGAGCGCGATGGCGGTGCTCGCGGGCGACGGCGCCGCCACCACGCTCGCCGTGGCCGGCGACACCGAGGCGGTGCCCATCGGCGGCGCCGTCAAGCTCGTCACCGTGCTGGCCACCCTCGACTCGCTGCCGCTGCCGCCAGAAGGCGGCGGCCCCGACATCACGATCGGCCCCGACGACTACAACGACTACCTGCGCTACGTCGCCGAAGACACGCGCACGCTCGCCGTGCTGCCCGGCGAGAAGTGGAGCGAACGCGATGTCGTGCGCGCCATCCTGCTGGCCTCGAGCAACAACCACGCCGACACACTGGTTCGCTGGGCGTTCGGCGGCACGGCACCCTACGTCGAGGCGGCCAACGAGTGGCTCGCCGAGAACGGCTTCACCGCGACGCGGGTCGCCGACGCCACCGGGCTGTCGGGCGACAACGTCGGCACCCCCGAAGAACTCACGCGCCTCGCCGCCCTCGTACTCGCCGAACCGAGTCTTGCCGCCGTGTACGGCGTCGACGACGGCGATGCGAGCGGTGGCGGCGACAGTGACGGCGACGCCTCGCCCAGCCCGCCCGCCGCGGCCGACGAGCGGAAGATCCCCGACATCGTCGCCCGCCCCGGCGACGCCGGCGTGCGAGCGCTCGCACGCAGCTACACCGACCAGGCGGGGGTGACCTTCGTGTACACCACGACCGTGCCGGGGCTCGAAGACCAGCCGCCCTATCGCGTGGTCGGTGCCACGACCCTCATGCCCGACTACGAGACCCTCGACGTCGGCGTGAGCGCGGCGGTGGCGTCGAGCGCGCTCGCGGCGGCTCCCGTCGAGATCATCACGGCCGGCACGCCCTACGCGAGCGTCGAAGCGGCATGGGGCGACCGGGCAGATCTCATCGCGTCGGTCAGCCGAGTGGATGCCTCGTGGGGCGGCGGCGCCGCCGAGTCATCCGTCACCGTGGAACCGTTCACGACCGCGCCCTCGGGCAAAGACGTCGGTCGCATCAGCTTCGCGACCGCGAGCGGCGAGGTCGGCTCACCGCTCGAACTGACGGGCGCGATTCGCGACCCCGGCCCGTTCTGGCGGCTCACGAACCCCGCTGCGCTCATCGGAGCGTTCTTCGCCGACCAGCAAGGCTGAACGGCCACCGGCCACCGGCTGCGTGACGCACGCCGCGACGTGGCGACGCCACGACGCGGCAACGCGCGAGACGTGACTCAGTCGTTCTCGTCGTCGGATTCGACCGGGTCGGAATCGTCGGCATCGAAACGGAACTGCACCCGAACCTGACCGTTGACCTCTCGCTCGGCGACCGCGTCGTACCAGAACAACGACTCGAGACCGTCGACGGCGGCGACCATGCCCACCCGTTTCTCGGGCTTGCCGCCGACGAGGATGCGCTGCTCGAACTCGCCCTCGAGCGGGCCGTCGAGGAACTCCGCGACGTACTGGGCGGCTGTGTCTGTGCTCATGTCACTACCGTAGCCCTCGGGCCGCCGGGAGCGGCAGGGCGCGCAGCGGGTCGCAGATCGGCGCCCGCCTTCCCTGAGGGTCAACCGGCGACGACGCGCACGCGCACATCGGCGCGACGCGCCGGTGCAGTGCGGGCGACGTAGCGGCGCCACTGACGCTCCCACAGGTCCCAGTACGGGTCGAAGGCGCCGGAGTCGCGCTCGAGTGCGCGGCGCTTGCGCACCCGGGTCGAGGCCTCGACCCAGACCGCGACGGCGGCGACCGAGCTGGTCGCGGCGAACGCGCCGCAGCCTTCGATGATCAGCACCCGGCCCGGCCGGCTCTGCTCGATCGAACCGACGTCACCGGCCGCCCAATCCCATCGCCGCCAGGTGCCGACCGCGCCACGGGCATGGCGCGCCACGAGTTCGTGTGCGAGCGCAGCGCCGGCCGGCTCGAGTCCGTTCCAGCCCGGGTAGGCGTCGTCGAGACGAACGAGCTCGGGCGGGTGACCCGGCCACGCGCGCACGAGGGCGTCGGCGAGGGTGGACTTTCCCGAACCGCTCGGCCCGTCGATCGCCACCACCTGAGCGCCCGCCGCGCGAAAGCGCTCGAGAACGACATGCACAGCGGATGCCGCGGGACCGATGCCGCCCGCTCCGCGCGAGCCCGCCCCGCTCACGCCCAGACCGCGTGGAACGTGCCGGCCCAGACGGCGGCGAAGATCGCGAGCGAAGCGACACCGACGGCGATGCAGAGAAGCGCGGCATCCGGCCACCCGACCGTCGATTCGCGCGCCCAGGTGCGCGGCCGCTCGGAACCGAACCCGCGGGCCTCCATCGCCGTCGCGAGTTTGCTGCCGCGGCGGATGGCGAGCACCAGCAACGCGAACGCCATGGTCGCGAACCGGCGGATCACGCCGTGGTCGCCGATGCCGCGCGCACGACGCGAGAGCGACATCGCCCGCCAGTCCTCCATGAAGAGCCCCACGAGACGAGCGCCCGCGAGCGCCCCGAGCACGAAACGACTGGGCAACCGGGCGATCTGGGCGAGCCCGTCGGCGAGCTCGGTCGGGTCGACGTTCATGAACAGCAGCACCGCCGGCAGCCCGATCGCGAGCACGCGCACGGTCACTGCGACGGCGAGTTCGATCGATCCGTCGGTGACGCGCGCGAGCCAGAACGACCAGTACTCGGTGCCCGCGGGCCGCCCGTAGAGCAGCATGCTGAGGCCCGCGAGGGGTGCCGCGATGAGGATCGGCCAGGCGCGCGCGACGAGCAGTCGGGGGGTGACGCCCGCCATCGCGAAGAGCACGAGCTGCACGCCGAGCGCGACCGCGGCGCTCACCCAGTCGACCGTGAGCAGCAACGGGGTCGTCAACAGCATCGCCGCGGCGAGCCGGCTCACCGGGTTCACCCGGTCGACGAGATGCAGTCGGGGTGTCGCGTTCATGCCGCCGCCCGCAAGCGCAGCGCGTCGCTGCCGAGATCGAGGTGCCGGTCGCCGAGCGCGTCGAGGTAGGCGGCGTCATGACTGACCGAGAGCAGCGTCGTGCCGTCGTCGACGAGCCCGCGCAGCAGGGTCACGAGCTCGATCCAGGTGAGGCGATCCTGTCCGAAGGTCGGTTCGTCGAGGATGACGACGCGAGGCTGCGCGACGAGCGCGCAGCCGACCGTGAGGCGGCGCTGCTCACCGCCCGACAGGGTGAACGGATTCGCCTCGGCGAGCCGGTCGAGGCCGAGTCGCTCGAGCACCTCGCGCGTGCGCCGCGCGGTCGTCGCCGCATCGAGGCCGAGGGCACGCGGGGCGACCTCGAGCTCGCGTTGCACGCTCGACGCGACGAACTGGTGCTCGGGCTCTTGGAAGACGGTGCCGATGCGGGTCGACAACTCGCGCGAGCGCCACCGGATCGGCTCGGCCGTTCTGAGCCCACGGGTCAGCTCTGCCGAGGCGCGTACGCGACCCGCGAGCGGCGGCAGCAGGCCGCCCATCGTCAGTGCCAGCGTCGACTTGCCCGCACCGTTCGGCCCCGTGAGCACGGTCGAGGCCGCGTGCGGCAGCGCGAGCGAGAGGCCGTCGCGCACGACCGCGTCGCTACGGCGCCCGATGGCGAGGTCGACGCCTTCGAGATCGATGAGGGATGCCGCGGGCGCCGGCCGCGCGGCCGACACCGCCGGAGGCGCCCCCGGCACCCAGACACCGGCGGCGAGCAGCGCCTCGCGTTGCTTCGCCAGCACCCGTGCCGGCTCGCCGTCGGCGATCAGCCCCCCGTCGCGGCCGAGCACGATCACGCGGGTGACGAGGTCGATCCAGACGTCGACGCGGTGCTCGACCACGACGAAGGTCGCGCCCGTGCGATCGAGGGTGCGGGCGACCGCTGCGCGCACCTCGCCGACGCCGACGGGGTCGAGATTCGCCGTCGGTTCGTCGAGCAGCAGCAGCCCCGGACCCATCGCGAGGGCGCCGGCCAACGCGAGACGCTGCTTCTGCCCGCCCGAGAGGGCGCTCGTGGGGTGGTCGAGCGCGAGATCGAGGCCGACGTCGTCGAGCGCCCGGCGCACCCGCGACCAGATCTCGCCGCGCGGCACACCGAGGTTCTCGCAGCCGAAGGCGACGTCGTCGCCGACCTTGGCGAGGATGACCTGGGAGTCGGGGTCTTGCAGCACGAGGCTCGCCCGACCGCGCACCGCGCCCGGCCATGCGCCGTCGATCAGCAGGGAGCCCGTCTCTTCGCCCTCCTCGTCACCGCCGTGCACCCCGGCGAGGGCATGCAGCAGGGTCGACTTGCCCGAACCAGAGGGGCCGAGCAGCAGCACGCGCTCCCCCGGCGCGATGACGAGATCGATGCCGTCGAGGGCCGAGCGCTTGCGACCGGCGTGGCGCCACCCCCACCCGCGCGCCTCCACGCGCGCGGGGCGGGAGGCGTTGAACCCCTCGGCCACGTCAGACTCGCTGCGCCACGTCTTGGCCGGCGGCGAATCGGCTGAGCGCTCCCGTCGCGGCGAGGCCGCGCACGATCAGCCAGCCGAGGAGGCCGGCGAGCAGCGCGCCCGAGATGACGACCGTCGTGAGGTAGAGCCCGAGGAACTCGGGCGACTTCGCGAGATTGCCCGAGGTGAAGAGCTCGAGCGTCCAGGCGGCCGCGCCCGAGGCGGCACCGGCGAGCATCGCGGGCAGCACGCCGAAGCGGCGATACGCGAAGAGCGCGAAGACCAGTTCGGCGCCGAGGCCCTGCATCACTCCCGCGTAGATCGTCTCGATGCCCCATTGATTGCCGACGAGCGCCGAGACGATCGCGGCGAGCAGTTCGACGAACAGCGCAGCGCCGGGCTTGCGGATGATCAGGCCGCCGAGCACGCCGCCGATGAGCCAGATGCCGACGGCGACGCCGCCGAGACCGGGCGTGAGCGCGTCCGCCGCGCTGAACCACGCGTAGCCGACGTTGTTCCAGAAGAGGAAGAGCAGGCCCGTCGCGACGCCGATGACGCTCGCGACCACGATGTCGACGACCCGCCAGCGCAGGTTGCGCGGCTTTCGGGGCGTGCGCTGCGCCGTCGATGTGTTCGCTGCGGTGGAGCTGCCGGGTTCTGATGCTGCAGTGTGCACTGTCGTGCCCTTTCGATTCGTGGAAAGAGGCACGGGATATTGAGATGTGTTGGCCTCCCTGCGCTGGCATGACCCAGATCAGGTTCGACGGTCGAAGGTTGAGAACCTTCCTCTCAGCCCGGCTCACCGGACTCCCGTGTTCGATCACGAGTATACGCTGTGGCGCAGGCGTCGTCGGCGACCGTCATCGGCAGCAGCGACGTCAGTCGCAGGCAACGGCTGCGACCGCCAGTGCGGTGAGCGCCGGCGGGATCAGTGCTTGAGCGCGCGGATCACCGCGCGAAGCGCCTTGCCCGTGACCCAGACGAGCGGCGTGGCGACCAGAAGCAGACCGATGAGATTCGGTTCGAACCGCACCTCGCCCGAGCGACCGACGTATGCACCGAGCGGAATGGAGAGCCCGCCTCCACCGCCGCCGCCCGCCTGATCGCCCTGCCCGTCGGAGCCACTGCCTGCGCCGAAGCCGTAGTACCCGAGCGCGACGGGTACGAGCGTGGTGCCGTCGATGTCGACGGCTTCGCCGTAGGAGGTCTTGACGCCGACGCCGGCGACGGTCTCTGCGAGGTCCAGCACGAGTTCAGCCATGCGGCCAACGCTACCCGCGCGTGCGGCCTCGAGCCACCCCTGCGCGAATCTCCGGCACGGCGCCCGCCGCGCGGCCCGCGGTCGGCGCACGTCGCCGACTCCCGCTCAGCGCACGTCGTCGCCGCCGTTCGGGTCTTTGCGGCGCGACGACTCCACCCGATCGGCCGAACGGTGCACGAGCGACGCCGGGCGCACGGCCCCGCGCCCGAACCTGGCCGTCACCTCGTCGATCGTGCGCTCGGCCTCGCGCCACTCCTCGTCGGGATCCCACAGCATCGCGCCGGTGCCCGAGGGGCGAAGCTGCTCGGCTCTCACTCCGATGAGCCGAATGCGGGCGCCGTCGCCCGCCAGTTCGCCGAGAGCGGCAGACGCCTCGTCGTAGATGCGCCGCGCGACATCTGTCGGCTCCCCCAAGGTGCGCGACCGGGTGACCGTGCGGAAATCGCCGTACCGAAGCTTGAGCACGACCGTGCGCCCGACGACGCCGGCCCGCCGCAACCGCACCGCGACATCGTCGGAGAGCCGCAGCAGTTCACGTCGCAGCTGCTCGAGATCGGTGAGGTCGTAGCCGAAGGTCACCTCGTGCCCGATGCTCTTCTCTTCCCGCCCGGTGACGACGTCGCGAGCGTCGACGCCCATCGACAGCTGAGCGAGCTTCGACGCGAGCGCCGGCCCGAGCGCCCGTGAGAGCGCATCGGCGGGCATCGCCGCCACATCGCCCACGGAGCGCAGGCCGATGCGCGTCAGCGACTCTTCGGTGACCTTGCCGACGCCCCAGAGCGCCGAGACGGGAAGCGGGTGCAGGAACTCGAGGGTGCGGTCGGCGGGCACCACGAGCATGCCGTCGGGCTTCGCCCGGCTCGATGCGACCTTCGCCACGAACTTCGTCGCCGCGACGCCCACCGAGCAGGTGAGGCCGGTCTCGTCGTGGACGCGCCGCCGAAGGCTCCAAGCGATCTCGGCCGGGCTGCCGTGCAGGCGCCGTGCGCCCGACACATCGAGGAACGCCTCGTCGATCGAGAGCTTCTCGACGAGCGGCGTGACCTCTTCGAAGATCGTCATGACCCGGCGCGAGTACTCGGTGTAGCTCGCGTAGTCGCCGCGGAGCACGATCGCGTTGGGGCAGCGCTGCAGCGCGAGCGACATCGGCATGGCGGAGTTGACGCCGTACCGGCGGGCCTCGTAGCTCGCGGCCGACACGACACCGCGGCCGGCGGTGCCGCCGACCAGCACGGGCTTGCCGCGCAGATCGGGTCGCTTGAGCAGCTCGACGGAGACGAAGAACGCGTCCATGTCGACGTGCAGGATCGGAGTCGCCGAGTCGTCGACCGGACCGGTGGTCACTTGGCGCGACGAGCCGTCCTGCTTGCTCATGATGCGACCCTATCCGCTGCCGCCGTCATCGTAGGGGCCGCCCGCGACGGCCGGGCGCAGTCAGAACCCGAAGTCCCCGCCTCCGCCGAAATCGCCACCGCCGAAGTCGCCGAAGCCACCGAATTCGCCGCCCGAGTCGGCACCGGATGCATCGTAGCCGTCGGACGCGGCGGCATCGCCGCTGCCGCCAGCACCGTCAGCACCCGTGTCTCCGGCGTCGCCGTCGGCACCCGCCTCGAACGCCGCCGGGTCGGGCAGGAACGCCTGCGCGATCGCCGAACCGACGACCACACCCGCGACGGAGCCGAGCAACGAGCCTGCGAACATTCCGCCGAACGACAGGCCACCCTGATGGGGGCGCCCGCCCGCGGCATCCGCTCGGTTGAACGCGCGCTCGACGCTGCCGGGTGCACGAAGCTCGGCACGCGTCGCAGCGCGGGCCAGTGCGCTCGGCTCGTCGGAGACGAGTCGTTCGCCGGCCGGCGCCTCGGCGCTGAGCGAGGCGAAGACGGCCTGTCGCTGTTGCGGGGTCAGCTTCGCGAACGCCTCGGCGTGCACCGCCTCGACCGACTCGGGCGGTGCCGTGCGCAACAGGTACCGGTAACGCTCGATCGCGAGTTCGTCGTCATTCAGCCTGCGGGTGGGCTGCGCCTGGGGCCGCGGCGGTTCGGCGGGGACTGCTCCGAAGAGACGGTCAAGGAATCCCATGTTGTCCTCGTCAATCGTTCAGTGACGACCAATCTACGGGCGACGGCATTGAGCGCGCTGTGAACGGGTTCGCGCAAGCCGATCGCTCCGGCCGCGTCGATCGGAGCTGCAACGCCGTGACCGTGCCAGAATCGCAGTAGGCCGGACGAAGTAGTCGGAGGCGTCGTGATCGAGTCCAGCGCATCGCAGCCCACCGTGCTCGGATCCGGCACGACCGCACGCGATCCCGTCATCGATCTCGTGCGCGTGCTGTGCGTCGCCCTCGTGGTCGTCGGCCACATGCTGATGATCGGCGCAGCCGTCGTTCCCGGTCGAGGGCTCGTCGTCGAGCGCACGCTCCTCGAGACGGACTGGATCGGCCCCGTCACCTGGATCGCGCAGATCATGCCGCTGTTCTTCGTCGTCGGGGGGTTCGCGGGCATCGGCGCGTGGCGTCGTCTGGAGGGCTCGGGCGGCACGGCGGCCGATTTCATCAGGTCGCGCATCCTCCGGCTCGCACGGCCGTCGATCGCACTCTTCGCCGCACTGGCGCTCGGTATCCTCGCGATGCACCTCGCCGGGGTCGATCCCGTCTCGATCCGAGTCATCGGCCTCGGCATCTCGTCGCCGCTGTGGTTCCTCGCGGCCTACGCCTTCGCACAGGCCTGCCTGCCCGGGCTCGCGACCCTCCACTCCATCGCGCCCCGACGCGCGATCGCGACACTGGCTGCGGGTGCCGTGGTCTTCGACGTGCTGCGTTTCACGACCGGCATCGAGCCGCTCGGCCTCCTGAACATGACCTTCGTCTGGCTGTTCGCACAGCAACTCGGCTTCTGGATGGCAGACGGATGGTTCGGAGCCCGATCGCGGGTGACGGTCGCGTCGATCGGTGCCGGCGCCTACCTGCTGCTCGCCGGACTCGTCGGAGTCGGGTACCCCGGAAACATGCTCGACAACCTCAATCCGCCCACTTTCGCGATCGTCGCACTCGCGGTCGGACAGACCTGTCTGCTCGTGCTCGCTTCTCCCATGCTCGGGCGACTCATGACGATCCGATCGGTGCAGGTCGTCGTCACGACGGTCGGATCCCGCCTGGTGACGATCTACCTGTGGCACCTTCCCGTACTCGCGCTCGTGATCGGCGTGCTGCTGCTCACCCCATTGCCGAACCCGGCGGCCGGCTCAGCCGGATGGTGGCTGACCCGGCCCGTGATCCTGCTCGTCATGTCCATGGTGCTCACCGGGATCTCGATGCTGTTCGGTCGCCTCGAGCGCCCACTGCCGGCCAACGGATACCGTGCGGCCGATTGGTCGACCGGTCTCGCCGCTGCCTGCATGGTCATCCCGCCGTTCGCGGTGATCGTGTTCGGCCTCGACTTCGCAGTCGCGGCCTCGAGCGCGCTCCTGCTCACGGCAGCCGTGCTGGTTCTGCGCCCCATGCCGGCCCGCGTACGGGAGCGCGGGCCGACACGAGTCGCGCTCTAGCCCTGAGCGCGCTCGAGCACGAGCTCGCGCACGCGAGCGGCGTCGGCCTTGCCCTGCATCGCCTTCATGACCGCGCCGATGACCGCACCGGCGGCCTGCACCTTGCCGTCACGGATCTTCGCGAGTACGTCGGGCTGTGAAGCCAGTGCCTCGTCGATCGCGGCGATCAGGGCACCGTCGTCGGAGACGACGGCGAGGCCGCGGGCGTCGACGACCTGCTGCGGCGAGCCCTCGCCCGCGATGACGCCCTCGAGCACCTGGCGGGCCAAGCGGTCGGTGAGCGTGCCGGAGTCGACGAGCTGCGCGAGCTCGGCGACGTGCTCGGGCGAGACGAGACCCGAGGCGTCGACGTCGGCGGCGTTCGCGAGTCTGGCGATCTCACCGGTCCACCACTTGCGGGCGGCGGCGGGCGTGGCACCCGCCGCAACAGTCTCGGCCAGCTCGTTCAACATGCCCGAGTTCGCCACGATCTGGAACTCGTCGTCGGAGAAGCCCCACTCGGCCTTCAGCCGGCGACGGCGGGCGGCGGGTGCCTCGGGCAGCCCAGCACGCAGCTCGTCGACGAGCTGCTTCGAGGGCACGACCGGCAGCAGGTCGGGCTCGGGGAAGTAGCGGTAGTCGTCGGCGTCGGACTTCGGACGACCGGCGCTCGTGGCGCCGGTGTCTTCGTGCCAGTGACGCGTCTCTTGCGTGATCGTGCCGCCACCGGCGAGGATCGCCGCCTGACGCTGGATCTCGTACCGCACGGCGCGCTCGACCGAGCGCATCGAGTTGACGTTCTTCGTCTCGGTGCGCGTGCCGAGCGGTGCGGCGGGTTCCCCCGCGGCCGCACGCGGCCGCAGTGACACGTTCGCGTCGCAGCGCAGGTTGCCGCGCTCCATGCGCGCCTCGGAGATGCCGAGCGAGAGCACGATGTCGCGGATCGTGGCGACGTACGCCTTCGCGAGCGCCGGGGTGTCGGCCTCGCCGCCGAAGATCGGGCGCGTGACGATCTCGACGAGCGGCACGCCCGCGCGGTTGTAGTCGACGAGCGAGTACTCGGCGCCCTGGATGCGGCCCGTCGAACCGCCCACGTGCGTGAGCTTGCCCGCGTCCTCCTCCATGTGCGCGCGCTCGATCGGCACCATGAAGACACGGCCGTTCTCGAGCTCGACCTCGACCTCGCCGTCGAACGCGATCGGTTCGTCGTACTGCGAGATCTGGTAGTTCTTCGCGAGGTCGGGGTAGAAGTAGTTCTTGCGCGCGAACCGGCTCGACGGCGCGATCTCGCAGCCGAGCGCGAGGCCGAGGCTGATCGAGTACTTCACCGCCTCGCCGTTGACGACGGGCAGCGAACCCGGCAGCCCGAGGCACACGGGCGTGATGAGCGTGTTCGGCTCGGCGCCGTGGAACTGCGAGTTCGCGGGGTTCGGCGCCGACGAGAACATCTTCGTCGTGGTGTTCAGCTCGACGTGCACCTCGAGGCCGATGACGGGCTCGAAGAGTTCGAGGGCCTGGTCGAAGTCCATCAGTTCAGCGCGGGCCATCAGAGTGCGCCTTCCTCGGTCGCGGTGAGCTCGTGGGTGGAGAGATCGGGTGCCTGGGCGAGCAGCGGGCCGCCCCATCGCGCTTCGAGCAGCTGCTCGAGGGCTGCGCCGACGTTGTAGAGACGTGCGTCTTCACGTGCGGGCGCCAGGAACTGGATGCCCACGGGCAGGCCGTCTTCGGGTGCGAGACCCGAGGGCAGCGAGATGCCGGGCACGCCCGCGAGGTTCGCGGGGATCGTCGCGATGTCGTTCAGGTACATCGACACGGGGTCGGCGAGCTTCTCGCCGAACTTGAACGCGGTCGTCGGCGCGGTCGGCGAGGCGAGCACGTCGACGCTGGCGAACGCCGCGTCGAAGTCGCGCTGCACGAGCGTGCGCACCTTCTGCGCCGAGCCGTAGTAGGCGTCGTAGTAGCCGGCTGAGAGCGCATAGGTGCCGAGGATGACGCGGCGCTTGACCTCTGGGCCGAATCCGGCTTCGCGCGTTGCCGACATGACCTGTTCGACCGTGCCGCCGCCCTCGGGCGTGACACGAAGGCCGAAGCGCACGGAGTCGAACTTCGCGAGGTTCGACGACGCCTCGGCCGGCAGGATCAGGTAGTACGCGGCGATCGAGTACTCGAAATGGGGTGCGGAGACCTCGACGATCTCGGCGCCCTGCTTCTCGAGCAGTTCGAGCGACTCGTGGAAGCGCTGGCGGACGCCCGCCTGGAAGCCCTCGCCGTCGAGCTCTTTGATGACGCCGATACGGAGGCCCGAGACATCCGCTCGCCGTACGGCCTCGGCCATCGACGGCCACGGCCCGGGGATCGATGTCGAGTCGAGCGGATCGTGCCCGGCGATCACGTCGTGGAGCAGCGCCGCGTCGAGCACGGTGCGCGTGACCGGGCCGATCTGGTCGAGCGAGGAGGCGAGGGCGATCGAACCGTAGCGGCTGACGGCGCCGTACGTCGGCTTGACGCCGACGGTGCCGGTGACGTGCGCCGGCTGACGGATCGAGCCGCCGGTGTCGGAGCCGAGCGCGAGCGGGGCTTCGAACGCGGCGACGGATGCCGCGGAGCCGCCGCCCGAGCCGCCGGGGATGCGGTCGAGGTCCCACGGGTTGTGGGTCGGCCCGTAGGCCGAGTGCTCGGTCGACGAACCCATGGCGAACTCGTCCATGTTGGTCTTGCCGAGCGGGATCATGCCGGCTTCGCGCACCTTCGTGACGGGCGTCGCGTCATACGGGGGAATCCAGCCCTCGAGGATGCGCGAGCCCGCGGTCGAGGGCATGCCCTTCGTGACGAGCACGTCTTTGATGGCGATCGGCACGCCCGCGAGCGGCCCAAGCGGTGCGCCCGCTGCACGCTGGCGATCGACCTCGGCCGCCGTCTCGATGGCGCGCTCGCCCTCGACGTGCAGGAACGCGTGCACGGCGCCGTCGACGGCCGCGATGCGGTCGAGGTGCGCGCGGGTCGCCTCGACCGACGAGACCTCGCCGGCGGCGAGCTTCTCGCCGAGCGCAGCCGCAGACAGGCGGATCAGTTCGTCGCTCACTGCTCTTCTCCCAGGATCGCCGAGACCTTGAAGCGCGAGTCGTCGGACTCGGGGGCGCCCGCGAGGGCCTCGTCTGCGGTGAGCACGGTCGTGCCCACGACGTCGTCGCGGAAGACGTTCTGCATCGGAATCGGGTGGCTCGTCGGCGGCACGTCGGGTGTGGCGACCTCGCTCACCTTCTCGACCGCGTGCATGATCTGGCCGAGCTCCGTCGTGAGGTGGCCGATCTCTTCATCGGTGAGCGCGATGCGGGCGAGGTTCGCGAGATGCGCGACCTGCTCCGCAGTGATTTCGGACATGCTGCTCCGTCGTCTCGGGATGGGGATGCACCGATTCTATCGGGGCGCGTTCGCTCAGGGAGCGCCGAACAACCCCTCGCCGTGCCGGTGCAGAAGCTCGTAGGCGTCGGCGTAGGTCTCGGGCTGATGCTCACCCGGCTCGCCGTACTTGGCGAGCAGCAGCCCCAGCAGGCCATGCGCGGGCGGGCTCAACGGCCGCGCCGAGGCGCGGTCGGTCGCGTCGGGCGGGCGTTCCTCATCGTTGGGCGGCACATATTGCGGGCTCGGCGACGGCCAGGTCGACGGATGCCGCGGCTCGGCGAGATTGAGCACGGCGCTCAGGTCGCGCGCATCCGAGTCCCGATCGGTCAACCTCTTGAGACCGTACTTCTTCGACAGTGTCGCGATGACGGCGGCGTGATGGAACTCGTCGTTGACGACGGTGGCCGAGCGAGTGTACGCCGAGATCGCGATCGCCGGCACCCGAACGCCCAGACGGTCGAAGGCGAACCCCATCTCGCCTGCGCCGTCGTCGTTCGGGGGCGTCGCCGACGGCGGGGGCACGTGGTCGTAGGTGCCGCCGTGCTCGTCGAAGGTGATGAGCAGCATCGTGTTCAGCGCGTTGGAGCCCGACTCCGCCGCCCCGCCGCGCACCGCCTGATAGACGCGGCTGACCAGCGCGTCGCCGGCGCGCACATCGGAGACGGCGCTGTCGATGACCGCTTCGTCGTCGAGATCGCTCTCACGGAACTTGCCGAACGGCGGGTGGAAGTCGTTGTGGTCGTAGACCATGCGCGGCTCGATGAATGCGTACGCGGGCAGCGTGCCCGCCGCGGCATCCTGTTCGAAATCCTCCATCGTGGCGAAGTGATCGGTACGCCAGTACTTCTCGAGCGCCGGCGCGTGCAGGAACCCGGTGAACGAGATCAACTGGCGCTGGTCGAAGTAGATGCGCCAGCTCACGCCCGCCTCTTCGAGGCGGTTGAAGATCGTCGGCGCGGCCCGCGCATCGAGCCACTTCTCGTAGCCGCCGTCGAGCACGTTCGTGACGAAGCCGTGCGACGTGGAGGCGTGGAAGAACGAGCGGTTGCAGAACGTCTGCGACGGCACGGCGCAGTGCCAGTGGTCGAAGACGGCGAACTCGCGCGCGAGCGTCGACAGCACCGGAAGCATGTCGGGGGTGAACCCGCCCATGATCTGGCGCACCTCGTCGGGGTCGGGTGCGCGGCCCCGACGGAGTGCCGTGAGTTTCGACTCGTAGTCGCGAACGAAACCCGACATGTCGGGCTTCGAGGCATCGTGCGGTGCGTTGTACGGTGCGGTCATGTGCGGTGGCTCGCGACCCTCGTTGTGCGCGGGGTCGATCGTGCCGAACAGCTGCGTGTTCACGTGCGGGTACTCTTCACCCGGATCGGGGTCGGGCCGCTCCATGATGTGGTCGGTGGCTCCGGCGTAGACGTGCGCGGGCACCGGGCTGCCGTCGACCGCGACGTTGGTGTAGTCGCCGAACTCGAGGCCGTCGAACCGTGCACCGTCGGGCAATGAGTCGGCCGTGTACAGGCGGCCGAGGAGGTTGTCGAACGAGCGGTTCTCGCCCATCAGCACGACGAGGTGTTCGATCGGCGATGCGCCGCCGGCGGCCGCCGGCGAGCTCGGAGACGGGACGGCGCGACCCGCCGATCCTCCGGCGAGCGCAGCCCCCGCCGCCCCGCCGGCGGCGCCGCCGACCACGACGCCGGCTGCGGCCGCCCCGCCGACCCTGAGGAAGTCGCGACGTGAGGGGTCGCGTTGCGAGTCTGGCGAGTCTGGCGACTCGCTCGGCGAGTCGTCGCTCTGCGGTGTCGTGTCCTCCGCTGGTGTCGACATGCTCCCCCTCCGTCGTCGATCGGTTCAGTGGTCGATCATTCGGTGATCGACCGGTTCAGTTGCCGATCAGTCGCCTTCTGCAGCTTCGGGCACCGGCAAGGCACCCGGCCCTTCGGTCACGAGCAGCGCGAACTGCGCTGCGTCGAGCACGCGGATGCCGAGTTCTTCGGCCTTCGCGAGCTTCGAGCCGGCACCGGGACCGGCCGCGACGAAATCGGTCTTCTTCGAGACGCTCGAGGCCGCCTTGCCGCCGGCGGCGATGATCGCCTCTTGCGCGCCCTCGCGGCTGAAGCCGTCGAGCGACCCGGTCGCGACGACCGTGAGCCCCGAGAGCACGCCCCCGGCCTCGGCGGCCGCACCAGGCCCAGGATGCCCCGGGGTCGCGAACCGCACGCCCGCCGCCGTCCACCGTTCGACGATCTCGAGATGCCAGTCGACCCCGAACCACTCGATGAGCGAGTCGGCGATGATGCCGCCGACGCCCTCGACCTCGGCGAGCTGTTCGCGAGTGGCCGCACGGATCGCGTCGAGCGAGCCGAACCAGTCGGCGAGTGCCCGCGCGGCGACCGGCCCGACGTGGCGGATGTTGAGCGAGACGAGCAGGCGCCAGAGCGGCTTCGTCTTGGCCTTCTCGAGCTCGGCGAGCAGCTTCGTCGCCGCCTCGGACGGGCCGACGACCCTGAAGTCCTTCTTGACGCCGGCGGCACGCCGCTCGGCCGGGGTCATGGTCTCGGTGCCGGGCGGGTAGCTCGACGGCCCGAGCTTCTGGAACGGCGCACGACGCACCGGCGCCCCGGTCTCGTCGTCGATCTTCGGCTCGCCCGTCTCTGCGTCGCGCACCACGACCTCGATCGGCACGAGCTCGTCGATCGTGAGATCGAAGAGCCGGGCCTCGGTCGCGAGCGGCGGTTCGCTCGGCACTGACGGCTGCGTGAGGGCTGCAGCCGTGACCTCGCCGAGTGCCTCGATGTCGAGCCCGCCCCGCGACCCGATGTGCTCGACGCGGCCGCGCACCTGCGCCGGGCACGACCTCGCGTTCGGGCAGCGAAGGTCGATGTCGCCCTCTTTCATGGCTCGCAGCGGCGTGCCGCACTCGGGGCAGCGTTCGGGCATGTGCCACTCGACCTCGGTGCCGTCGCGCAGCTGCTCGACCGCCCCGAGGATCTCGGGGATGACGTCGCCCGCTTTGCGGAGCACGACGGTGTCGCCGATCAGCACGCCCTTGGCCTTCACGACCTGCTGGTTGTGGAGCGTCGCCTGGCGCACGGTGGAGCCTGCGACCTTGACCGGCTCCATGACTGCGTACGGCGTCGCCCGACCCGTGCGTCCGACGCCGACGACGATGTCGAGCAGCTTCGTATGCACCTCTTCGGGCGGGTACTTGTAGGCGATCGCCCAGCGCGGGGCACGGCTCGTCGCGCCGAGCTCGTCGTGCAGCGCGAGTTCGTCGACCTTGACGACGATGCCGTCGATCTCATGCTCGACGTCATGGCGATGTTCGCCGCGCTCGGCGATGTAGTCGGCGACCTCGTCGACGGTGTCGAACACGCGCGAGTGCGGCGAGACCGGCAGCCCCCACGACGCGAGCAGGCCGTAGATCTCGGATTGCGCCGACACCTCGGGGTGCCGCCACGCCCCGATGCCGTGCAGGTACATCGCGAGCCGGCCGAGCCGTTCGCGCATGAGCGAGAGCTCGACGTCGTTCTTCTTCTCGCGGCGCTGACGCAGGCTGCCCGCAGCGGTGTTGCGGGCGTTGGCGAATTCGGGGTACTTCGTCGGGATCTCGTCGGCCGCCCGGCCCTTCGCGAGCTGCTCGGCCTCGAATGCGGCCTGCAGTTCGTGCTGACGCTCGTTGAGCGCCTCGAAGTCGCTCGTGCGCAGGAACACCTCGCCGCGCACCTCGAAGAACGCGGGGTAGCCCGCGCCTTCGAGCCGCTGCGGGATCGCCGGGATGAGGTCGACGTTCTCGGTGATGTTCTCGCCGACGCGGCCGTCGCCGCGGGTCGTCGCGGTCTCGAGCACGCCGTCGCGGTAGGCGAGGCTGATCGCGAGGCCGTCGATCTTCAGCTCCGAGAGCCAGCGCACCGGGCGCGCGGCCGCCGCGGCGGTCTTGGTGGCCCAATCGCGGAACTCGTCGATCGAGAAGACGTTGTCGAGGCTGAGCATGCGCTCGGCGTGCTCGTGCTCGGGGAACCCTGCCGACACGACGGCAGCGCCGACCTGCTGGGTCGGGCTGTCTTGGCCCGCGAGTTCGGGGAACGCCCGCTCGATCGCCTCGAGCCGGTGGAACGCATCGTCGTACTCGGCGTCGGAGAGCGTCGAGTCGCCGTCGCCGTAGTAGGCCAGCCGCGCACCCTCGATGCGGTCGGCGAGCACCTCGGCTTCGGCACGGGCGGCTTCGAACTCGATGGGGATGTCGCTCACACGCCAATAGTACGAGGCGCCACCGACGTCGCGGAGGCCGTCACGGCCTCCCCGATGCGGCGATTCAACGCATCGAGTTCGGCGAGCACGTCGGTCGCGCCCCAGACCCGATTGCGCTGCCGATCGGTCACCTGGTGGATCACACCGTCTCGCTCCAGACGCTCCATCGCCGTGTACACGCTCGAGACCGGTGACGCGGTGAGTCGCACGGCATCGTCGGCCGAGAGGATCGGATGCTCGGCGAGCACGCCGAGGATCTTCGCCGCCGCACTTCCGGCTCGCGGCCGCGAGATCGCAGACCACTCGGCCGACAGCGCGTCGAGTCGGCTCGCCGAAGCCCTCGCCTCGCGACTGGCGATGACGGCGGCCACGGCGAGCTCGCGGACGAAGGGGGTCACGCTGCCCTCGCGATAGGCGTTCACGAGCGAGAAGTAGCGCTCGCGTTCGGCGAGCATGGCGGATGCCACTGGCACGACGGTGCGGCTCGTGACGCCGCGCCTGCGCAGCACGGCGTTGATGAGCGCACGCCCGATGCGCCCGTTGCCGTCGGTGAACGGGTGGATGGATTCGAACTGGGCATGCACGATCGCCGCCTGCGGGATCGCCGGCACGTCGTCGCGGTTCGCGAACCGCAGCAGGTCCTCCATGTAGCCGGGCAGCGTCTCGGGTGGCGGCGGAACATGCACCGCGCCGAGCGGGGAGTAGTCGGACCCGCCGATCCAGTTCTGCACGTCGCGCAATCGGCCGGCGTACCGTGCGTCGACCGGGTCGTCGCGCATGAGGGTCGCGTGCGCTTCGAGGAGGTCGACGAGGCGGATGTCGCGATGCTCGCCCGCCCTCGCGATCATCTGCGCGAGCGCGGTGGTCGCGGCGACCATCGAAGTGGCCGACTCATCGGACTTTATCCCCGCGGCCGCGCGGGCGTATGCGTCGATGCTGGCGTCGACGCGTTCGATGCGCGACGATGCCACCGATTCGGTGCGCAGCAGCAGCCCGGCGAGCGCCTGGATCACCCCTCTGGAGTCGGCGTCGAGTGCGACGATCGCGCGCGTCGCCTCGTCGATCAGCGCCATGACCTCGGTCCCCGGACGATACTCGAGCGACGCGATGGTGGGCGGCATCGAGACGTCGATCCGCCGGAGCATCCGATCTTCGCGCGCGCCGCGGCGGCCCTGCTGACGCCACTCCCGGGACTCGCGCCCGTGTGCCGGCCACTCGTGCTGCTCGCTCATGGAGAGCATCCTCCGCAACTCGGAATACGACGACGGTTATTCCGAGTTATCAGCATAACTCGGAATAACACCGCCGACAATCCGAGTTGCCGACCCCGCTACGCCCCGACCGGCACCGCGCTGACCGTGCGGTCGATCGTGAACTGGCCGAGCACGCGGGTGCCGACGTAGACGACGGCCGTCTGGCCGGGCGCGACGCCGTCGAGCGGATGCCCCGGGGTGACGACGAGCTCGGAAGCACCCGAGTCGTCGGTGACGAGCTGCGCGACGGCCGGCACGGGGTCGGCGTGGGCGCGGATCTGCACCTCGCACTCGAACGCCTCGTCGGGCGAGGCGACGAACCCCGAGGCGAGCGGGTCGAGCCCGGCCCACGAGAAGCGCGAACCGGCGATGACGCCGATCGCGAGCGCCTCTTTCGGGCCGACGACGACGGTGTTCTCCTTCGGGCGCACCTCGAGCACGAACCGCGGCTTGCCGTCGGCCGCGGGCGTGCCGAGGCGCATGCCGCGGCGCTGGCCCACGGTGAAGGCGTGCGCTCCCTCGTGCGAGCCGACGACGGCGCCCGCGCGGTCGACGATGTCGCCCGTCTCGGTGCCGACCCCCTTGTCGGCCAGCCAACCCCTCGTGTCTCCGTCGGGGATGAAGCAGATGTCGTAGGAGTCGGGCTTCTGCGCGACCGAGAGCCCGCGCTCGGCGGCCTCGGCGCGCACGAGCGTCTTCGACGGGGTGTCGCCGAGCGGGAAATAGGCGTGCGCGAGCTGTTCGGCGGTCAGCACCCCGAGGACATAGCTCTGGTCTTTCGCCTCGGCACTCGCGCGGTGCAGCTCACGGTGGCCCGAGGCATCCGTCACGATCTTTGCGTAGTGACCGGTGGCGACCGCGTCGAATCCGAGCGCGAGTGCCTTCTCGAGCAGCGCGGCGAACTTGATGCGCTCGTTGCAGCGCATGCAGGGGTTCGGCGTGCGCCCGGCCGAGTACTCGGCGATGAAGTCGTCGACGACGTCGGCCTTGAAGCGCTCGGAGAAGTCCCACACGTAGTACGGGATGCCGAGCATGTTGGCGGCGCGCTGCGCGTCCATCGAGTCTTCGATCGTGCAGCAGCCACGGCTGCCCGTGCGCAGGGTGCCGGCGTTGCGGCTGAGCGCGAGGTGCACGCCGACGACCTCGTGGCCGGCCTCGACGGCGCGCGCGGCCGCAACGGCGCTGTCGACGCCGCCGCTCATCGCAGCGAGAACCTTCATCCCTCCAGTGTAAACAGCCCTCCTGAGCGGACGCCCCGTTGCTCGTTCAGGGGACTCTGGCGACACGCCGTAGCTCAGCTGACTCGGCGCGGCGTGTCGCCCAAATCCCCTGAACGAGCAACCACCCCGACCGGCGATGCTCGGGCTCGGCGCCGGCTCAGCGGTCGAAGGAGGTGGCGCGGGCGGCGAGCCCGGCGCGGGCCGCCTGCGCGTGGGCGGCGGGCAATGCCGCGAGGAACGCGTCGACGTCGGCATCGGTCGACCCGTGGCCGATCGTGATTCGGAGCGCGCCGCGGGCGTCGGCCTCCGAGCGCCCCATCGCGATCAGCACGTGCGAGGGTTCGGGCACGCCCGCCTGGCACGCCGACCCCGTCGAGACCGCCACGCCGGCCGCGTCGAGCAGGAAGAGCAGCGAGTCGCCCTCGCAGCCGGGGAACGAGAAGTGCGCATTGCCGGGCAGGCGAGCGGATGCCCCGGGGCCCGTGTCGCCCGAGAGCCGCGCCTCGGGCACTGCCGCGGCGACGCCGGCGATCAACCGGTCTCGCAGGCTCGCCATGCGTTCGGCGTCGGCATCGAGGCGCGACGCCACGACCGACGCGGCCGCGGCGAACGACGCCGCAGCCGCGACATCCTGCGTGCCGGACCGCACCTTGCGCTGCTGCCCGCCGCCGTGGATGAGCGGCTCGACCGGCGCCGTGCGGTCGAGCACGAGCGCGCCGATGCCCGCGGGCCCCCCGATCTTGTGCGCCGACACGCTGAGCGCGACGAGACCGGCGCCGCGCGGGGCATCGGTCGCCCGCCGGATGCCGTGGAAGTCGATCGGCACCTGGCCGTAGGCGGCGATCGCGTCGACGTGCAGCGGCACGCCGGCGCGAGCGGTCAGGCGCGCGACCTCCTCGACGGGCTCGATCGTGCCGACCTCGTTGTTGGCCCAGAGCATCGTGACGAGGGCGACGGATGCCGCGTCGCGGTCGAGCTCGTCGGCGAGCACGTCGAGACGCAGCCGACCGACCTCGTCGAGCGGCAGTTCGACCACCTCGGCGCCCTCGTGGGCCGCGAGCCACTCGACCGTGTCGACCGTGGCGTGGTGCTCCCCCGCGGGCACGAGGATGCGGCGACGAGCGGACGCGCCGGCCGGCCCTGCCGCTGCCCCGGCTTCCGCGCGTCGCTGCCACCAGAGTCCCTTGATCGCGAGGTTCACGGCCTCGGTGCCGTTGCCCGTGAAGACGACCTCGATGCCGTCGGCGCCGAGGGTCGCCGCGACGTGCTCTCGCGACTCCTCGAGCAGGCGCTTGGCCTGCTGACCGGCGCTGTGGATCGACGAGGGGTTGCCCACCACGGCGAGCGCGGCGGTGAGTGCGTCGATGGCCTCGGGCAGCATCGGCGTGGTCGCGGCGTGGTCGAGGTAGACCATGTGCGACCTCCGGATCTGTTCGTGCGCGTGCGAACACGCGGTGTCGGCGCGCCTGCACGCGCTTGCAGGCGTCTCGCCTCCACGAACTACTGTAGATCGCATGCCTGAGCGCGATTCCCTGCATGAGCTCGGTGTGCGCGTGGGCGCGGGCGGCAGTGTCGCCCGGGTGTGGTCGCAGCACGCGACATCCGTCGACCTCGTGGTCTTCGACGCCGACGATCTCGACTGGGCGATCGCCCGCACCCCCCTCGTGCGGGGCGACGACGGCGTGTGGGAGGGCGAGTCGGCAGAGCTCCGCCCCGGCGCGCACTACGGCCTCCGCGTCGACGGGCCCGCGGGCGTCGAGCACGCGTTCAATCCCGTGCACACGCTGCTCGATCCGTACGCCCGCGGTCTCGCGCGCGCCGGCGATGGATCCTGGCGGGGTGTCGCCCTCGAGCCGCTCACCACGACGGGATTCGAGTGGGGCGATTCGGCCAAGCCCCGCGTGCCGCTCGACCGCACCGTGGTCTACGAGGCGCACGTGCGCGGCTTCTCGAAGCTGAACCCCGCGGTGCCCGAACCCCTGCGCGGCACCTACGCGGGCCTCGCCCACGACGCCTCGCTCGAGTACCTCGTGAATCTCGGCATCACGACCGTCGAGCTGCTGCCGGTGCACGCCTTCGTCTCCGAAGAGCGGCTCGTACGGCAGGGCAAGGTCAACTACTGGGGCTACAACACGCTCGCCTTCTTCGCCGCGCATGCGCCGTACGCCAGCCCGGCGGCCCGGGCGGGCGGCGCCGTCGCCGTGCGACGCGAGTTCGCCGGCATGGTGCGGCGACTGCACGAAGCGGGGCTCGAGGTCGTGCTCGACGTGGTCTACAACCACACCGCCGAAGAGGGGCGCGAGGGGCCGACGTACAGCCTCCGCGGCATCGACAACGCGTCGTACTACCGACAGGACGCGCACGGCCGCTACGTGGACACCACAGGATGCGGCAACAGCCTCGACGTCGCCGGCGAGGCTGCGCGGCGGCTCGTGCTGGACTCGATGCGGTACTTCGCCGACGAGCTGCAGGTCGACGGGTTCCGGCTCGATCTCGCCGCCACGCTCGGCCGCGACGAGCGCGAGACGTTCACGCCCGAGCATCCGCTGCTGCGCGCCATGCTCGACGACCCCGTGATCGGCGCGTCGAAGCTCATCGCCGAGCCGTGGGATGTCGGGCCGGGCGGCTGGCAGACGGGCAACTTCCCGAACGGCTTCACCGAGTGGAACGATCGCTACCGCGACCGCATGCGCGACTTCTGGCTCGGCGACCTGCGCCGCGAACGCGAGACGGGCTCGGCGGGCAGCGGCATCGGCCGATTCGCCACGAGGCTCGCGGGTTCGTCGAACACCTTCTCCGGCGAGCGCGGGCCCCTCGCGAGCCTGAACTTCGTCACGGCGCACGACGGCTTCACGCTCGCCGACCTCACCGCCTACGACGTCAAGCACAATCAGGGCAACGGCGAGGGCAACCGCGACGGCACCGACTCCAACAACTCGTACAACCACGGCGTCGAGGGCGAGGCGGTCGACCCGGTCGTGCGGGCGGCGCGCCGACGCAGCATCCGGAACCTGCTCGGCACCCTGCTGCTCTCGGCGGGCGTGCCGATGATCACGGCGGGCGACGAGTTCGGTCGCAGCCAGCGCGGCAACAACAACGCGTACTGCCACGATTCGCCGCTCACCTGGCTCGCCTGGGATGCGGCCGACCGCGCGCGCTTCGCTCCCGCGCTGCTCGAGACCGCCCGGCACCTCATCAGGCTGCGCGCCGAGAACCCGGCGCTCCGCCCGAGCCGCTTCGGGCGCCTCGGCGAGAGCGTGCCGAGCGCCTCCCGGATGGAATGGTTCAACGCCGACGGCGAGACGATGGGCATCGACGACTGGAACTCCCCCGCCGAGCGCACCCTGCAGTTCCTCGCCGCCTCCACGCCCGAGACCGAGGCGCCGAACCGCATCCTCCTCGTCGTGCACGCGCACGAGTCCGACGCAGCGATCGTGCTGCCGTCGCACGACGAGGTGAGCGCGTACACCCTGCTGTGGGACTCGGCCGATGAGTCACCGGCCGCCGCTGCTCCCGGCGCGGGCTCGGCTGCCGCGCCCGGCACCGTCGCGCCCGGCACCGCCATCAACATGGGCGCTCAGTCGATGCGCCTGTTCCGTGCAGAGGGCACGGCCTGATGGCCAAGCGAGCGGATGCCTCGGCCGGCACTCCGGCGACCGTCGCCCTCGCCCGGGCGGGCGTCGCATTCACGGTGCTCAGCTACGACCACGACCCGCGCGCCGCGGCCTACGGGCTCGAAGCCGCCGAGAAGCTCGGCCTCGACCCCGACCGCGTCTTCAAGACCCTGCTCGCGAGCGTCGACGGCGCGCTCGCCGTGGGCATCGTGCCGGTGGCGATGCAGCTCGACCTGAAGGCGCTCGCCGCCGCGCTCGGCGGCAAGCGCGCCGAGATGGCCGACCCCGCCACGGCCGAGCGCAAGACGGGCTACGTCGTCGGCGGCATCAGCCCCATCGGCCAGAAGACGGCGCTGCCCACGGTGCTCGACGAGTCGGCGATCCTCCACGAGACGATCTACGTCTCGGGCGGGCGACGCGGCCTCGACCTCGAGCTCGCGCCCGACAACCTCGTCGCCGTCACCGAGGGCCGCTACGCCCCGATCGCGCGGGTGCGCTGAGGCTCTGCCGGCCGAGCTTCAGCCTGCCTTCGCTCAGTCGGCGACGGCCACGAGCCCCAGCTCGGCCGTCGACAGCAGCAGCGGATGCCGCGGCACCACGCGCACCGTGTAGCCGAACGCCCCCGCCCGGTCGAGCACGACCGACCCCGTGTAGAGCTGACGGCCCGGCCCGACCTGAGCCGCGGCATCCACGACGGCGAGTGCTGCGTGTCGCGCGGCCTCGATGGTCTCGTCGGCCCGACTGCGGCCGTAGACCACTTCGACCGTCACGTCGTCGGGTGTGAGCTGGCCGAGCTCGACGACGGCGCGCAGTTGCAGCCCGTCGCCGACGTGCGGCGCGTCGACTCCGCCCGACTCGACGTGCACGACGTGCACGCCGGGCCACGCCGCCCGCACCCGGGCGCCCCACGCCGAGAGTTCGCGGGCGTTCCTCGCGCCGTCGGCAGCGACGAGCGCGAAATGCTCGGCCGCAGGCCGGTAGAGGCGTTCGACGTACTCGCGCACCATGCGGTCGGCACCGAGGTCGGGGGCGAGCACGGCGAGGGTCTCGCGCACCCGGCGCACCCACTCGACCGGCACGCCGTCGCCGTCGCGCTCGTAGTAGCGGGGCGCGACGCGGTGCTCGAGCAGGTCGTAGAGGGCCGCTGCCTCGCGCGCGTCGCGCTCCCCCGCGTCGCCCGCCGCGTCGGCCGACGGGATCACCCAGCCGAAGTCGTCGCCCGCGTACTCGGCCCACCAGCCGTCAAGGATCGAGAGGTTCAGCGCGCCGTTCATCGCGGCCTTCATGCCCGAGGTGCCGCACGCCTCGAGGGGTCGCAGCGGGTTGTTGAGCCACACATCGCAGCCGGGGTAGAGCACTTCGGCCATGCCCATGTCATAGTCGGGCAGGAACACGATGCGGCCACGCAGCTCGGGCTGCTGGGCGAACTGCACGAGCTGCTGGATCAGCCGCTTGCCCTCGTCGTCGGCCGGGTGCGACTTGCCCGCGATGACGAACTGCACCGGCCGCTCGGAGTTCGTGAGGATCGCCTTCAGTCGCTCGGGGTCGGCCAGCATGAGGGTCAGCCGCTTGTAGGTCGGCACCCGGCGGGCGAAGCCGACCGTGAGGGTGTCTGGGTCGAGCACCTGCGAGACCCACTTGGGCGGTTCGGCCCCCGAGTGCTGTTGCCGCCAGGATGCCGCGAGCCGGCGCCGCGCGTCGTCGACGAGTTGCCGGCGCATGCCGCGCTTGACGGCCCAGAACTCGCCGTCGGTGAGCGCGGGGCTGCGCCAGTCGGCGTGCTCGGAGTCGCCGGTGCCCAGTCGCGTCTCGGCGAGGCCGAGCAGTGCGGGGTCCGTCCAGGTCGGGGCGTGCACGCCGTTCGTGATCGAGGTGATCGGCACCTCGTCGGCGTCGAAGCCCGGCCAGAGATCGCCGAACATGCGCCGGCTCACCTCGCCGTGCAGCTTCGAGACGCCGTTCGCGTGCTGGGCGAGCCGCAGCCCCATGACGGCCATGTTGAACGCGCTCGTCGCCGGGTCGGCGCCGGGTTCGACGCCGAGCGCGAGCGCGTCGGCCGGGTCGACGCCCGGCAGCAGCGAACTCGACAGGTGTCGCTCGACGAGCGTGCGGTCGAAGCGGTCGATGCCGGCGGGCACGGGCGTGTGCGTCGTGAAGACGGTGCCGGCTCGCACGAGCTGCAGCGCGGCCGCGAATGTGAGCCCTTCACCGATGTACGTCGCGATGCGCTCGAGGCCGAGGAAGCCCGCGTGACCCTCGTTCATGTGGAAGACGTCGGGTGCGGGGCATCCGCTCAGCTCTGTCCATGCGCGAATCGCGCGGGCGCCGCCGATGCCGAGCAGGAGTTCCTGCAACAGGCGGTGCTCGCCGCCGCCGCCGTAGAGGCGATCGGTCACCGAGCGCAACTCGTCGGCGTTCGCGGGGATGTCGGTGTCGAGCAGCAGCAACGGAATGCGGCCGACGGCGGCCTTCCAGACCCGGGCGTGCAGCGAGCGGTCGTCGGGCAGGGCGAGGGTCACCTGCACCGGCGCGCCGTCGGGCGCGCGCAGCAGCGTGAGCGGCAGGCCGTCGGGGTCGAGCACCGGGTAGCGCTCCTGCTGCCAACCGTCGGGCGAGATCGATTGCGTGAAGTACCCGGCCTTGTAGAAGAGGCCGACGCCCACGATCGGCACGCCGAGGTCGGATGCCGCCTTCAGATGATCGCCCGCGAGGATGCCGAGTCCGCCGGAGTACTGCGGCAGCGCAGCGGTGACACCGTACTCGGGTGAGAAGTAGGCGATCGTGCGCGGCACCTCCGCGCCGAGCGACTGGAACCAGCGGGGTTCCGCCAGGTAGCCGCGCAGCTCGGCTCGCTCGCGCTCGGCCCACTCGACGAACCCCGCATCACCGGCCAGCTCGGCGAGTCGGCCCGGGCCGACCTCGCCGAGGAGCGCGGCGGGGTCGCGGCCCGAGCCCTGCCAGAGTTCGGGGTCGATGTGCTGGAACAACCGCCGGGTCGGCTCGTGCCATGCCCAGCGGAGGTTCGCGGCGAGCTCTTCGAGCGCGCCGAGCTCGGCTGGGATGACTGCGCGGACCGTGAACGTGCGAATCGGCTTCACGGCTCCACCCTAGAAGCCGCGCGTGTCGATCGTGTGAACACGCGACGAGTTCTTCCACCGACGACCTGCACGAGATCACGAACATCCTCGACGGGAGCGCACCTCGAGGAGGTGCTGGCGCACGCTCATGACGATCCGGCCGCGTTCGCGAGTGCGATCCGGCAGAGACGCGCTACGGTCGAACCGTGACGACTGCCTCCGTGCTCGCCGGCCGGATCCCAGTGACCCGGCTGACCCCCGCTGTGCCCGATGCGCGCTGGCGCCCCAAGGCGTTCGAGGGCGAGGTGGTGCCCTTCCGTGCGACGGTGTTCCGCGAGGGGCACGACCAGGTCGGTGCGATGCTCGTCATCACGAGCCCGTCGGGTGTCGTACGAAGCGAACGGATGTCTGCGCTGGCGGCAGGCACCGACCGCTGGGAGGCCGAAGTCCTGCTCGACGAGATCGGCGAGTGGCACTGGCACGTCACGGGGTTCGACGACGAGGTCGCGACGTGGCGGCACGACGCCGCGCTCAAGGTCGACGCCGGGGTCGACGCCGAGCTGATGTTCGAGCTCGGCGCGCGCCTCCTCGACCGGGCCGTCGCCGAGAAGGCCCGGCCGCTCGCGGCACGAAAGCGACTCACGGCGCTCGCCGCCGGGCTGCGCGAGCGCTCGCACGCTTCGACAAGCTCAGCGGGCGACCCTCGTCGGCCGCTCATCGACGACCCGGCCCTCGCCGAGTTCGAGGCCCACCCGCTCGCGCGACTCGCGACCGACTCCCCCGAGCACACCATCCTCGTCGAACGGCACCGCGCCGGCGTCGGCGCCTGGTACGAGTTCTTCCCGCGGTCCGAGGGGGCGAAGCAGTTGAAAGACGGGTCGTGGAAGTCGGGCACCTTCCGCACCGCGGCCAAGCGGCTCGACGGGGTCGCGGCGATGGGCTTCGACGTCGTCTACCTGCCGCCGATCCACCCGATCGGGGTCACCAACCGCAAGGGGCGCAACAATACGCTCGATCCGGGCCCGCACGACCCCGGCTCCCCCTGGGCCATCGGCGGGCCGCTCGCCGACGGCACCCCCGGCGGCCACGACGCCGTGCACCCCGACCTCGGCACGCTCGCCGACTTCCGCGCGTTCGTGCGCCGGGCGGCCGCGCTCGGCATCGAGGTCGCCCTCGACCTCGCCCTGCAGGCGACCCCCGACCACCCCTGGGTGGCCGAGCACCCCGACTGGTTCACGCAACTGCCCGACGGTACGATCCGCTACGCCGAGAACCCGCCGAAGAAGTATCAAGACATCTACCCGGTGAACTTCGACGACGACCCCGAGGGCATCTTCGCCGAGGTGCTGCGCGTGGTGCGGCACTGGATGAAGCAGGGAGTGCGGATCTTCCGCGTCGACAATCCGCACACGAAGCCGCTCTCGTTCTGGGAGCGGCTGATCGCGGCGGTGAACGCGGATGACCCGGGGGTGGTGTTCCTCGCCGAGGCCTTCACCCGCCCGGCGATGATGCAGGCGCTCGCGATGGTCGGCTTCCAGCAGTCGTACTCGTACTTCACGTGGCGCAACACCAAGGCCGAGCTCGAGGAGTTCCTGACGAGCGTGTCGCAGGAGACCGCCGACTTCATGCGGCCGAACCTCTTCGTCAACACCCCCGACATCCTCACCGAGTACCTGCAGTTCGGCGGGCCGGCCGCCTTCACGGTGCGTGCGACCGTCGCCGCGACGGCAGCGCCGCTCTGGGGCGTGTACGCGGGCTTCGAGCACTTCGAGTCGGTCGCCCGCCCCGGAGCCGAAGAGGCGATCGACAACGAGAAGTACGAGTACAAACCGCGCGACTTCGCGGCCGCCGAGCGCGAGGGCCGTTCGCTCGCGCTGTACCTCGGCATCCTCAACCGCATCCGCGCCGAGCACCCGGCGCTCGGCCAGCTCCGCAACATCCGCTTCCACACGAGCGACGACGACTCGGTGCTCGTCTACTCGAAGCACCTCGACGGCCGCTTCACCGGCACGGGCGCCGACGACACGATCATCGTCGTCGCGAACGTCGACCCGCACTCGGTGCGGGAGACGACCGTGCACCTCGACCTCGCGGCGCTCGGCCTCGAACTCGGAGCCCGGTTCGAGGTCGACGAGCTCGTCACCGGCGAGCGGTGGGAGTGGGGCGCCGACAACTACGTGCGGCTCGACGCGTTCACGCGGCCCGCGCACATCCTGCACGTGAGAAGGGGCACCGATGACTGAGCCGCTCACCCCGCCCACCCCGCTCACGCCGCTCACCCCGCCCGCCGTCGCCGACGACGTGCTCGCCGCCGTCGGCGAAGGCCGCCACTCCGACCCGCACTCGGTGCTCGGCCAGCACGGCTTCGAGGCGCCGCAGCACGCGGGGCCGCTCACCGTGATCCGCACCCGACGACCGCTCGCCTCGTCGGTCGCCGCCGTCTTCCCCGATGGGCGGTCGCTCGACCTTCAGCACGTCGGCCACGGTGTCTGGGCGGGCGCCGGCGCCTTCGGCCCGAGCGACTACCGGGTGCACGCCCGCTACGCCGACGATGCGGAGTGGACGAGCGACGACCCCTATCGCTTCGCCCCGACCATCGGCGAACTCGACCTGCACCTCATCGGCGAGGGGCGGCATGAAGAGCTCTGGCGCGTCCTCGGCGCCCACTACCGCGAGCACTGGGGCGTCGGCGGCAGCGTCGTCGGCACCGCGTTCACGGTGTGGGCGCCGCGCGCCGCCGCGGTGCGCGTGACGGGCGACTTCAACCGGTGGGACGGCACGGGCCACGCGATGCGCAGCATGGGCGCGACCGGCGTCTGGGAGCTCTTCGTGACCGACGTCGAACCCGGCGCGGTCTACAAGTTCGAGCTCCTCACCGCCGCCGGCGACTGGATCATGAAGGCCGACCCCATGGCCCGCCGGGCCGAGGTCGCGCCCGCCACCGGTTCCGTCGTCGCGCACAGCTCCCACGAGTGGGTCGACGGCGAATGGATGTCGCGGCGCGCCGCCGCCGACCTGCACGCGCTGCCCATGAGCATCTACGAACTGCACCTCGGCTCCTGGCGCCCCGGCAAGGGCTACCGCGACGTCGCCGACGAGCTCATCGAGTACCTCGAGTGGCTGGGGTACACGCACGTCGAGTTCATGCCCCTCGCGGAGCATCCGTTCGGCGGGTCATGGGGCTATCAGGTAACCGGCTACTACGCCGTGACCAGTCGCTTCGGCTCGCCCGACGACCTCAAGTACCTCATCGACCGCCTGCACGGCGCCGGCATCGGCGTGATCATGGACTGGGTGCCCGGGCACTTCCCGAAAGACGAGTGGGCGCTCGCGCGCTTCGACGGGCAGCCGCTCTACGAGCACGCCGACCCGCGCCGCGGCGAGCAGCTCGACTGGGGCACGTACGTCTTCGACTACGGCAACCCGCGGGTGCGCAACTTCCTCGTGGCGAACGCCCTCTTCTGGTTCGAAGAGATGCACGTCGACGGGCTCCGGGTCGACGCCGTCGCCTCGATGCTCTACCTCGACTACTCACGCGAAGACGGCGAGTGGCTGCCGAACGTGCACGGCGGCCGCGAGAACCTCGAGGCGATCGCCTTCCTGCAGGAGGCGACGGCGACGGCCTACAAGCGCAACCCCGGCATCGTCGTGATCGCCGAGGAGTCGACGAGCTGGCCCGGCGTGACCGCACCCACCGAGAGCGGCGGACTCGGCTTCGGCTACAAGTGGAACATGGGGTGGATGCACGATTCGCTGCAGTACATCCAGAACGACCCGATGTACCGTTCGCACCACCACCACGACCTCACGTTCTCGTTCCTCTACGCGTTCAGCGAGCACTTCGTGCTGCCGATCAGCCACGACGAGGTCGTGCACGGCAAGGGCTCGCTCGTGCGCAAGATGCCCGGCGACCACTGGCAGCAGCTCGCGAACGTGCGCGCGTACCTCGCCTTCATGTGGGCGCATCCCGGCAAGCAGCTGCTCTTCATGGGTCAGGAGTTCGGCCAGCTCTCGGAGTGGAGCGAGGAGCGCGGCCTCGACTGGTGGATCCTCGACCAGCCGAGCCACCGCCAGCTCGCCGAGTTCGTCGGCGCGCTGAACCGCGGCTATCGCGCGACGCCCGCGCTCTGGCAGCTCGACGACGACGCGGTCGGCTTCGAGTGGGTCGAGGGCGGCGCGGCCGCCGAGAACGTCATCGCGTTCCTCAGGTACGACCGCGCGCGGCGACCGCTGCTGTGCATCGTCAACTTCGCGGGCGTGCCGCACGAGGGCTTCCGCCTCGGGCTTCCGTCGGCGGGGCGGTGGCGCGAGATCTTGAACTCGGATGCCGCGGAGTTCGGTGGCTCGGGGGTCGGCAACCTCGGTGTGGTCGACGCAGACGACACGCCGTGGGCGGGTCGCCCCGCCTCGGCGGCGTTCACGCTGCCCCCGCTCGGCGCCGTCTGGTTCGCGCTCGACGCCCCGCAGGCGGCCGAATAGGCGCGTCGGCGCTGTATCGAGACCCCGCGCCTCAGTACAGCAGCGTGGTGAGCCGCCTCCGCGCCACGGCGACCCGCGGGTCGTCGGTGCCGACGACCTCGAAGAGCTCGACGAGCCGCTCGCGCACGAGCTTCTTGCCGTCGGCATCGAGGCCCGGGAACAGCGTGAGCAGCCGATCGAACGCGTCGTCGACGTGCCCGCCCGAGAGGTCGAGGTCGGCCACGTCGAGCTGCGCACCGAGGTCGTCGGGCGATGCGGCGGCGGCGTTGCGGATGGCGTCGAGCGTCTTGCCGTCGAGGCGGCCGAGCAGGTTCGCCTGGGCGAGGCCGGCGACCGCGAGCGAGTCGCGAGGGTCTTGGGCGATCGCCGTGCGATAGGCGGAAGACGCCGCGGCGAAGTCGCCCCGTTCGATCGCGTCGTACGCCTCCTGGTGCAGCGGCGGCAACGGCGGCTCGACTGCCTCGGCGGGTGCGCCGTCGGCGGCGGCGCCGGCGTCGCCCACTTCGATCGTGCCCGTCACGCCGTGCTGGCCGGCGAGCTCGAGCAGTTGGTCGAAGACCTGGTCGACGATCTCGTCGGGCTGCTCGCCCGCGAAGAGCGGCACCGGCTGGCCCGCGACGAGGGCGACGATCGTCGGAATGGACTGCGCCTGAAACGCCTGCACGAGCTGGGGGCTGCGGTCGGCGTCGGCCGCCGCCAGCACGAGACGGCCCGCACGGGCCCGCACGAGGCGCTCGAGGGTGGCCAGCATCGCCTTCGACGGCTCGCTCCACGAAGCCCAGAGGGCCACGACGACCGGCACGGTTCGCGACAGTTCGAGGGTGGAGCCGAAGGCTGCGTCATCCGTCTCGAAGACGATCTGATCGCGCGGTCCGGATGCCGCGTGCGCACCCTGCCCGCCCGTGCTGTCCTGCGCCTGGGGCTGCACGAGCGCCGAGAGGTCGACCGCACCGCGAAGCGCGGCGCTGGAAGGGGGAATCGGGTTGGTCACGGTACCTCCGAAGCTCCGATGAGACTCTCCGACCAGCCGAGCAGGCGGATCTGGTCTTCAGATTCGTTGCCGACGCCGGGAACGTAGAACAGCAATTGGATCCCGATGACGCGTTGCACGCCCTTCGCGCTCTTGCCGGTGAAGCCCGAGAGCGCTGCGGCAGGACCCGGTTGGAATCCGATCGTACCGCCGTCGTTCGGAACGACGTTCTCGGTCTGCTCGATCGAGACGGTCACGAGGGCGCCCGCGTCGTTGGTCGCGAGCGCGATCGTCGGGCTGTCGCCGACGATGTTCGAGAAGGTGGCGTCGGCGGTCGCCGGCAGTCCGTCGTTCGTGGCCTGCTGCCCGGCAGGGCCGAGCTGCGCCATGAGGGTGTCGCCCTCGGGGTCGAACAACGGCGCGAAGGTCGACGCCTCGCCCTTCATCAGCACATCGGCATAGGCCGCCGCGACCTGACCGGTCGGCAGCACGAGCCCCTTGAACTCTGGTGAGATCGGCGGTGCGCCGATCGAGGCCGGGGCCACCTCGGGCACGTCGGCGTCGGGCGCGAGCGACATCGCGTAGAGGATCTTGTAGTTCTCGCGCGGCGTCTGCTGCACGAGCACGAGGGCGCTCGGCGCGACGGTCGGGTCGTCGGAGTTCTTCGCGATCGTGAGCACCGTGCGCGGCCAGCCCGTGGCCTGCTGCGGAAGCGTCAGGGTGAGCGGCGCAGCCGGGATCGGCGTCGGCAGTGGGTGTTCGGCGAGCGAACCGCGGATCGCGTAGTTGGCGCTGCGGGCCTCGAGTGCCGGGCCGGTGAAGCGCTGGGCCGCCGCCGTGGCGTCGCGGGAGGCGTCGACCTCGGTGGCGACGACCGCGACTCGGCGCATGATGCGCTCCATCTGCGGCACGGTCACAGCGGGCACGGCCTGCGGCGACTCGTCGACCTCGTCTTCGGGCGCCGGGGTCGTCGTGACCGGGGTGGCCGGAGCGGTGGTCGCGGGCGCAGCCTGCTGGTCGAAACTCGGCCAGTAGTCGGGCGAGCACGCCGTGAGTGCGAGTGCGGGGATGACGAGGAACGGCACGATCGCGACGCGCTTGGCGCGACCGATCGCGCGGCGTCCGCCGCCGATCTGCGCGCGACCGGGCTTCGGCGCGCTCGGCAGCTTGGCGCCGCCACGAGGCCCCTTCGGCAGGTTGCGGCGCGGGCCCCGCGAACGACGGTGGTTCACGAACCCCGAGATGACGAGGGCGATGCCGAGGAGGAAGACGAGCGCGCCGCCGACGATCAGCGGGCCGGCCCACGGGGTGGCGTTGTCGAGCGGCCAGTCGATTCGCACACGAGCGGGCAGTTCGTCGCCGCCGTCGGCACTGACCAGCACCGAGATGTCGTCGGGAACATCGATCGTCGTGGTGAGCACGAGGTCGTCGCTGATCTCGTCGAGCCACAGATCGGAGCCGGCCGGAGAGGGCGCGGCCACCGGCTCGGCCTCGACCGTCGGCGGCACCGTCGTCGCGGGCGGTGACGCGGACGTCACATCGTCGACCGGGTTCTTCACGACGATCTCGTTCGTCAATTCACCCGCCTCGGCGTCGTAGCCGACCGACACGTACTGCGTGTCGCCGAGCCAGGCCTCGACATCGGAGCTCCGACCGTACGAGAGGAACGCCTTCGGCGACCCCGAGACCGTGATGGTCTGCTTGCCGGGATTGGCGGCCAGCGCTTCGGGTTCGATCACGATGAAGTCGGCTTCACCGCCCGACAGCTCTGCTGACAATGAGACTCGATCGGGCTCCAGGAAGACCGTGCGCTGGGCGATCCCGAGCCCGATCATCACGGCCGCGGCGACGAACGCCACGATAGCGAAGACGAAGCGCACGAACACAAACCTCCATTGCCGCCCACGGCGGCTTCTGACAAAGACAGTCCACACTACCGACGGAATCTGGGAGAGACCTAACCGCACGCTGGACGAACGGTGTCTTCACGAACTCCGCGCGACCCGTACAATCGGACTCACCATCCCGCATGCGCCCCCACGAACGCGGGACAGAGCCCGGAGGAAGAATGGCCGTCGAAGAGACCGAGTTCACGCAGGTGTTCCGCGGATACGACAAGGACGAGGTCGACAAGGCGATCAATGGACTGCGCCGCGACATCATCACCGCGAACAACCAGAGCACCGACAGCGTCAAGGAGAACAAGCGACTCCTGGCACGCATCGAAGAGCTGACCGCCGAACTCGAAGAGGTCGGCAGCCCCACCTTCTCGGGCCTCGGCACCAAGCTCGAGAACACCCTGCGCGTCGCGGAGGAGCAGTCCACCCGCCTCATTGCCCAGGCCGACATCGACGCGGAGAAGCTGCGCCGCTCCGCTGAAGACGAAGCGCACCTCATGCGCTCCGACGCCCACGAGCTCGCCGAGCGCACGCTCACCGAGGCGCGCGCACAGGCCAATCGCATCCTCGAGAACGCGCGCTCCGAAGCCGATGACATGGTCTCGCGCTCGCACGAGGCGAGCGAGCAGCTGCGCCAGGACGCCGCCCGCGACGCGGCGGCGATCCGCGGCGCCGTCGCGACCGAGACCGCTGAGATCCGCACGAGCGCCAAGCGCGAGTCCGCGGCGATGATCGCCGCAGCCGAGCGCAAGTCGAGCGAGATCCTCGTCGCCGCCAACTCCGAGGCGACCGAGGCCCGTGCCACTGCGGCGGGGCTCACGCAAGAGACCGAGCAGACCCGCGCAGAGGTCGCCATCGAGCTCGACCGCGCACGCGCCGAACTCGCCCGCGAGAGCGAGCAGGCCCGCATCGACCTCGCGGCCGAGACCGAGCAGTCGCGTCTCGACCTCGAGCGCGAGTCGGCCGAGGCGCGCGCCGCCATCGACGCCGAGATCGCAGAGCGACGCGCCGCGCTCGTGCACGAACTCGACCAGGCCCGCAGCGACCTCGACCGCGAGCTCGAGGGCATCAGGGCCGAGCTCACGCAGCAGCGCGATCAGGCGAAGGTCGACCTCGACCGCGAAGCCGAGGCCGCTCGCCTGAAGCTCCAGCACGAGCTCGAGCGCATCCGGGCCAAGCACGCTGCCGACCTCGAGCAGATGCGCGCCGACCTCGCCCTCGAGCAGGAGCAGGCACGCGCCGACTTCGACGCAGAGTCCGAGCAGGGCCGCATCGACCTCGACAACCAGCTCACCGCGATGCGCAAGAAGACCACGCACGAGGTCAACCGCATGCGTCGAGAGATCGAGAAGGCGCATCTCGACCTCGAGTCCGAGCTCTCGACCAAGCGCGACGAGGCCGAGCAGGAGCTGCTCGCCGCCCATCAGGAAGCGGTGGCGCAGACGCAGAAGTTCCTCGAGGACGCCAACGCCGAACTCGCCGAGGCGGTCGCCCGCACGGCAGAGAGCCGCGCCGAGGCCGACCGCCTCGAGACCGAGGTGCGCGCTGACATCGCCGTCGTCCGCGACAAGGCCGACGACGATGCCCGCGCCCGCATCGCCGCCGCACACGAGCAGGCCCGCAAGCTCATCAGCGATGCAGAGGAGCGCACCCGCGCTCTCGTCGCCGACGCCGAAGACCGTCTCTCGCAGATCAAGATCGAGCGCGACGCCGTCGCGGGCTACTTCGAGAGCCTCCGCGGCGTGCTGACGCAGGCGGAACAGATCGCGGCGAAGACCAAGTAGCGTTCGACGAGAAGGTGCGGACGCTTCGATGAAGATCCAGAACGCGTTCCGCATCGGGCTGGTCGGCACCCTCGGCGTGGGTGTCGGCCTGCTCATCCTCAGTTCGATCGTGACCTTGTCGACGATCATCGCCTACGTCGGCATCGCGTTGTTCCTGGCCCTCGGCCTCGACCCGGCCATCAGCTGGTTCGAGCGCCGAGGGCTTCCGCGTTGGGCGGCGATCGTCATCGTGATGAGCGGGGTCGGCCTGCTCGTCGCCGCACTCGTCGTCGCCGTCGCGCCGATCATCGTCGACCAGGTCAGCCAGCTCGTCGACGAGATTCCGAGGATCGTCGCCCGCGTCGAGTCGCAAGACTGGATCGAGTATCTGAGAGACCAGTTCCCGCAGGTTCCCGTCGACCAGATCAACGACCAGCTCGCGAACGGTCTCACCGACTTCTTCACCAATCCCGACAAGCTGAGCGAGCTCGCCGGCGGCGTGCTCCAGGTTGCGGTCGCGATCGGCGTCGGAGTCTTCGGCGTCGTCATCGTCTTCATCCTGACGCTCTACTTCGTCTCGTCGCTCAGCACGATGAAGCGGGCCGCCTACCAGCTCGTGCCGGCGTCGAAGCGCGAGCGTTTCGCCGACCTGACCGAGCAGATCACCCAATCGGTCGGGCGCTACGTGCTCGGCCAGGTCTCGCTCGCGGCCGTCAACGGCGTGGCGAGCTTCATCTTCCTCTCGATCATCCGCGCGCCGTTCCCGGCCGTGCTCGCCTTCATCGCCTTCCTGTTTTCGCTCGTGCCGCTCGTCGGCACGCTGAGCGGTTCGATCGTGATCGTGCTCGTCTGCCTCATCCCGGGTCTGGGGTCGCCGCTCACTGCGCTCGTCGCGGCGATCTACTACATCGTCTACATGCAGGTCGAGGCATACGTGCTGAGCCCGCGCATCATGAACCGCGCGGTGAAGGTGCCGGGCGCACTCGTCGTCATCGCCGCGCTTGCCGGCGGATCGCTCGGCGGAGTGCTCGGCGCACTCGTCGCCATCCCGGTGGCAGCGGCGATCCTGCTCATCGTCAAGCAGGTCGTGGTGCCGCACCAGAACGAGCGCTGAGCGCGGCGGATCAGTCGGCGTCGCGCGGCCAGACCGTGGGCAACGGCAGCGCCGAGGGGTTGACCACCCCGACGATCTCGTCGAGCACCCGACGGGTCTGGGACTCGCCGACCCACAGGTGCTTGCCGCCCGCCACGTCGATGCGCGTGATCTTCGGCACCCCCGCGAATCGCGATTCGGCCTCGGGCGGGCGCAGGTAGTCGTCGAACTCGGGAATGAGTGCGACGAGGTCGGGCGCGGCGTGCTGCCAGCGGGCGAGCTCGGCCTCGCTCGTGCGGTGCAGCGGCGGCGACAACAGGATGGCTCCGTCGATGCCGTGGTCGAGCCCGTATTTGAGTGCGAGCTCGGTGCCGAACGACCAGCCGACGAGCCAGGGATGCGGCAGAGCTCGCTGCTCGACGAACGACATCGCCGCAGCGACATCCGCTCGCTCTGCGATGCCCTCGCCGAACGCGCCCTCGCTCGTGCCGCGCGGCGACGCGGTGCCGCGCGTGTTGAACCGCAGCACCGCGAGGTCGGCGAGCGCAGGCAGCCGCGCGGCCGCCTTCCTGATGATGTGCGAGTCCATGAAACCGCCGGCGGTCGGCAGCGGATGCAGCGTGACGAGCGTCGCGACGGGCGGCCGATCCATCGGCGTGGCCAACTCGCCGACGAGGGTGAGCCCGTCGGCCGTGTGCAGTTCGATCTCTTCGCGACGGGCCGGCAGTTCGACGCCCGCGCGGATCTCGATGGTCGTGTCACTCATACCGCGCCGATCCTCCAGCAGTGGATGTGCCAATGACGACGCGAGGCCAGGTCGGCCGCATCGCCGAGCACGCCGTCGGCGCGCCAGGCTACGAGGTGCGCGACGCCCGGCACGACGTCGAGGCCGCATCCGGGGCAGAGGTATGCCTTGACCGCCTGCACTTCGGAGACCGGCTGCACGTTCCATTCGCGGCCGCCCCGCACCTCGGTGCGTCGCCACCCCGAGGTGAGCCGCTCGACGTCGAGGGCGGGGTGCTCGTCACGGGCACGGGCCGCCCGGCTCCGGGGTCGGTTCGAGCGTGCCATGCGATCCAGTCTAGGCGCGTGCAGCAGGTGCGCTGTTCCGCCGGGCGACCTGGGGCCGGCCTGAGTCCGGCTTAGTACCAGCCGACGTCTTGCGAGTGCGCCCACGCGCCGCAGGGGGTGCCGTAGCGGCCCGAGACGTAGCCGAGGCCCCACTCGATCTGCGTGGCGGCGTTGGTCTCCCAGTCGGCGCCCGCTGTGGCCATCTTCGACCCGGGCAGCGCCTGCGGGATGCCGTAGGCGCCGCTGCTCGCGTTGTAGGCGTTGACCCGCCAGCCCGACTCCTTGCTCCAGAGCGCCACGAGGCAGTCGAACTCGCTCGACGGCCAGCCGCGCGCCGCGACGGCACCCGCCGCGTACGCCTGAGCGGATCCGGGATCGGGGGTCACCGCCGGAGGGGCCCAGCCGCTGCCGGCGCTCGTCGATGCGGGCGCGAGCCTGACCTCGGGCTTCTTCTCGACGTCGTACCCCTCGCGGGTGACGTCGATCGAGTAGTCGCCCTCGACCTCGAAGGCCTGCACGCTCGCCCCGCCGAAGCGGTCGGCGCCGTCGGCGAAACTCGATGACGCGGTCGCGCCCGAGAACGGGTCGACGACATTCACCAGGAGGAAGCTGACGGATGCGGCGAATGCGAACACGACCGTCGCGGCCTGCTTGACGCGGCCCACCCTCGGCGTTCGCGCCGCGCGTGTTCGCACCGAGGTCACCTGGGCGGCCGTCGATGCCGTCGCCTCTGGACGCGACCCGGCGGTCTCGTCGATTCCAGCATGTCTACCCACGGTTCGACGAGTGTACCGAAAGCGAGGTGCCGGGCACCAACTCGACGCGCGTGCTCATCGCACCGCGAGCATGACGTCGACGACGGCGTCGAGGAGGAGATCGACCTGCGCCTCGCGGTAGCCGCCGCGCTGGGTCTTGAACACGACCGCGCGCACATCGTCGATCGCGATCGGCCACCCGTCGCTGAAGTACCTCGAGAGCTTGTCGGCGAAACGGTCGACGTCGCGCGTGCTGTAGCCGCGCACGAGCGGGGCGACCCGGTCGAAGCGCTGTCCTTCGGGGCGGGCGAGCCGATTGGAGACCACCTGAGCCGTCGTGCGCGCCTCGCGCAGCCACGCGTCGCTGCCGTGCAGCTGCGCGGCGACCTGACGCTCCTGCGCGGCGAAGGCGTCTTCGAGGCGCTCGAGCGCCTGGTCGACGTGCGTCGTCGAGTAGCCGCCCTTCTGCATGCCGAACGCGGTGAGCCTGATGCGATCAGAGGTCAGCGGCGCATCGTCGGGTCTGGCGGTGCCGTCGTAGGCGCGTCGCGCCAGCTGGAGGAACTCCTCGACCTGGGCCGTGTTGTATCCGAGCTTCGGCTTTCGTGCGCGGGGGAAGGTGGCGTCCACCGCTCCATTATTGCGGAGCATCGACGCGGAAGCGCTCAACCGAAGATCCGGAACGCGACGAAGGCGACCGCCGCCGAGGGCAGGATCGAGTCGAGCCGGTCGAGGAACCCGCCGTGGCCCGGCAGCCACGAGCTCATGTCTTTGATGCCGATGTCGCGCTTGATCAGCGATTCGACGAGATCGCCGAGCGTCGCACTGAGGAAGATCGCTGCACCGAAGATGAGACCGAACCACCAGGTGTTGCCGAGCATGAGCGTCGAGAGCAGCACACCGGCGACGAGACTCGCGGCGCCGCCTCCTGCGAAGCCCTCCCACGTCTTCTTCGGGCTGATCACGGGCGCCATCTTGTGCTTGCCGAACATGAGCCCGAACGCGTAGGCGCCCGTGTCGGCTGCGACCGCGACGATGATGAACGCGAGCGTCCAGAGCTCGCCGCCGTCGGCCGCCGTGAGCACCACCGCGAACGTCGCGAGGAACGTGACATACCCCTGAACGAACCCGCCGGCGACGAGGTCGCGGCCGAGGTCGCGGCCCGGGCGTCGCAACGACGGCACGGCCTGTTCGCCGATGCGCCAGAGGGTGACGACGAGGATGCCGCCGAGCACGGCGAGCAACTGCCCGCCTGCTCCACCGTAGTAGGCGAGCGGCACGGCCGCCACGGCGACGACGACCGTCGGAATGCGCGGAACGTGGTAGTCGGCCTTGCGAAGCGCTTGAGCGAGCTCGTAACTCGCGAAGCCCGCGATGAGCACCGCGAAGAGCATGAACAACTCTTTGACGACGAGGAGGCTGAGGAGCAGCGCCACGCCGAAGCCGAGGCCGATGAGGGTCGCGAGGATCAGGTTGCGGCCGGTGCGCGCCTGGATCTTCTCTTGCGCTTGATCGAACTGCGCCTTCGACGCCTCGAACTGGCGCTCGAGATCGGCCTTCCGGGCGTTCACCTGCGCTCGGAACTCCTCGCGCGAGGTACGTTCGCCTCCCCGGGCGTCCGACTGATCCTCTTCTGGGACGCCCGACATCGTCTGCCTCAGACCTCGAGGAGTTCGGCTTCCTTGCGCTTCAGGGCGTCGTCGATCGCGTCCACGTGGGACTTCGTGATCTGCTCGAGCTCCTTCTCAGCGCGCGAAACCTCGTCATCGCCGACATCGCCCTTGAGCGCGTCGAGGTCGTCCTTCGTCTTGCGACGGATGTTGCGCACCGAGACGCGCGCGTCTTCGGCCTTGCCGCGCACGATCTTGACGAACTCGCGGCGACGTTCTTCAGTCAGCTCGGGCAGCGTGACCCGGATGATGTTGCCGTCGTTCGACGGGTTCGCGCCGAGGTTCGGGGTGTCGCGGATCGCCTGCTCGATGTCTTTCAGCGCGGACTTGTCGTACGGGGTGACGACGAGCGTGCGCGCCTCGGGGTTCTGCATCGAAGCGAGCTGCGCGAGCGGCGTCGGCGTGCCGTAGTAGCTCACCAAGATCTTCTGGAAGAGCTGGGGGTTCGCCCGGCCGGTGCGAACACTCGAGAAGTCGTCTTTGGCGACCTCTACCGCCTTCTGCATGCGTGCGGTGGCATCGGAAAGTACGTCCGCGATCACGGGGGCTCCTTCTGGTTCGCTACTCGGAACAGTCTATCGACTGGCGGCGGGCTCGCCGTTGCTGACGATCGTGCCGAGCTCGGCGCCGAGAAGCGCCTTGGTGACATTGCCGTGCGGCGCCATGCCGAAGACCTGCATCGGCATGCCGTTGTCCATGCAGAGGCTGAACGCGGTCGAGTCGACGACCTTGAGTCCGCGCTGCAGCGCCTCCTGGTAGCTGATGCGATCGATCTTGTGCGCGTCGGGGTTCGTGCGCGGGTCGTCGGAGTAGACGCCGTCGACGCCGTTCTTGGCGACGAGCACCACCTCGGCATCGATCTCGAGGGCACGCTGCGCGGCCACCGTGTCGGTCGAGAAGTAGGGCAGGCCCGCGCCGGCGCCGAAGATGACGACGCGGCCCTTCTCGAGGTGTCGCTCTGCGCGACGCGGAATATAGGGCTCTGCGACCTGCGTCATCGAGATCGCCGACTGCACGCGCGTCTCGGCGCCGGCCTGCTCGAGGAAGTCCTGCAGGGCGAGCGCGTTCATGACCGTGCCGAGCATGCCCATGTAGTCGGCCCGGCCGCGGTCCATGCCGCGCTGGGAGAGCTCGGCACCGCGGAAGAAGTTGCCGCCGCCGACCACGATCGCGATCTCGACCGAGCGTGCCGCATCGGCGATCTCGCGCGCGAGTGCGCTGATCACGTCGGGGTTGACGCCGAGGGAACCGGCGCCGAACGCCTCCCCTGAGAGCTTCAACAGGACCCTGCGCTTGTGTTCCGTCATCCCGACCGATCCTTCCCCTCTGGGGTCAAAGCTACTGGTTCGCCGCGCCCGGCGCAGTGCCGGGTCGCAGGCGTGTTCGGCGGGCGCGGCCCGCCATGCGTCCGGAATCGTTCCGGACACAGCAAAGGAGTCCGGATCGCGAACGATCCGGACTCCTTCGAGGCACCTAGGCGCCGACCTTGAAGCGAGCGAAGTCGCTCACCGTGAGACCCGCACCTTCGAGCACCTTGGCGACGGACAGCTTGTTGTCTTTCGCGTAGTCCTGTTCGAGCAGTGCGACCTGCTTGAAGAAGGCGCCGACGCGACCCTCGACGATCTTCGGAAGGGCGGCCTCGGGCTTGCCCTCCTCGCGCGAGATCTGCTCGACGATCGTGCGCTCCTTCTCGACCAGCTCTGCAGGCACGTCGTCGCGCGAGAGGTACTCGGGGTTCGCGAACGAGATGTGCTGAGCGACCGAACGAGCGGTCTCGGCGTCGGTGCCGGCGTAGCCGAGCACGACACCGACCTGCGGCGGGAGGTCTTTCGACGTCTTGTGCAGGTAGATCGAGAACTGCTCGCCCGTGACGAGGCGGATACGACGGAGCTCGACCTTCTCGCCGAGGATCGCAGCCTCCTCGTCGATCACGGTCGCGACGGTCTTGCCGTCGGCCGGAGCGGCGAGTGCGGCTTCGAGGTTCTCGGCGCGGGCCGCTGCGACGGCAGCGAGCACGCGGTCGGCGAGGCCGACGAACTTGTCGCCCTTGGCGACGAAGTCGGTCTCGCAGGCGAGCTCGATCATGGTCGCGGTGCCGTCGCCGTTGTCGACGGCGGCGACGAGGCCCTCTGCTGTGGAGCGGTCGGCGCGCTTGGCGTTGCCCTTCGCACCCTTCAGGCGGAGGATCTCGACCGCCTTCTCCATGTCGCCGTCGGCTTCGACGAGGGCATTCTTCGTGTCGACCATGCCGGTGCCGAGGCGCTCGCGCAGGGTCTTGACGTCTTCGAGAGTGAAGTTGGCCATATCTGAAGGTCTCCTGGACTCGTGGTCTTACTTGGACTCGGCGGCGTCAGCAGCCTCGACGGCCTCAGCAGCCTCGGCCGCTTCAGCGCCCTCGACGTCAGCGGCCGACTCGGTCGCTGCGACCTCGGTCGCGGCCTCGTCGACGACCTCGGCCGCTTCGGCCTTGGCCTCTGCGACGGTCTCGGCAACGACCTCGGTCTCGGCCGAAGCCTGCGCCGGGGTGGTCTCGGAGCCGGCCTGGAGGAGCTCCTGCTCCCACTCGGCGAGGGGCTCGACGGCGGAGACGTTGCCCTCGGCCTCGGGCTTCTGGTGGCGCTCGATGAGGCCCTCGGCAGCAGCGTCGGCGACGATGCGGGTGAGCAGGCTCACGGAACGGATCGCGTCGTCGTTGCCCGGAATCGGGTACTGCACCTCGTCGGGGTCGCAGTTCGTGTCGAGGATGCCGATGACGGGGATGCCGAGCTTGCGCGCCTCGTCGATCGCGAGGTGCTCTTTCTTGGTGTCGACGACCCAGAGCGCCGACGGCGTCTTCGTCAGGTTGCGGATACCGCCGAGCGACTTGTGCAGCTTGTCGAGCTCGCGCTTCTTGATCAGGAGTTCCTTCTTGGTGAAGCCACTCGTGGTGCCTTCGAAGTCGAGCTCCTCGAGCTCCTTCATGCGCGCGAGGCGCTTGGAGACCGTCTGGAAGTTGGTGAGGAGGCCGCCCAGCCAGCGCTGGTTCACGTAGGGCTGGCCGACGCGGGTCGCCTGCTCGGCGATCGCGTTCTGCGCCTGCTTCTTGGTGCCGACGAAGAGGATGGTGCCGCCGTGGGCGACCGTCTCGCGCACGAAGTCGTACGTCTTGTCGATGTAGGCGAGCGACTGCTGCAGGTCGATGATGTAGCTGCCCGAACGCTCCGTGAGGATGAAGCGCTTCATCTTCGGGTTCCAACGGCGGGTCTGGTGCCCGAAGTGCACGCCGCTGTCGAGCAGCTGGCGAATGGTGACGACGGCCATGAGCCGTACTCCTTTGTTCTCAGTTGTCGCTCCGGCCGGCGGCTGGAGCCCTGGCGCCCGGCACGGCTCCGCCTGTTTCTGCTCTTCGCAGAGACGGGACTGAGTGGAGTCGTCGGCCGAATTGGCGCGCGTAGTCACCCCGGAAGACCGGGGTGCTCCCGATACTCTACCACCGGCACTCCTCCTCCCCAACCGCGGCCGGCACGGGATCCTCCACAACTTCGGCGGCAGAGCGAGCGGATGCCGCGTGCACGACGATCCTCGAAGGATGAACGCGCATCTACCGAATCATCCGCGCTCGACCAACGGGCGACGTCGCACTCGCCGGTGGTCGAGCGCCGCGGCATCCGTGCTCTCGGTCGCAACGCTGCTCGCCCTCACCGCGGCCGCCCCCATGGCCGCGGCGCGGGCATCCGGCGACGTCGCGGCGATGAGCGAGCGGCGCGCCGCCTCCGAGTATCCCGGGCAATGGCGCTGGCCAGTCGGCGCGCCCATCCGGGTGGTCTCGCCGTTCCGCGCCCCGCCGACGCCGTACCAGGCCGGTCACCGCGGCATCGACGTGGCGGCCGAGGCCGAGGCACCCGTGTTCGCGGCAGCGGGCGGCGTGGTCAGCTACGCCGGCATGGTCGCCGGGCGCCCGGTCGTCGCGATCGACCACGGCGACGGCGTGGTGAGTGCGATCGAACCGGTCGAGACGCTCGTCGCCGCGGGAACCGCCGTCGCGGCCGGCGACCCGATCGGCATCGTCTCGACGGGCGGCCATTGCGCATCGGGGTGCGTGCACTTCGGGGTGCGGGTCGACGGCGAGTACGTGTCGCCCTTCCTGTTCCTCGGTGGTCTGCCGAGAGCCGTGCTGCTGCCGCTCCCCTGATTCGAGAGCGGCCTGGCCGCCGCCCTCGCTGGGCCTCACGCCCGCGGGTGGGCGGTGCGATAGCTCTGCTTGAGTCGCTCCGACGAGACGTGCGTGTAGATCTGGGTCGTGCCGAGGCTCGCGTGGCCCAAGAACTCCTGCACCGCGCGCAGATCGGCGCCGCCGTCGAGCAGGTGGGTGGCGGCACTGTGACGGAAGGCGTGCGGGCCGCTCGGCCCCGAGCCCGGAATCTCGGCGAGGATCGCGGCGACGAGCCGATAGACGCTGCGCACACCCAGTCGCGCGCCGCGGGCGCCGAGGAACACCGCCCGCGTCTCGGGCGGCGTCGCGCCCGAAGCCGAAGCCGAAGCCGAAGCCGAAGCCGAAGCCAGGATCGCCGGCCGGGCTTCTTCGAGGTACCGGTCGACCGCACGGGCGGCCGGAGCGCCGTACGGCACCATCCGCTCTTTGGCGCCTTTGCCGAGCACCCGCACGATGCGTCGACGGCGATCGACATCTTCGATGTCGAGGCCGACGAGTTCCGAGACGCGCAGCGCCGAGGCGTACAGCAGCTCGATGATCGCGAGGTCGCGCACCTCGGTCGGCGCGCCGTCGGCGGCTCGGGCCGCGAGGGCTGCGAGGGCCTCGGCGACGGCCTGTTCGGTGACGACACGCGGCAGGGTGCGCTGTGCGCGGGGCGCTTTCAGCCGCGCTCCGGGGTCGGCCTCGAGCACGCCTCGCCGGGTGAGCCAGGCGGTGAACCCCCGAGCGGATGCCGCGCGGCGGGCGATGCTCGTTCGGGCCAGGCCGCGCTCTGTCTCCGTCCAGAGCCAGTCGCGCAGCAGCGCCAGATCGATCGTCGCGGCCTCCGCCGCCCCGCGGGCCTCGGTGAAGGCGATGAGCTCGACGAGGTCGCTCCGGTACGCCGCGACCGTGTGCGGCGAGTAGCCGCGTTCGACCGCGACGTGCGACAGGTAGTCGCCCAGCAGCTCGTCGAGGTTCACGAGTCCAGCTTGCTCCCGCCCTGGTCGACCGCGCGTGCGGCGCGCCCGACCGCCGCGCGCATCACAGGTCGGGCTTGCGCGAGAAGCGCTCAAGACGCTCGTCGGGCGACAGCGACTCGACCTCGTCGAGGAACCGCTCATCGAGCGTCGTCACCGCCGGGAATCGCCCGACCGGTACGACCGAGGTCACGACCCCCTCGGGGTAGAAGTGCACGAGCGAGAACGAGCGGCCGCCGTCGACGCCGACGAGGGTGCGCGGCGACCTCGTGAGATCCATCGTGTACGCCGTGGCACCGGCGACCGAGACGGGAATGCCCGCGAAGCTGCCGTTCGTGGCGTAGTGCAGGTGTCCGCCGAGGATCAGCCGCACGTCACTGCCGCGCACGACCTCGGCGAAGCGGTCTTGACCGCGGAGCTCGAGCACGTCCATGAGTGCGAGCGGCGTGGCGATCGGCGCGTGGTGCATCGCGATGACGGTGCCGTGGGCTGCGGGTTCGCCGAGTACCCCGGTGAGCCAGTCGAGCGAGGCGTCGTCGAGTTGGCCGTGGTGATATCCCGGCACCGAGGAGTCGAGCGCGACGATGCGCAGCCCGTCGACGTCGAAGACGCCGTTCACGGGCGCATCGCCCGCAGGCTCGCCGAGCAGGTCCGTACGGAACACCGCGCGCTCGTCGTGGTTGCCCATCACCCAGAGAAGTCGGGCGCCCGCCCGTTCGGCGAGTGGCTCGAGCGCGGCCCGTGCGAGGCGATAGGCGTCTGGCTCGCCGAGATCTGCGATATCGCCGGTGACGACGATCGCATCGATCGACTCGCCCATGCCGCCGAGCTGTGCCGAGAGCTGTTCGAGCGCCGCGACCGTGTCGGCGACGCCGCCGAGGAGTGCGCCGCCCCGCAGAAGGTGCGTGTCGCTCACGTGCGCGATGACGTGCCGGGCCGCCGGATACCGGCCGAGTTGCGGGTGCTGCATCGAACCCTCCTTCCGCCGCCAGCCTATGACCCGCTGCCGACACGGCGCACCGACGCACCGTCGCACCTCAGCCGCGCCCGACCCGCAGCCAGCCGAGCGGATGCCGGCGCACGAGCGCCGCGGCCTCGAGCCCGCCGAGCACGCCCATCACCGAACTCGGCGCCATGCCGCACCGCCGTGCGACGTCGGCCAACTCGCGCGGGCTGCGGGTGCTGAGCGCGTCGAGCACTCGCACCGCATCGGGGGATGCCGCCGTACCGCGCTGAGATGCGCTGCCCCGGTCGGACGCGCCGCCCCGCCGGGACGCGCCTCGGCCATCGCCGGGCTCCAACCCGAGGTCGAGTTCGACGCTCGTGTCGCGAACTGCGCCGCGGGATGGGCGTCGCGCGGCTCCCCCGGCGAGCTCGGCCATCTGCTCGGCGTCGGTGACGCAGACGGCGTAGTTCTCGCGAAGCAGTCGGTGGCAGCCCGCCGAGGCCGGACTCGTGACCGGGCCGGGCACTGCACCGAGCGGCCGACCGAGCGTGGCCGCGTGGTTGGCCGTGTTGAGCGAGCCCGAGCGGAACCCCGCTTCGAGCACGACCGTGGCCTCACTCGCGGCTGCAATGAGTCTGTTGCGCTGCAGAAAACGCCACTTCGTGGGCGCGACGCCGCACGGAACCTCGGAGACCACGGCCCCGGTCTCGACGATGCGCGAGAGCAGCGTCTCGTGGCCCATCGGGTAGAACCGGTCGACGCCGCCGGCGAGGAACGCGACGGTCGTGCCATCGCTCGCGAGCGCGGACCGGTGCGCCATGCCGTCGATGCCGTACGCGCCGCCCGAGATGATCGTGAAGCCGCGGTCGACGAGCCCGGCGGATGCCTCCATCGTCACGTGCTCGCCGTACCCGGTCGCGGCACGTGCACCGACCAGCGCGATCGAGGCGGCCGACCCGTCGAGCGCACTCGTGCGCCCGCGAACCCACAGCCCGAGCGGTGCGTGCACGTCGAGCTCGTCGACGCCGATCGGCCAACTCGGGTCGCTCGAGATCAGCAGCTTCGCGCCGACCCGCGCCGCCTGCTCCAGCGACCGTGCGAACGCGGGATGGTCGAGCCGCGGCATCCATCGTTCGATGCCGTTCGTCGCCTCGTGCAGGCCGACGTCGCCGCCGGCTTGCACGAGCGTGTCGACGAACCGCTCGGGGCTGACGGCGTCGAGCAGCAGGCCCGCCGTCGAGACCGCCCCGATCGCTTCGACCGCCCGGCCGAGCAGACCGTCGCCGGGTTCGGCGACCGAGCCGAGGAACGCGCGGGCGTAGACCTCGTCGAGCGCGGCGGCGTCGTCGATCGGCACAGGTCGAACGGCGCTGAGCCGGGCGTGCAGTCCGGCAGCGAGGGCGCGCACGGTGGTCGAGACGATGATGCTCACAGCGGGAGCCCCTTTCTGAGGAAGAGCGCACGGCCGACGTGGTCGAGATTCGGGAGGTCGACGCCGTCGAGGTCGGCCAAGGTCCAGGCGACTTTGAGAATCCGGTCGTAACCGCGCATGGTCACTCCGCCGAGTTCGAGCGCCCGGTCGAGGTCGGCGGTCGCCCGGCCGCCCGGGTGCAACCCGCCTGCGCCGCGCAGCCACGGGCCGGGCATCTGCGCGTTCGTGCGCCACGGAGTGCCGTGCAGACGGCGGGCGGCGCGGGCCCTCGCCTCGACGACGCGATCGCGAGCGACCGCACTCGACATGCCCGGCCGATCGGCCGCGAGGCGGAGTCCGGCGGCCGTGATGCGCGGCACCTGCAGCTGGACGTCGATGCGGTCGAGGAGCGGCCCCGAGATGCGGGCGAGGTAGCGACGCCGTGAGTTCGGCAGGCACGTGCACTCGGCGTTCTTCGAGCCGTGGTTGCCGCACGGGCACGGATTCGCCGCGAGCACGAGTTGGAAGCGCGCCGGGAACGCGGCGACCGCGTTCGCGCGGTGGATGGAGATCGTGCCGGACTCGAGGGGCTGGCGCAGCACGTCGAGCACCGCCGACGGGAACTCGGGCGCCTCGTCGAGGAACAGCACGCCGTGCGAGGCGCGCGCCGCCGCACCGGGTCGGATGAGCCGGCTGCCGCCGCCCACCATCGCCGCCGCCGTGGCCGTGTGATGCGGCGCCTCGAACGGTGGTCGGTGCGAGAGCCCCGCGAGCGGAGGCCGCCCCGAGAGCGAGCGGAGCGAGGCGACCTCGAGCGCCTCGTCGGAGTCGAGATCGGGCAGGATGCCCGGAAGGCGGGACGCGAGCATCGTCTTGCCCGCGCCCGGCGGACCGAGCAGGAACACGTGGTGCCCGCCGGCCGCGGCCGCGAGGAGCGCCTGCACGGCGTCGTCGTTGCCCGACACGTCGGCGAGGTCGCCGTGCGGCTCGTCGACCGACCCGGCGAGATCGAGCCGGTCGGGTGCGGGCACGGGCTCGAACACCCGCTCGTCGAAGACGCCGCCGTGATGCACCGCGGCCTCGAGCAGCGATGCGACGGCGATGACATCGACCCCCGGCACCAGCCGGGCCTCGTCGCCGTTGGCCGCGGGCACCATCACGGTGTCGTAGCCGGCGCGCACCGCGGCCAGCACGGCCGGCAGGATGCCGTCGATCGGTCTGAGCCGGCCGTCGAGGCCGAGCTCGCCGAGGTGCACGACCCGCTCGACCGATTCGGGCGAGATGTCGCCGGCCGCCGCCAGGCAGGCGATCGCGATCGCGAGGTCGAACCCCGAGCCGTGCTTGGGCAGGGCTGCGGGCGAGAGGTTCACCGTGAGCCGCCGATTCGGCAGCGGGCACCCAGCGTTCATCGCCGCAGCGCGCACGCGGTCGCGCGCTTCGCCGAGCGCCGCATCGGGCAACCCGATGATGAAGACGCCCGGAAGCTGCCCGGTGAGATCGGCCTCGACCTCGACGATCGAACCGGTCAGGCCGAGCAGTGCCACCGCCCTCGTGCGTGCGACCGGCATCAGTTGAGGCCCTCGAGGTGCTCGATGAGCGCGGGCGCCCGACTCGGGGCCAGCACGGCGACGGCGTCGAGGCGGATGCGCGAGACCGGGGCATCCGTCGCCTCGCACCAGGCGATCGCAAGGCGACGCAGACGCGCCAGCTTCACCGGCGTGATGGCCTCGAACGGGTGCCCGAAGTCGCCCGACGTGCGAGTCTTGACCTCGATGAACACCGTGTCGGCGCCGTCACGCGCGACGATGTCGATCTCGCCGATGCGACACCGCCAGTTGCGCTCGAGCACCTGCATGCCCCGCGCCTCGAGATGCTCGACCGCGAGTTGTTCTCCGTGCCGACCGAGCTCTGCATTGTGCGACATCCGCACCACCTCCGCGACCAGCGTGGCGGCTCGCGGACGACCGACCGGCCGGCAACGGCTCAGCGGTGGAGAACGCGCGAAGATCGTGCCTGTGGAGACAGAGTGCTACTCGTCGAGCGCAAGCTCTTTCGGCAACTCGAACTCGCGCGTGGCGAGCTCTTCGACGTTGACGTCTTTGAAGGTGAGCACGCGCACCGACTTCACGAAGCGGTCGGCACGATAGACGTCCCAGACCCAGACGTCTTTCATCGTCAGCTCGAAGTAGAAGTCGTGCTCGGTGTCTCGGCGCACGAGTTCGACCTCGTTGGCGAGGTAGAACCGTCGCTCGGTCTCGACCACGTACTTGAACTGCGACACGATGTCGCGGTACTCCCGATACAGGGCCAGCTCGACCTCGCGGTCGTAGTCTTCGAACTCGTCCTCATCCATCGCACTCATCCTACGCTGAGGTCGAAGAGGGTCGGCGTCGGCACGACGCGATCGTGCAGCCAGGTGGTGCGGTGCAGCTCGCTCGCACCGTGCTCGGCGATGGCCTCGAAGTGCGCCCGACTCGAGTAGCCCTTGTTCTCGTCCCACGCGTACAGCGGGCGTTCGTCATGGGCGCGGCGCATGAATCGGTCGCGGTGCACTTTGGCGATGACGGATGCCGCGGCCACCGAAGCGCAGTCGCGGTCGGCCTTGATGCGGGTGACGACTCGAGCGCGCCGCTCGATCGACGCGCTCAGCCAGTCGTGGTTGCCGTCGAGCAGCAGCGGCACGTCGTCGACGAGCTCGTTGGCCGCCGAGAGCTCGGCGAAGGCTCGCGCGCCGGCGAGGCCGAGGCAGGCCATGATGCCGAGCTCGTCGATCTCGGCCGCGCTGGCGTTGCCCACCGCCGACGCCCGAACCCAGGCCGCGGCCCGCGGCGCCACCGCCTCACGGCGCGGCTCGCTGAGCAGCTTCGAGTCGCGCAGGCCTGCCGGCATCCGCCGGGCGGCCGAATCGATGAGCACGAGACCGATCGTGACCGGGCCGGCGAGCGCGCCGCGGCCCACCTCGTCGCACGCGAGCAGCATCGGGGCGTCGGCCAGCATCTCGCGCTCGACGCGAAGCGAGGGCACGGCTGCGGGCGCCATGTCAGTCGCCGGCCTCTTCGACCCCGTCGAAGGTCTCTGGGTAGTTGCCGAGCCATGCCCAGTGGTCGACCGGCCAGCTCACGACGAACGCACGGCCGACGACGTTGTCGATCGGCACGAAGCCCTTGAGCGGCGTGTCGCCGTTGTACCGGGAGTCTTTCGAGTTGTAGCGGTTGTCGCCCATGACCCAGAGCGAGCCCTTGGGAACCACGACGTCGAAGTCGTCGGCCGAGACCTTCGTGTCGCCGGGCGGCAGCGCGACGTAGGGTTCGTCGAGCGGCACGCCGTTGACGCTCATCTGACCGAGGGCGTTGCAGCAGACGACGTGGTCGCCGGGCAGGCCGATGAGGCGCTTGACGAGGTGGTCGTTCGAGTCGGGTGCCGAGAGCCCCACGAACGACATGAACCAGTCGACGGCGGCGACGAGCGGCGGCTGCTCGGGGTCTTCACGAGCCGGAAGCCACCCGCCCGGGTCTCTGAAGACGACGACGTCGCCGCGTTCGAGCGGCGTCACGTCGGGCACCAGCTGGTTGACGATGATGCGATCGTCTTGCACCAGCGTCTCCTCCATCGACTGCGACGGGATGAAGAACGATCTGATGAGGAACGTCTTGATGAGGAACGAGACCAGCACCGCCACCACGAAGATGACCAGCAGGTCTCGAAGGAACAGCAGCACGCTTCGTCGTCTGCTCGGCGTCGCCGAAACCGCGCGATCCGTTCGCGTGCCTGTGTCTTCGTCTGTCATTTAACCGCCCGAGCTCCCCACCCAGTCTAGGGGTGGGGAGCTCGGGAAGAGTTCGCGTCGACCGCGATCCGCAGAGCGGATCAGGCGTCGCGCTTCTCCTTGATCTTCGCCTTCTTGCCGCGGAGCTTGCGCAGGTAGTACAGCTTCGCACGACGCACGTCACCACGGGTGACGACCTCGATGTGATCGATCACGGGCGAGTGCACCGGGAACTTGCGCTCGACGCCGACCTGGAAGCTGACCTTGCGGACCGTGAAGGTCTCGCGGACGCCCTCGCCCTGGCGGCCGATGACGACGCCCTGGAAGACCTGGATGCGCGCGCGCGTGCCTTCGATGATGTTGACGTGCACCTTGACGGTGTCGCCGGGGCGGAAGTCGGGAACATCCGACCTCAGGCTCGCGGCGTCGACGTGGTCGAGAATGTGCATGGTGGTTCGCTCTCTGCGCCCGCAACCGGTCGAACGCGGATCATTGGATGGAAGTTCTGGTGCCGCCTCGCACGAGGAATCGTGCGTGCGCGCTCCCCGGAGGCAGAGACCTGCGGCGGCACAATCGTCTATTCTGCCATGCCGGAGCCCCAGCGACCAAAAAGCGATCGAAAGCCGGGTGACGGATGTCTCGTGCGCCCGTGTCCTCGCGCGGGTGAACGCTACTCGCGGACCTCGTGGATGATGATCACGTCGTCTCCCCCGTCGTCGAACGGCGGTCGCCGGGCGCCGGGCCCCGCCTGGCCGTTCGCGCCCGCCGCGCCGCCCTGCTGCTCACCGGCGAGCCGCTCGAACTCGGCCATCGAGGCCTTCATGCGGCTGGCGCCGTCGGTGACGAGCTGCCACAGGGCGACCCAGAACGCCGCGATGGCGAGCAGGATCGCGAGCACGCCGAAGGTCGTCGCGGACGCACCGTAGAAGCCGGTGCCGATGATCGAGAGCTGCCAGGCCGTGAGCACGCCGACGTCGATCCACGAGAGTGCGCGCTCTCGGCGCACGGTGGGCCGCACGTTCGTGAGGAGGGCCACGACGCCGAGCACGATGAAGGCGACGGGCACCACGATGACGAGCCCGAGCGTGCCCCAGCCACCGCCGCCGAAGATCGCCCAGCCCACCGCGAGCCACACCGGCAGCACGACGATCGAGATCAGCTGCCATCTGTAGAGTGCGCGCCGCAGGAGCATGTTCCAAGGGTATTCCGCCCCGGCTGTGCGCGCGCCGGGTGTTCACTCAGGGCGGAGCCGACAGAATGGACTCGTGATTGAACTTCGGACCCCTGCAGAGATCGAGGAGATGCGGCCCGCCGGCCGCTTCGTGGCGAGCGTGCTGGAGGCCACGTCGGCCGCCGCCGCGGTCGGAGTGAACCTGCTCGAACTCGACGCGCTCGCGCATGAGATGATCCGCAAAGCGGGCGCCGAGAGCTGCTATATCGACTACCACCCCTCGTTCGGCGCGAGCCCGTTCGGCAAGGTCATCTGCACCTCGGTCAACGACGCGGTGCTGCACGGGCTCCCCCACGACTACCGGCTGCGCGACGGCGACCTGCTGAGCCTCGACTTCGCAGCGTCGGTGAACGGATGGGTCGCCGACTCGGCGATCTCGATCGTCGTCGGCACGCCCCGCGACGAAGACCTGCGCCTCATCGACACGACCCGCCGGGCGCTCGACGCCGGCATCGCGGCAGCGCGCACGGGCAACCGCATCGGCGACGTCTCACGGGCGATCGCGGATGTCGCGAAGGCCGAGGGCTACTCGATCAACACCGACTTCGGCGGCCACGGCGTCGGTCGCACGATGCACGGCGACCCGCACATCCCGAACAACGGGCGCCCCGGTCGGGGTCTGCCGTTGAAGCCGGGTCTCGTGGTCGCGATCGAGCCGTGGTTCCTCGCGACCACCGATCGCATCTTCACCGATCCCGACGGATGGACCCTCCGCAGCGCCGACGGATCGCGCGGGGCGCACTCGGAGCACACGATCGCGATCACCGACGGCGACCCGATCGTGCTCACCCAGCGTTCCTGAAGCGCTCGCGCCTTCGGCTGAGCCCGCGCGAGGAAGTGCGCGAAGGGCTCAGCGCTCGAGTTCGACCTCGATCATGCCGCCGACGATCCGGGTGCGATAGGTCCGCAGCGCGAGCGCGCTGTCGGTGAAGCACTCCCCCGTGCCGAGGTCGTAGACCTCCTTGTGCAACGGCGATGCGATCGTCGGCCGGTCGCCTCGAGAGCCGAGGATGCCCCTGGCCATCACGGGTGCGCCCGTGTGCGGGTCGTGGTGGTCCACCGCGTACACCTCCTCCTCGTCGAGGCGGAGCAGGGCGACCTGCGTGCGCCCCAGCAGCGCGACCTCGCCCCAGCCCGGCTCGAGCTCGGCGACCTCGCACGTCGGCACCCACGTCGTGGTCGTCTCCATCGTCAGCGACATGCCGGCTCCTCTCACGTTCCTCCGAGGCTAGGTTCGGGGTGTTTCCCCCGCGGCATCCGCATGTTTCGGCGGTGTGAAACCGTCCTCACATCGCGCCTCGCCGCACGTGCGCCAGTGCACCGCTTCGGTTACCGCCCCGAAACAGGGCGGAAACCGGCCGGTCGTACGCTCGCCTCAATCGAGTCCCGGAGGCAGCCATGCACGCTCGCCTCAATCGAGTCCCGGAGGCAGCCATGCACGCTCGCCTCAATCGAGTCCCGGAGGCAGCCATGTGCTCGCCTCAATCGAGCCCCGGAGGCGGCCATGATCGAGAGCACCCAAGAGGATGTCGGCGTACGAGACGTCGTCATCATCGGCGGCGGACCCGCGGCGCACCGCCTCGCCGACAGCCTGCACGCCCGCGACACCGCCCGCGCACTGCGCGTCACGGTCGTCGGCGAGGAGCTGCACCATCCGTACGACCGGGTCGCGCTCAGCACGCGACTCGCGGATGGCGCGGCAGACCTGACGCTGCAGCCCTCGTCGATGTGGGACGACGAGCACATCCGGCTCGTCACCGGCGAGCGCGTCGTCGACGTCGACCGCGGCGCGCACACGGCGACCACTTCGAGCGGCCGTGCCCTGCACTGGGACGAACTCGTCTTCGCCACGGGCTCGAGCGCACCGGTGCCCGAGCTCCCGGGCAGCGAACTCGCCCGCGTCTACCGCACGATCGACGACGTCGACGCCCTCGTGGCCGAGACCCGCGAGCTCGCGGTGCGTCGTGGCCGCCCCGCGCAGGTGGTGGTCGCCGGGGGCGGCCTGCTCGGGCTCGAGGCCGCGGGCGGCCTCGCCAAGCTCGGCGCGCACACCGCGGTCGTGCATTCGGGCGGCTGGCTCATGTCGGCCCAGCTCGACGAAGGCGCGGGGCGCGCGCTCGGCCGCATCATCGCAAGCCAGGGCATCGGCCTGCACCTCGGCACCCGACCGGCCGCCGTGCTGGCCGAGGGCGACGCCGTCGTCGGCGTCGAATTGACCAACGGGCGCCGCATCGACGCCGACCTCGTGATCTTCGCGATCGGCATCAGCCCTCGCGACGAGCTGGCGCGCGACCTCGGGCTCGAGCTCGGCCCGCGCGGCGGCATCGCGATCAGCACGGCGTGCGCGACATCCGCCGCCCATGTCTGGGCGATCGGCGAGGTCGCGAGCTTCGACGGCCGCTGCACCGGGCTCGTCGCCCCCGCCAACGCGATGGCCGAGGTCGTGGCCGATCGACTGCTCGGCGGCGCCGCGGAGTTCACGAGCGTCGACGACGCGACGAAGCTGAAGCTCTCGGGCGTCGACGTCGCGAGCTTCGGCGACGCGCTCGCGCGCTCCGAGCAGGCGCTCGAGATCGTCTACGCCGACCCGGCACGCGGCCTGTACCAGAAGCTCGTGGTCACCTCCGATGCGAAGACGCTCCTCGGCGGCATCTTCGTCGGCGACGCCTCGCCGTACGCGTCGCTGCGCCCCCTGCTCGGCACGCAGCTCTCGAGCGAGCCGGCAGCGTACCTCTCGGCGTCGGGCATGGAGGCGCCGGGCGGCGACGAGCTGCCCGCCGCAGCGCTCGTCTGTGCGTGCAACAACGTGAGCGCTGGCACCATCCGCGACGCCGTCGGCGGCGCCCACGCCGATCACGCGGAGGGGTGCGCCGAGCTCGGGGCCCTGAAGGCCTGCACCCGGGCCGGCATGCAGTGCGGCTCGTGCGTGCCCCTCGTGAAGAAGCTGCTCGAGTCGGAGCTGAAGAAGTCGGGCATCACGCCCTCGCGTGCGCTCTGCGAGCACTTCGCGCTCTCGCGCCAGGAGCTCTTCGAGTCGGTGCGCGTGCTCGAGCTCACGTCATTCGACGAGATCGTCGCTCGGTTCGGCACCGGCCGCGGCTGCGACGTCTGCAAGCCCGTCGTCGGGTCGATCCTCGCGACGCAGCACGGCTCGTACATCCTCGACGGCGGCCGCGGCGGCCTGCAGGACACGAACGACCGCGCCATGGCGAACATGCAGAAGGACGGTACCTACTCGGTCGTGCCCCGCATCCCCGCGGGCGAGATCACGCCGCAGAAGCTCGCCGTGATCGCGCGGGTCGCGACGGACTTCGGGCTGTACACGAAGATCACGGGCGGCCAGCGCATCGACCTCTTCGGCGCACGGCTCGACCAGCTCCCCGAGATCTGGAGGCAGCTCGTCGATGCCGGATTCGAGTCGGGCCAGGCCTACGGCAAGGCACTGCGCAACGTGAAGAGCTGCGTCGGCTCGACCTGGTGCCGCTACGGCGTGCAGGACTCGGTGGCGATGGCCGTGCAGCTGGAGCTGCGATACCGCGGCCTCCGATCGCCGCACAAGCTGAAGTTCGGCGTCTCGGGTTGCGCCCGCGAGTGCGCCGAGGCGAGGGCGAAGGATGTCGGCGTGATCGCGACCGACCAGGGCTGGAACATGTACGTCGGCGGCAACGGCGGCTTCCAGCCCTCGCACGCCCAGTTGCTCGCGAGCGACCTCGACGACGAGACGCTCCTCCGCTACATCGACCGCTACATCATGTACTACGTGCGCACCGCCGACCGGCTGCAGCGCACGGCGCGATGGATCGAGGACCTCGAGGGCGGCGTCGACCACGTGCGCGACGTCGTCGTGCACGACTCGCTCGGCCTCGCCGACGAACTCGAGCAGGCGATGGCCGCCCACGTCGACACCTATGAAGACGAGTGGGCGGCGACCCTCGCAGACCCCGAACGGCTGCGGCGCTTCCGTTCCTTCGTGAACGCGCCGAACGTGCCCGACCCCACGATCGCGCGGGTGCCCGAGCGAGAGCAGTTCCGCCCGGCCACGGCCGACGAGCGCGAGCGCGGCGACGCCGTGCTCGTCTCGGGGCCCAGCATCCCGGTGCGCGGAGCCGGCGCATGACCGGCCGGGTCACGTTGGTCGGCGGCGGCCCCGGCCGGGAGGACCTGCTGACGCTCGCCGCGGCACGCGCCCTCGGCGACGCCGACGTCGTGCTCTTCGACCGGCTCGCCCCGCACGGACGCCTGCGTGAACTGGCTCCCGGTGCCGAGCTCGTCGACGTCGGCAAGCGACCCGGCCACCACGCAGTTCCGCAGCACGAGATCGAGGCGCTCCTCGTCTCGCATGCGCTCGCCGGCCGGCACGTCGTGCGGTTGAAGGGCGGGGACCCCTACGTGCTCGGTCGCGGCGGCGAGGAGGTGCTCGCCTGCCACGCTGCGGGCGTTCCCGTCGAGGTGATCCCCGGGGTCACGAGTGCCGTGGCGGTTCCCGGCGCTGCCGGCATCCCGCTCACGCACCGCGGCATCAGCCATCTGTTCACCGTGGTCTCCGGCCATGCGCCGCTCACCGAGCCGGAACTGGAGCACCTCGCCGGGCTCGGCGGCACGATCGTCGTGCTCATGGGCGTGAACTCGCTGCCCTCGCTGACCGCGGGTCTCGCCAGGTACGGCATGTCGTCGCAGATGCCCGTCGCGATCATCGAGCGGGGCTTCGGCAGCGACCAGCGCACGACGATCGCCGACCTCGCCGGCATCGTCGTCGCGGCCGGCCGAGCACGCGTCGCCTCCCCGGCCGTCGTCGTGATCGGCGAGGTCGTGCGACTCGCCCACGACGGCGACGCCGGCGCGGCCGAGCTCATGCAGCGGGCTGCGGCGGTCGGCGCATGACCGACCTCATCGAGCTCCCGCCCGGGTTCCGGCCCGACCAGCTCGAGGGCTTCCGCATCGGCGTCACGAGTGATCGACGATCGGGCGACCTCATCGACGCGCTCGTGCGTCGAGGAGCGCACGTGCTGCACGCGCCGACGCTCCGCATGGCGAACGCCGTCAGCGACGACCCCGTCATCGCCGACACCCGCGCGATGATCGAGGCCCGTCCCGACGTGCTGCTCGCCACGACCGCCTACGGGGTGCGCCGCTGGTTCGAGGTCGCCGACGCCGCCGGGCTCGGCGAGGATCTCGTCGACGCGCTCTCCGACACGGCGATCCTCGTGCGCGGGCCGAAGGCGCGCGGAGGCATCCGTGCCGCCGGACTGAACGACGTCGGGATGAGCGCCGAGGAGACGACCGAGTCGCTCATCGACGAGGTGCTCGCCACCAGGCCGGCGGGCCTCACGGTCGCCGTGCAGCTGCACGGGTTCCTGAACCCGTCGCAGCTCGATCGCCTGCGCGACGCCCACGACCGCGTGCTGACCGTCGAACCGTACCGCTGGATCGAGCCCGACGAGACCGATGAGCGGGTCGACCGGCTCATCGAAGCCGCCTGCACCGGCGGGCTCGACTGCATCACGTTCACGAGCGCGCCCGCGGTGCACGCGCTCTTCGCCGCGGCCGAGGTGCGCGGCCGGCTCGAAGACCTCATCGACGCGATGTGCGGACCGGTCGTGGCGGCGGCCGTCGGGCCCGTCACCGCGGCGCCGCTCATCGCGGCGGGCATCGCGCCGATCCAGCCCGAGCGATTCCGCATGGGGGCGCTCATCAGGCTGGTCTGCGAGCACCTCGAATCGGAGCGGGTGCTGCGGCTCGACACTCGCCACGGGCCGCTCGAACTCCGCGGCTCGGTCGTCGACGTCGATGATCGGCGAGTCGCGCTCGCGCCCGTCGCCCTCATGATCCTCCGCGCGCTCGTGCTCGGGCGAGGCTCCGTCGTGGCTCGCGACCGGCTCACCGCCGCGCTGCCGGGCACCGACGACGAGCACGCCCTCGAAGTGGCTCTCAGCCGCCTCCGTCAGACGCTCGGCGTGCCCGGTCTCATCGCCACGGTGGTCAAGCGCGGGTACCGGATCGATGTCTGACTCCCGCCTCACATGCCTTGCTGCACAGGGTGAGCAGGTGGAGACACAGGGTTTACGACCGGCACCCGCTGCGGAAACACGCCGCGAATAGCGTCGAGCACGACACCAGCTCGACCCGCGACCGACCATCCCCGGAGGCACCGATGACCGACACCGTGAACGCAGCTCCCCCGCCCGTCACCGCATCGCCGGGCATCGATCCACACTCGATGCCGCCGTCGACGTCGGCGGCGCCGCCCCTCGCGCTCCGGCCCGGCCGCTGGATCGAGAACTGGGACCCCGAGGACCACGCCCAGTGGGAGTCGCAGGGTCGGGTGATCGCCCGCCGCAACCTGCGCTGGTCGATCTTCGCCGAGTTCCTCGGCTTCGTCGTCTGGCAGCTCTGGTCGATCGTCGCCGTCACGCTTCCGGCCGCCGGCTTCGACCTCTCGACCGGTGAGATCTTCTGGCTCATCTCGATCCCGAGCCTCGTCGGTGCGACGCTGCGCATCCCCTACTCGTTCCTCGTGCCGCGGTTCGGCGGGCGCAACTGGACGATCATCTCGGCCGGTCTCCTCCTCATCCCCGCGATCCTCCTCGCGATCGTCGTCGGCAACCCCGAGACGCCGTTCGGCGTGCTTCTGCTCGTGGCCGCGCTCGCGGGCTTCGGCGGCGGCAACTTCGCGAGCTCGATGTCGAACATCACGTTCTTCTTCCCGCAGCGGGAGAAGGGCTGGGCGCTCGGGCTGAACGCAGCGGGCGGCAACCTCGGGGCATCCGTCGCCCAGTTCGTCGTGCCGATCGTCGTCACGATCGGTGCGGGCGCCGCGCTGAACCTTCCGCTCGCGGGCTGGATCTGGGTGCCGCTGATCCTCGTCGCGATGATCGGCGCCGCGCGCCGCATGCACAACATCTCGAACGCGAAAGCCGACTTCGCGGGCTCGGCGGCTGCGCTGCGCGAACCGCACCTCTGGGTGCTCTCGCTGCTCTACATCGGCACGTTCGGCTCGTTCATCGGCTTCGCGAGCGTCTTCCCGAAGCTCATCGCCGACCAGTTCCCCGAGTTCGCGACCGTGCCGATCGGCGGCGCCTCGATCACCCTGGCGTTCCTCGGTGCGCTGGTCGGCTCACTCGCCCGTCCGTACGGCGGGCGCCTCTCCGACCGCTTCGGCGGGGCGCGCATCACGATGCTCGCCTTCGCCGCGATGGGCACGATCACGGTCGGCGTGCTGCTCACGCTCCCGCTCGGCAACTTCTGGCTCTTCCTCGGATGCTTCCTGCTCCTGTTCGCCGCAGCGGGCATCGGCAACGGCTCGACCTATCGCATGGTGCCCGTGGTGTTCGCCGTGCGCGGCGGCGGGGCGGGAGCGGATGCGGGCGACGTGTCGACCCAGCGCAAGGCCGCCGCGGCACTCGGGCTGATCTCGGCGATCGGCGCGTACGGCGGCTTTCTCATTCCGCAGGTGCTGAACCTCTCGTACCAGACCACGGGCGGTTACGCCGGCGCCTTCCTGGGCTTCATCGCCGGGTACGTCGCGCTCCTCGTGCTCACCTACACCGTCTACGTGCGCTCCAGCCGTCTGCGCGACCACAAGATCTGAATCGAGTCCGGATGAGCAGCTCCGCCGACACGCACTGCCCGTACTGCGCGCTGCAGTGCGCCATGACCCTCACGACGGTGCAGGCTCCGGATGCCGCGGCGGCACCGGTGACCGTCGCAGGGCGGGACTTCCCGACCAACCGGGGCGGGCTCTGCAAGAAGGGCTGGACGTCGGCGGAGCTCCTCCGCGCTCCATCCCGTCTCGGCGCCCCGCTCGTGCGGCGCGCCGACGGCGTGTTGCGCGAGGCGGGCTGGGAGGAGGCGCTCGATCTCGTCGCGGCATCGCTCCGCGGCGTCCGACAGGCTCACGGACCCGACGCGGTCGGCGTCTTCGGCGGCGGCGGGCTCACGAACGAGAAGGCCTACCTGCTCGGCAAGTTCGCGCGGCTCGCGCTCGGCACGAGCCGCATCGACTACAACGGCCGCTACTGCATGTCGTCGGCAGCGGCAGCGGGCAATCGCGCGTTCGGAGTGGACCGCGGCCTGCCGTTCCCGCTCGACGACCTCGACGGCGCCGACACGATCCTGCTGCTCGGCACGAACGTCGCCGAGACGATGCCGCCGTTCATCGGCCACCTGGCAGGTGCGCAGGCCGCCGGCGGCCTCGTCGTGGTCGACCCGCGCCGCACCGCGACCGCCCGGCTCGCCGACGACGGCAGGGGCCTGCACCTGCAGCCGATGCCCGGCACCGACCTCGCACTCCTGCTGGGGCTCATCCACATCGTCATCGCCGAGCGGCTCGTCGACCTCGACTACGTCGCAGCGCGCACGACCGGGTTCGAGGCGATCCGCCGCGGTGTCGCGTCGTGGTGGCCCGAGCGCGTGCAGTCCGCGACCGGGGTGCCCGCGCTGACGCTGCGCCGCCTCGCGCGACGGCTCGCCTCGGGCGGGAACGTCTACATCCTGACGGGCCGCGGCGTCGAGCAGCACGTCGACGGCACCGACACGGCGACGGCCGCGATCAACCTCGCGCTGCTCCTCGGCCTGCCCGGGCGCATCGGCAGCGGCTACGGCACGCTCACCGGCCAGGGCAACGGCCAGGGCGGGCGCGAGCACGGCCAGAAGTGCGATCAGCTGCCCGGGTACCGCAAGATCACCGATCCCGAGGCTCGGGCGCACGTCGCGCGGGTGTGGGGGGTCGCGCCCGACGACCTTCCCGGTCCCGGCGTCCCGGCGGTCGAGCTCCTGCAGTCGCTCGGCGAACCCGGCGGCGTGCATGCGCTCCTCGTGCACGGATCGAACCTCGTCGTCTCGTCGCCGAACGTCGCGAACGTGCGCGAGCGGATCGCCGCGCTCGACCTCCTCGTCGTCTGCGACTTCTTCCTCTCCGAGACGGCGGCGCTCGCCGACGTCGTGCTGCCGATCACGCAGTGGGCCGAGGAGGAGGGCACGATGACCTCGCTCGAGGGCCGGGTCATCCGTCGCCGCCGTGCGATCACGCCGCCGGGCGGCGTGCGCGACGAACTCTGGATCCTCGCGGAGCTCGCCCGGCGCCTCGAGTGCACCGCGACCTTCGACGTCGACCCCGAGCTCGTCTTCGAGGAGCTGCGCCTCGCTTCGGAGGGCGGCATCGCCGACTACTCGGGCATCGACTACGCCATGCTCGACCGGGGCGACGCCGCGTACTGGCCGTATCCGCGCGGCGGCACGGGCACCCCGCGCCTCTTCGCCGACCGGTTCGCCCATCCCGACGGACTCGCACGGCTCGTGCCGGTCTCGGTGCGGGCGTCGGCGCACCCCGCGCCGCTCCCGGGCGAGCTCACGCTCGTGACCGGTCGCCTGCTCGAGCACTACCAGAGCGGCGCGCAGACGCGCCGGGTGCCCGAGCTCGCCGAGGCCCAGCCCGAGGCACGGGCCTCGCTGCATCCGTCGACCGCCGAACGCCTCGGAGTCGCCGACGGCGAGCTCGTCGAGCTCTCGAACGCGAGGGGAACGGTGCGCTGCCGGGCGCGGCTCACGACCGACATCCGGCCCGACGCCGTCTTCGTGCCGTTCCACTACGGCGACGAGCAGGCGGCGAACCTGCTGACGTCCGACGCGGTCGACCCCGTCTCGGCGATGCCCGAGTTCAAGACCAACCTCGTGCGGCTCGCACGCCTCGTCGAGCTGGAGGTGACGGCGTGAACCCGCAGCGGATCGTGCTCATCGGCTACGGCCCCGTCGGCGCGCGGTTCGTCGACGAACTGCTGCCGGCCGTCGCGAACGGCACCCTCGCGCTCACCGTCGTCGCCGGCGAAGACGTCGAGGCGTACAACCGCGTGCTCGTCGCCGAGTACGCCGTCGGGAACACCGGACTCGACGCGATGCTCGTGGGCGATCACGCGGCAGCGGAGGCGGCCGGCGCGCGCGTGCTGCTCGGCGTCGCGGCGACCTCGATCGACCGATCGGCGCGGATCGTGCACCTCGACTCCGGCGAAGCGCTCGAGTACGACCGGCTCGTGCTCGCGACCGGGTCGCGGGCGAACGTGCCGACCCTCGACGGGGTCGAACGCCACCGCCGCGACCTCGACTCGCTGCAGAAGTACGCGAAGCAGCTCGTCGCCCGCGACGACGCCCTGCCCGCGGGCATCACCGCACTCCGCGACCTCGCCGACGCCGAACGCGTGCTCGACGCCGTTCGGGCCCGCAAGCGCATCATCGTGCTCGGCGCTGGCGTGCTCGGCCTCGAACTCGCGCTCGCCGCCGCCCACGCCGGCGCCCAGGTCTGCGTCGTGCACCACGGCCCCCACCCGATGCCGCGCAACCTCGACCGCGGCGGCGGCCTCGTGCTGCGCGCGGCCCTGCGCCGATCGGGCGTCACCGTGGTCGCCCACAGCCGGGCGGAAGCCGTGGCGTTCCGCACCGACGACGACGGCGTGCGCCGCTTCGACATGGTCGTCACCGCCGACGGCAAGCAGCTGCGCGGCGACCTGCTCGTGCTCTCGTGCGGGGTGAGCCCCCGCAACGAGCTCGCGACGCTCGCGGGCCTCCGTACGGCCGTCGGCGTCGTCGTCGGCCCCGGCCTCGCGAGCTGGACGGATCCCGACGTGTACGCCATCGGCGATTGCGCGCAGGTCGTCGAGCGCACCGCGGAACTCGCCGGGCAGCGCGTGCTCCCCGGCGCTCCCTCCGGACTCATCGGGCCGGGCTGGAGGCAGGCGGAATGGCTCGCAGCGTCGTTTTCGACGACGGGACGCAGTCCCGCGGATGCCGCGGATGCCGCGGCGCCAGCCGAGCGCGACGCGATCGTGATGCTGAAGGCCGAGCACATCGACGTCGTCGCCGTCGGCGACATCTCGGCGGATCCGTGGGACGACGACGCCCTGCACCCCCGACGACGGGTCTCGCAGTGGGCCGATCCCGAGCACCTGCGCTACGTGAAGATGGTGACGGAGGACGGCGCACTCACGGGGTTCGTGAGCGTCGGGATGCCGCGCACCGCCGCCGAGCTCACCCTGCTGTTCGAGCGCCGCGGTGAGCTGCCGGCCGATCGATCGGTGCTGCTGCGGTTCGACGGCCCCGACTACGACCCGAGCACCGACGCCGACGCCTTCGCCCCGGCCGCAACCGTCTGCTGGTGCAACGGGGTCACCGTGGGACGCATCGAGGAGGCCGCCGCGTGCGGCGTCGCGACGGTCGAGGGCGTCGGCCGCGAGACCCGTGCGGGCACCGGCTGCGGCGGATGCAAGGGGCGCATCGCCGAGATCCTCGCCCGCGCGGCCGAGGCCGACGAGTCGCCGAGCGTCACCGCCTGAGCAGGCTCACGCCCGCTCGAGTCGTGCGGCGGCGACGTCTCGGTACCGATCGAGCACCAGCTCGACGAGCTGGCGAGGCGCCGCCTCGTCGGGGAGCAGGAGCGGCGCCGCGATCGCGTCGGCGCCGACGGATGCCGCGGTGTCGTAGAAGGTGCCGGGTGCCAGCAGGTAACTGCCGACCACCACCCGCACCCCTGGGTGCACCTCGCGGATCATCTCGATGGCGTCGTGCAATCGCGGAATCGCCGCGGCGATGAACCCGACGGTGACCGATCGGCCGAGTCGGTGCCCGAGGCGACGGGCGGTCTCGAAGCACTCGCGCACCGCGCGGGGGTCGTTGGAACCGGCCGCTGCGAGGACCACGGCGTCGGTGTCGGCGAGCTGGAGCCTGCCCAGCCGCTCGGCCAGCACGTCGACGATGCGGTCGTCGGGGCCGAGCTCGGCGGCGAGTCGCGTGCCCGTGCGCGAAACCGCTGCAGGGCCGCGCCCGTCGAGCCCGAGCGAGAGCCCGGTGCGCACGTGGAAGCCCGCGGAGAGCACGAGCGGCACGATGACCGCGCCCTCCTGGGCGTCGGGACCGAGGGCCGCCGCGACATCCGACCGGCTCGCGTCGACGAAGCTGATGGAGACGTCGAGATCGGGGCTCGCGGAGGCCACGCCGTCGACGAGCCGGATCACCGCCTCGCGGTTGGCGCTCGACGGCGCCCCGTGGGTGACGGCGACGAGCCTGAGCGGATGCGCCTCGATGTGCTCCGTCGCGGCGCCGACGACTTCCGACCCGACCATGTGCTGACCCGCGCTCTCCGGCGGGAACCGGTCTCACCCGCCGATTCGACGCTAGGGAGGGCGTGTTTCGCGCTCCGCTCCCACGTGTTTCCGGCAGGTGAAGAACGGCTCACGCCGAGGGCACCCGGTGAGCCTCGGTGCTGCTACTCGCCGAAGCGGCTGATGCCGGGCGAGCTTCCGGCGCTACTCGCCGAGGAGCTCGGGGCGCACGCGCCGCGTGCGCTCGATCTGCTGCTCGCGGCGCCACTCGGCGATCGCGCCGTGATTGCCCGAGAGCAGCACCGGGGGCACCTCGAGCCCGCGCCACGACGCCGGCTTGGTGTAGCTCGGGTACTCGAGCAGGCCGTCTTCGTGTGACTCCTCGACGAGGCTCTCGGGGTTGCCGACGACGCCCGGCACGAGCCGGCCGGCCGCCTCGATCATCGCCATGACGGCGACCTCGCCGCCGTTCAGCACGTAGTCGCCGAGGCTGATGAGTCGCACGCGCATGCGAGTCGCGTAATGGTCGACGACGCGCTGGTCGATGCCCTCGTAGCGGCCGCAGGCGAACACGAGGTGCTCTTCGGCGGCGAGTTCGCGGGCGATCTGCTGGGTGAACGGCTCGCCGGCGGGCGACGGCACGATGAGCAGGGCATCGGATGCCCCGTCGCCCACGATGCCGTCGATCGCCTCGCCCCACGGCTCGGGCTTCATGACCATGCCGGCGCCGCCGCCGTACGGGGTGTCGTCGACCGTGCGATGGCGGTCGTGGGTGGCGTCGCGCAGATCGTGCGCCGTCACCTCGATGAGGCCCGACTGCCGTGCCTTGCCGAGCAGCGACAGGTCGAGCACCGAGAAGAACTCGGGGAAGATCGTGACGATGTCGACGCGCATCGGCGGACTACTCGTCGCGGTCGGCCTCGGCGGGCGCTGCGGCATCCGTCTCGGCGGTCTCGACGGGAGCGACTGCAGGAGCGGCCTCGGCGGCCGGCTCGACCTCGGGCAGCTCTTCGAAGAGTCCCGGGGGCGGCGTCACGGTGACCGTGCCCGCCGCGAGATCGACCTCGGGCACGATGGCCGCGACGAACGGCACCATGACCTCGCCGCTGCCGGTCTTGACGATCAGCAGGTCTTGCGCGGGGAAGTGCTCGACGTGCGAGACCTCGCCCACCCGCTCGCCGTCGCGGACGACCGCGAGGCCGATGAGCTGGTGGTCGTACCAGGCGTCGTCTTCCTGCGCCTCTTCTTCGACGTGCGAGACCCAGAGGATCGCCTTGGCGAGGCCCTCGGCCTCGGTGCGGTCGTCGACGCCCTCGAAGAAGCCGACGGCGTGCCCGTTGTACCAGCGGAGCTCACGGAGCGTGATGCTCTTGCCGTGCCAGGGCGAGTCGCCCGGCACCTGCAGCGAGAACTCCGCGCCCGGCACGAAGCGACGGTCGGGGTCGTCGGTGTAGAGCTCGATCTTGATGGCGCCCTTCAGGCCGTGCGCCTTCAGCAGGCGCCCGACCCGGAGCTGTGTACCGGAAGTGTCGGCCACGTCAGTCGTCGGTGTCGACGACGTCGACGCGAACGCGGCGGCCGTCGGCGAGAGCGGTGACGAGCGTGCGGAGCGCCTTCGCGGTGCGGCCGGCTCGGCCGATCACGCGACCGAGGTCCTCGGGGTTCACATGAACCTCGAGGACCTCGCCACGTGCGCTCGACGCGGAGACGACCTTCACTTCGTCGGGGTGATCGACGATCCCCTTGACGAGGTGTTCGAGCGCGGACTGGAGCAAGGCTTTACGCCTCGTCTGCCGCGGTCTCGGCGGGAGCCTCTTCGACCTTGGCCGCAGGCTTCTCGGCCTTGGGCTTCAGCACGGGCTTCTTCTTCTCGTCGGCCACGAAGGCGGCCTTCGGCTCAGCGACCTGAACCGTCGAGACGGCGTTCTTGTCGCCCTTGAACTTGCCCCAGTCGCCCGTGAGCTTGAGGATCGCGGCGACCTGCTCGGTCGGCTGCGCGCCGACGGAGAGCCAGTACTGCGCACGGTCGGAGTCGACCTCGATGAACGAGGGGTTCTGGGTGGGGTGGTACTTGCCGATCTCCTCGATCACGCGACCGTCGCGCTTGGTGCGCGAGTCGGCGACGACGATGCGGTAGTACGGCGCACGGATCTTGCCGAGACGCTTGAGACGGATCTTGACAGCCACAATTCTCCTGAAATGTTGTGAGTTGGCGAACTGACAGCCGTGAGCGTGGGGTGCACACTCGGCGGAAGCTCAAAGGGGTTCTGCGCGCCTGATAGAGGGTCGGGCGATACAGAACTCGACTGATCATTCTTGCAGATTCCCCGCCGAAACGAGAATCGAACCGTGCCGGGCGTCCCACGAGTGGCATCGGAACGCCCGGCACCCGGAGATCAGGAGCCGGTGAGCGCCGGTCGGGCCGTTGACGACGGCTCCCCCGAACGCGCCGTCGCCAACCAGGCTTCGAGGCCAGCTGCGTCGATCGGGAGACCGCTCGAGAGCACGTCGTGCCCGGTCGCCGTCACCACGAGGTCGTCCTCGATGCGAACGCCGAGCCCGCGGAGCTCGGGCGGCACCGTCTCGTCGAACGCGTGGAAGTAGAGCCCGGGCTCGACCGTGAGCGCCATGCCGGGCTGCATCACGGCCCCCTGGTAGGCGGCGTAGCTCGACCCCGCGCAGTCGTGCACGTCGATGCCGAGGTGGTGCCCGACGCCGCACACGATGTAGCGGCGGTGCTGCTGCCCGTCGGGGGCGAGCGCCTCGTCGACGGAGACGGGGAGCATCCCCCAGTCGTGGAGGCCCCGCGCGATGACCTCCATGCTGGCGGCGTGGAAGTCGGACCACTGGCGGCCCGGCCCGACCGCGGCGAGCCCGGCCCGGTGCGACGCCTCGACGAGGTCGTGCACGGCGCGCTGCGCCGAGGTGAACGTGCCGCCGGCAGGGATGGTGCGCGTGACGTCGGCCGTGAACCCGGACGGCCGTTCGACGCCGACATCGAGCAGCAGCAGCTCCGCCGGGTCGATAGCGCCGTCGGCGCGGACCCAGTGCAGGATCGGCGCGTGGGCGCCGGACCCGACGATCGAGGCGTACCCCGGGCCGTTGCCGACCGCGCGCGCGTAGCGGTCGAAGGTGCCCTGCAGCCAGCGCTCGCCGCCCCATTCGATGGCCGAGGAGAGCTCGCGCGCCATCGCGGCGAACCCCTGCTCGGTCGAGGCGACGGCGGCCGCGAGCTCGGCGATCTCCCACTCGTCCTTGATCATCCGGAGCTCGGCGAGCACGCGCCGGAGCTCGGCCGAGCGCGGGTTCGCGGCGAGCGCGGCGGCTGCCGGCCCGACCGGCGTGGGCGCACCGGCGACGAGGGTGTCGTCGCGCAGCACGAGCTCCTCGATGCGGCGGGTGCGCACGTCGAGCGCCTCGGCGTACTCCGCGAGGCCCGGCATCGGCCCGACCCAGAGCTCGCCCCGGAGCGGGTCGGCGTGGAACCCGTCGTCGCCCGGCCGGAAGGGCGCGGGCAGGTACAGCGTGGCGTCGTGGCCGCCCGGCACGGACTCGATCACGAGCACCGCGTCTTCGATGCCGCAGCCGAGGAGCCAGAGGAAGTCGCTGTCGGCGCGGAACTCGAAGCTCGTGTCGTTCGCACGCACCGGCGCACGTCCGGCGGAGATGGCGATCGTGCGGCCGGGCAGTGCCTCGGCGAGGCGTGCGCGGTGGTGGTGCGCCGCGAGCGCGGCTCCCGACGGGATCACCGGCGTGCGATCCGGCGTGCCCCAGCCGCTGAGCATCGACTCGTTGAACCCCGGCGACTGCGCGAGCCGCGGCATCCGCGGGTCGCGCTCGGCGGGGGCGGGCATCGAGGATGCCGCGGCTCCCCCGCCGGCGGGCTGGTGGGTGTGGGTGTGCTCGGTCATTCGGATCCTTTCATCGGCACGGTCGGGTCATCGGCGCTGTCGGGAGCGCGGGGCGTGGGCCGAGCCGGCGACGCGCCGGTCGAGGGCGTCGAACAGGCGTCCGGCGACCTTTCCGGTGTGCAGCCCGTCGTGCTCGAACTCGTTGGTGATCCAGGCTTCGAGCCCGCCGACCCGTTCGACGGTGTCGAGCGAGAACGCGGCGTCGGCGTACATGTCGTCGAGGTAGACGACGGCCTCGACGGGCACCGCGTTCGCGGCGAGTCGGGCGTGGTCGTAGAGCTCGATCGGTCGCGCCGTCTCGGCGAGCCGTTCGACGCCCGCACGGAAGCCGCGGAGCGCCCGTACGACATCGAACATCCACGGGAAGACCATCTCGCCCGTGAAGAGCAGCGGCCGGGCGTCGGGCGCGAAGTCGGGGTTCGCGGCACGAGCCCGCTCGGCCGCCCAGGCGGTGGGGCCGGGGCCGTAGATGCTCTCCTGCAGGGCGATGAAGAGCGGATTGCGATCGAATGCGGTGAGCGCGCCGACGCTCGACAGGAACGTCTCGCTGAGGACGGTCTCGTCGGCGTCGGCGAAGGCCTCGTCGAACACCCAGTGCACCCGGTCGAACCCCGGCGCCATGCCGAAGTCGAAGCCGAGGGTCTGCAGGCGCTGCACGGTCAGTCGGTCGCCATCGGCCAGGCGCACGTCGCTCGCGTCGAGCAGGTCGGCGACCCGCGCGACCCGCGACGCGAGGTGCGGCAGCCGTTCGGCGAACCGGAGGTTCTTGGCCTGCACCCGTGGGAACGTGCGGGCGTAGACGGCGTCGGCGGAGGGGTCGAGGCTCGGCAGCCCGCCGGCGATGGCCGAGGCCGCGATCGCCTCGGGCGCGACCGAGAGATAGTGCAGCGTGAGGAAGCCGCCGTAGCTCTGGCCGAGCGTCCACCACTGCGCGCCCCCGTAGTGCGCGTGTCGCAGCGCCTCGAGGTCGCGCACGATCGAATCGGCGCGATGCAGCTCGAGGATCCTCGCAGATGCCTCGGCGCCGAGGCCCTCGAGCTGCCGGCCTTCGATCGGGGTCGACCGGCCGGTGCCGCGCTGGTCGGGCAGCACCACCCGGAATCGGGCGAGCGCCTCGGCGAGGAACCCGTCGCGCCCGAGCGGCCTCGGCGACTTGCCGCCGGGTCCGCCCTGCAGGTAGACGAGCACGGGCAGTTCCTCATCGCGGCGGGCGGCGTCGACGAGCTCGCGGGCGAAGACGCGGATCGTCGGCCCTTCGGGGTCGGCCCAGTCGAGCGGCACGTCGAGCCACAGCTCGCGCGCCGCGACATCCGACCCGATCGGGTACCAGCGCGCGCTCATCGGGCCGCCGTCCGCACCCGCGAGTCGAGCAGCGCGTACGTCGTGTCGACGACGAGGTTGGAGATGACGACGAAGACGCCGCCGAGGAGCACGATCGCGATCACCACCGGTCTATCCTGCATCGCCACCGCGGTCACCGCGAGGCTGCCGACGCCGAGCAGGCCGAAGACCTGCTCGATCACGATGACGCCGCCGAGCATGAGCCCGATGTCGATGCCGAGCTGGGTGACGAGCGGCGGCATCGCGCTGCGGAACGCGTGCACGTACGTCACGCGGCGTTCGTCGACGCCCTTCGCCCGAGCGGTGCGGATGTAGTCCTGCCCGAGCACCTCGAGCATCTGGCCCCGTGTCAGCCGCGCGTACACCGCTGCGACGACGAGCGCGAGCGTGAGCCACGGCAGGAGGAGATGCCAGGCCCACTGGAGCGGACTCTCGCCGAACGGCACGTAGCCGCTCGGCGGGAACAGCATGAAGCCGAGCTTCGTCGGAACGAAGTACAGGAGATAGAGCGCGAGCATGCCGAGCACGAAGGTCGGGAAGCTGATGCCGACGATCGCGAAGCCCTGGCCGAGCCGGTCGCGCACGGATCCCGGGTGCTTCGCCGAGACGATGCCGATGGGGATGCCGATCGCGAGCCAGAACACCATGCCGCCGAAGACGAGCGACATCGTCACCGGGATGCGGGAGACGACGAGCTCGGAGACCGGCATGCTCGAGCGATACGAGTAGCCGAGGTCGCCCTGCAACAGGTTGCCGATGAAGGTCGCGTACTGCTCGGCGATCGGGCGGTCGAGCCCGAGGTTCGAGCGGATCTGAGCCATGAGCTCCTCGGTCGCCTTGTCGCCCGCGATGATGCGCGCCGGGTCGGACGGCGAGACGTAGAACAGCATGAAGACGAACACGCTGAGGAGGAACAGCACGAGCACGCCGAAGGCGATGCGGGAGAGGATGAATCGGGTCATGCGCGCTTGCCCTTCGAGACGGCGGCGGGATCGAGGGCGTCGCGGAGCCCGTCGCCGAGCAGGTTGAACGCGAGGGTCAGTGCGAGCAGGGCGCCGCCCGGCACGACGACCATCCACCACGCCACGAGGTAGAGCGAGCCGTTCGCGGCGTCCGCGAGCATGTTGCCCCAGCTGGGCGTGGGCGGCACGATACCGAGGCCGAGGAACGAGAGCGTCGCCTCGAACACGATCGCCGCCGGGATCATGAGGGTCGTGTAGACGATGATCGGCACGACCAGGTTGGGCAGGATGTCGCGGAACATGATCGAGGTGCGCGAGGCGCCGAGCGAACGCGCCGCCTCGACGAACTCCCGGTGGCGGAGCGCCAGCACCTGACCGCGGATGACGCGGGCGAGGCCCGTCCAGCTGAAGAACACGATCACCGCGATCGACAGGCTGAGGCTCGGCCCGAGCACCGAGACGAGCGCGATCGCGCAGAGCAGGAACGGAACGCTCATGACGAGGTCCATGGTGCGGCTGAGCACGGTGTCGACGATGCCGCCCGAGAATCCGGAGATCGTGCCGATCGCGATGCCGATGACCGACGCCACGATCGAGGCGAGCACGCCCACGAGGAGCGAGACCTGCGCCCCGTAGGCGAGCCTTACGAGCACGTCGCGGCCGAGCTGGTCCGTGCCGAGCAGGAACTCGGAGTTGGGCCCCACCGGGATGCCCTCGGGTGTGAGCCCGGTCTCGCGGAACTGCTCGGTCGGACCGTGACCCGTCCAGGCGGCGACGAGCGGGGCGCAGAGCGCGAACGCGATGATCAGGAGGATCGCGATCAGGGAGGCGATGCTCGCCGGATCGCGCAGCAGCCGGGTGAGCGTGAGCCGGCCGGAGCCGCGCGCCTGCACCTCGGTCGAGGCGCGCGCCGCGGCTGCGGGGGTCTTCGGCATGAGACTCACGAGGCGACCTCCACGGCGAGGCGATCGGCGCGTGCGCCGACGGATTCCGTCAACGGCAGCAGTCGCCGATCGCGCGGCTCCCGCGGGATCTCGGGCGCCGCCGCGGCCAGGAGGCGCCGCGTGAAGGGCTGCTGCGGATCGTTCCAGACCTGATCGGCGGTGCCGAGCTCGACGATGCGCCCGCCCTCCATCACGGCGATGCGATCGCAGACGTGGCGCACGACCGCGAGGTCGTGCGAGATGAACAGGTAGGTGAGGCCGAGCCGGCGCTGCAGCTCGTCGAGGAGGTTCAGCACCTGCGCCTGGATCGACACGTCGAGCGCGGAGACCGGCTCGTCGAGGATCACGAGCTCGGGATTCAGGGCGAGCGCCCGCGCGATGCCGATGCGCTGCCGCTGCCCGCCCGAGAACTGCGAGGGGAAGCGGTTGTAGTGCTCGGGGTTCAGTCCGACGAGCTCCATGAGCTCCTGCACCTTCGCCCGCCGTTCGGCGCCGCTCGCCAGCCGATGGATGCGGAACGGGTCGCCGATGATCGACCCGACGCGGCGTCGCGGGTTCAGCGAGCCGAACGGGTCCTGGAAGACGAGCTGCACGCGCCGCCGGAGGTCTCGCCACTGCGCGCGGTCGAGGTTCGTGGTGGGGGCGCCGTCGAACTCGACGGTACCCGCCGTCGGCGCGACGAGCCCGGCGATGGCGCGGGCGAGCGTGGTCTTGCCGCACCCGCTCTCGCCGACGAGACCGAGCGTCTCGCCCCGCCGCACCTCCAGCGAGATGTCGTCGAGCACGACGCGCGGTTCGCCCCGTCGCTGGGGGAAGGTCAGGCGCAGGCCGTCGACGGTCACGATGGCGTCGTCGCGGCTCGCGATCAGGCTCGGCGGTGGGAGCACCGGTGGTTCCGGCTCGACCGGCGTCGACTCGAGCCAGCACGCCGCCTCGGTGCCGTCGTCGTAGCGACGCACGGGCGGCTTCGTGGTGCAGATCGACGTCGCATCGGGGCAGCGGTCGCGGAACGCGCAGCCCTCGGGCGGTGCGAGCAGGCTCGGCGGGCGGCCGCCGATCGGCACGAGCGGCGTGCCCGGCTCCCGGTTGAACGAGGAGGAGCGGAGGAGCCCCGCGGTATAGGGGTGGGCGGGACCGCAGAGCACGGCATCGGCGGCCCCGAGTTCCATGCGACGACCGCCGTACATGACCATGACCCGGTCGGCGACGCGGGAGAGCACGCCGAGGTCGTGACTGATCATGAGCACGGTCGTGCCGAACTCGCTGCGCATCTCGCCCAGCAGGTCGAGGATCTGCGCCTGCACCGTCGAGTCGAGCGCGGTGGTCGGCTCGTCGGCGATGATGAGCGCCGGGCCGAGCGAGAGGCCCATCGCGATCATGACGCGCTGTCGCATTCCGCCCGAGAACTGGTGCGGGTAGGCGTCGAAACGCGCCGCGGCATCCGGAATGCGAACCCGGTCGAGCAGTTCGATCGCGCGCGCCTTCGCCGCCGCGGCGCTGACCTTCTCGTGCGCCTGGATCTGCTCGACGATCTGCCAGCCCACGGTGTACTGCGGATGCAGGCTCGAGAGCGGATCCTGGAAGATCATGCTGATCTCCCGCCCGCGCACCGAACGGAGCTGCTCGGGCGCGAGCGAGAGCAGGTCGCGGTCGCGGAAGAGCACCGAGCCGCTGGTGCGCGCGCCGGGCACGAGGCCCATGATCGACTGCACCATGACGGACTTGCCGGAGCCGGATTCACCGACGACGCCGAAGAACTCGCCCTCGTTGACGGAGAAGGAGACGTGCTGCACCGCGTGCACCGTGCCGTCTTCGGTGCGGATGTCGACGGCGAGGTCGCGCACGTCGAGGAGGATCGTCATTGGGGGTCCCTCGATCTGACCCGGCGGCCGGCCGGAGCCGGCCGCCGGATGCTGGTGATACGGATGGCGCGGATGCCTACTTCGTGAGCCAGACGTTCGTCCAGTCGCCGTTCTGGCTCTGGGCGTACGGCTCGAAGCCGCCGACGCGGGCCGAGTGGTAGTTCGGCTTGAGGCGGTACGCGATGCTGACGATCGGCGCGTCGGCCATGACGGCCTCGTCGACCTGGTGCCAGAGGTCGGCCGCCTCGTCGGGCGTCGCTGCGGCGAGGGCCTCTGCGGCGAGCTCGTTCGCGGCGTCACTGTTGAAGTCGACGTAGTTGTACGTCTGGGGGGTGCCGTCGAAGACGAACTGCGGCTGGAAGACGCTGCGCGCGGCGCCGCCCTGCCAGTCGGGAGACCAGCCGACGAGCGCGATGTCCCACGCGCCCGAGCTCGCGTTGTCGCGGTTGGTCATGAAGTTCGCGTAGTAGTCGGTGGGCGGCACCGGCGTGAGCTCGACGGTGATGCCGGCGCGCTCGAGGCTCGCCTGCACGGTCTGGGCGATGTCGGGCTGCGTGCCGACGTTGCGGTACGGCATCTTCAGGGTGAGGCCGTCGGGGTAGCCCGCCGCGGCGAGGAGTTCCTTCGCCTTCTCGGGGTCGCCCTTGCCGCCATCGGTCGCATACTCGTCGGATTCCTCGTAGCCGAGGATGCCGGGGCCGAAGATGCCGTTCGTGACGCCCGCGAGCTCGGAGCCGCCCATCGTCTGCACGACGGCCGCCTTGTCGACCGCGTACTGCAGCGCCTGGCGCACCTCGAGCTTCGTGAGCGCGCCGCCGTTGTTCGTCGAGGCCGTGTTCATCCACATGAACTGGTCGACGCCGCCGTTCTCCATGGTGGAGAACTTCTCGTCGTTCGCCGCCTTGAGCTGCTGGATGTTCGCCGGGCTCGGCGTGAGGTCGAAGAGCATGTCGGCCGAGCCGGCCTGCAGCTGCTGCATGGCGGCGTCGCCCTCGACGCCCATCGTCATCTCGATGCCGTCGACGTAGGCCTTGCGGAGCGGGTCGCTCTCGGGATCCCAGGCGGGGTTGCGCTCGAGCACGAGCTTCGCGTCGGGCGTGTACTCGGCCACCTGGTACGGGCCGGATGACACGAAAGCCCGACGGTACTCGGGCGAGTCGGGCAGCGCGTCGAGCGCTTCGATCGGCGCGGGGTCGGCCGCGTCGAGCGAGAGCATGAACGGGAAGTCGCTCGCGGGCTCCACGAGGGTGAACTCGATCGTGCGGTCGTCGGGCGTCCGGATGCCGGCGATCTCGTTGCCCTCGATGTACTCCTTCATCGGGCCGACCTCGGGCGCGACCGCGGCGAAGCCGGTGCAGAACTCGTCCATGCCGGCGATGAGGCCCTGGAAGTAGCCCGCGAGGGCACCCGAGATGTGCGGGTTGCAGAGGCGCTCGATGCCGCGGGAGACGTCGCCCGCGACGATCGGGCGCGCGCCGTCGGGTGCGCCCCAGGTGATGCCGTCGCGGAGCGTCACGGTGTACGTGAGGCCGTCGGCGCTCGGGGTGGGCACTTCTTCGACGAGGTCGGGCTGGAGCACGATGCGCTCGGCGGCATCATCGCTCGCCGCGTAGCTCAGCAGCGATCGCGAGACCGAGCGCATGACGCTGTAGGTCGGGACGTACGCGACGAGCTGCGGGTCGAGGTGGTCGACGTCGCCGTTCGCGAGCACCTTGAGCGTGCCGCCGGACTGCGGTTCACCGGTATCCGAGTCGGCGCCGGGTGAGGTCGTGCACGCGGTCAGCATGAGCGCCGTCGAGACGGCGAGCACCGCCGCGACGCGGGGAGTGGATCGAGCCATGAGTCACCTTTGAGTCATTCGCTGTCCGCATCGTCGGACGACAAGCGGATCGCCGTACTCGAGCGCTGCGCGCGGATTCCGCGCTCGTGGCGGCGGATCCATCGGCAGCTCGTCGGGGTCGTGGAGCTCCGAGCGAGTGGCAATATGTGACATATTACGCATTACCCGTACGATGTGTCCATGCCCGGCATCTTCGACTCGCTCCGTCTGCTCGACGGCCCCGCCATCGCCGAGCGCATCACCATGCGCCAGGCCATCGACGCCCTGCAGCAGGCCCTCCGCGGCGGGTTCGACCCCGACGACGATCCGGCACGCGCGATCGTCGACGTGCGGCACGGCCAGCTCCTGCTCATGCCGTCGGACCTCGGCGCCTACACCGGCCAGAAGCTCGCGACCGTGGCGCCGGCGAACCCGGCACGCGGTCTCGAACGCATCCAGGCGATCTACGTCGTGCTCGACGCCGAGACCCTCTCGCCGGTCGCCCTCCTCGACGGCACGGAGCTGACGAGTCTGCGTACCCCCGCCGTGTCGGCCGCCGCCGTCGACGTCGTCGCAGCTCCGGACGCGGCATCCCTCGTCGTGTTCGGCACCGGACCCCAGGGCGTGCGACACGTCGAGGCCATGCGCGCCATCCGTCCGATCGAACGCGTGCGGTTCGTCGGCCGAGACCGGGCGAAGGCCGAGCACGCCGCGAGCCTCGTCGCCGCGAGCGGTCTCGACGTGGCCGTCGGCAGTGCGGCGGATGTCGCGGACGCCGACCTCGTCGTCTGCGCCACCACCGCTCGCGAGCCGCTGTTCGACGCCGCGCTCGTGCGCGACGGCACCGCCGTCGTCGCCGTCGGCTCGCACGAACACGATGCTCGCGAGCTGCCGGGCGAGCTCCTCGGCCGCGCCCGCGTGATCGTGGAGTCGCGGCGGGTGGCACTCGCCGAGGCCGGCGACGTCATCCTCGCCATCGCCGAGGGGCAGCTCTCCCCCGACGCGCTCACCCCCATGGCACGACTGTTCGGAGGCGGCAGCCTCGAGGCATCCGCTCAGCCCGTCGTGGTCAAGACCTGCGGAATGGGCTGGCAGGATCTCGCGGTCGCCCAGCTCGCCCTGATGAACGAACGGAACGCATGATGCACTGGACGACCGAAGACTGGCACACCGCGGGCGAACCCTTCCGCATCGTGCTCGATGTTCCGACCGAGGGCGGCACCGTCGCCGCCCGCCGGGTCGCAGCCATGACGGGCGAAGCCGACGACGTGCGCCGGTTCCTCTGCCTCGAACCGCGCGGACACGACGACATGTACGGCGGGTTCATCACGCCGCCCGACGACGACGGCGCCGACTTCGGCGTGCTCTTCTGGCACAAGGACGGCTTCTCGACCGCCTGCGGGCACGGCACCATGGCGCTCGGCGCCTGGGCGGTGCACACGGGCAGGGTCGCCGCGCCCGACGACGGCGAGGCGCTCGTCACGATCGACGTGGCGAGCGGCCGCGTGCAGGCCCGAGTTCAGCGCAGTGCCGGCGTCACGACGGGCGTCGTCTTCCGCAACGTCCCGTCGCGGGTGCTCGCGACGGGGATCCCCCTCGCGACGAGTCGGGGCGACGTCGTCGTCGACCTCGTGTTCGGCGGTGCGGTGTACGCCACCCTGCCGGCCGCCTCACTCGGCCTCACCGTGACGCCTGCGGACACCACCGAGCTCATCCGGCTCGGCCGCGAGATCAAGTGGGCGCTGAACGACCACCCCGCTGCGCAGCTCGACGACGACCGCCTGTCGGGCGTCTACGGCACGATCCTCGTCGACGACCTCGGCCGCACCGCCGACGGCCCGTGGCAGCGCAACGTCACCGTCTTCGCCGACGGCGAGGTCGACCGGAGCCCCTGCGGCTCGGGCACCGCGTCTCGCGTCGCACTGCTCGCGCACACGGGCGAACTCGCCGACGGCGAGGTGCTCACGCACGACTCGATCATCGGCACGCGCTTCCTCGCGCGAGTCGCCGAGCGCACCGCCGACGGCGTCGTGCCGGAGGTCACCGGCCAGGCGTACCGCGTGGGCGCCTGCGAGTTCGAGCTCGATCCGGCCGACCCGCTCGCCGAGGGATTCAGCCTGCGCTGACGCTTCTCCCTCCTCGCCGAGGCCCCGTCGCCCCTGCCCGCCGCCATCGCCCGCCGCCATCGCCCGCGGCCAGACGCGCCTCGGCGCTTCGGCAGTTGCCGCCGGACCCCTCGGCCCGGGACTGCTCGCGTCGGGAACGCTCGGGTCGGTCATCCGGGAGATCCAGGCCGCACTGGCCGGCACGCGCTGACGGATGTCGCGTGGCCGGCGCTTCACCGGCCACGCGGCATCCGCTCGCTCAGAACTCGCCGGTGAGGTCTCCCCAGCCGTTCGACCGTCCCGCCTCGCTCCGGCGCTGCGGGACACCCCAGGGGTTGTCGTCGCGCAGCGCGGGCGGCAGCAGTGCCTCCGGCGCGTTCTGGTAGGCGACGCCGCGGAGGAACCGCGAGATCGCCGCCGTCCCGACGCTCGTGGCATCGGTCGTCGTGGCCGGGAACGGACCGCCGTGCTGCATCGCGGCGGTCACCGAGACGCCGGTCGGCCACCCGCCGAAGAGCACCCTGCCGCTCGTCTCGGCGAGCGCGTCGACGAGCTCGCCGAGCTGCCCCGCCTCGGCTTCCGTGGCATGCACGGTCGAGGTCAGGTTGCCGGGGAACAGCTCGCGATGGAGCTCGGGCAGCGCTGCGGCATCCGAATACCGCACGATCACCGACAGCGGGCCGAAGGACTCCTCGAGGAGCGCTTCGGGTTGCGCCAGCAGCCGCTCGACCGGCACCTCGACGACCGTCGGCGTCGCGAAGCGCTGGCCGTCGTCGTCGGCCCGCACTTCGCCGGCGGCGAGCACGGTGACGCCGTCGGCGCCGAGTACCGCCGCGCGGCGTTCTTCGAAGGCGCGGCCGATGCCGGGGTTCAGCAGACGGTGCTCGCCGACCGCCGCCGCAGCCTCGGCGAGCCCGCCGAGCTCGGCGCCCTCGGGCACGAACAAGAAGCCGGGCTTCGTGCAGAGCTGCCCGGCAGACCCCGCCACCGAGGCGAGGAAGCCCGTCAGCAGATCGGGCTCGGCGGCGACGGCTCCGGCGGTCGCGTAGACGGGGTTCACGCTGCCGAGCTCGCCGTAGAACGGGATCGGCCGGGGCCGGCTCGCCGCGATGTCGGCCAGGAGCCGGCCGACGTGGGTCGAACCCGTGAACGCACCCGCGCGGATGCGCTCGTCGTTCAAGAGTGCGACGCCGTTCTCTTGGCCCTCGATGAGCTGGAAGACGCCGTCGGGCATGCCGGCACCGGCAAGCGCCTCGATCACGATCTCGGCGGTGCGGCGCGAGAGCTCGGGGTGCCCCGAGTGCGCCTTGACCACGACGGGGCAGCCCGCTGCGAGCGCGGCCGCCGAGTCGCCGCCGGCGACCGAGAACGCGAAGGGGAAGTTCGACGCGGCGAAGTTCAGTACGGGGCCGAGCGGTTCGAGCACCCGGCGCACGTCGGGTCGCGGGCCGATGACGTACTCGGGGTCGGCCGCGTCGATGCGCGCGTCGAGGTAGGCGCCGTCGACGATCGTCTCGGCGAAGAGCCTGAGCTGGTTCGAGGTGCGGCGCACTTCGCCGGTAAGCCGCGGTTCGGCCAGGCCGGTCTCGCGCATCGCGATGGCGATGAGCTCTTGGGCGTGGGCGTCGAGCGCATCGGCGACGGCCACGAGCGCGGCCGCGCGGGCGCGCGGTTCGGTTGCGGCGAAGGGGCGCGCGGCGTCTGCGGCGCGCTGGGCGACGAGGTCGAGATCGGTTTCGGTGGTCATTGCTCGATTGTGCTCTCTCTGGTCGATGCGACGAGTCTGTTCAGAAGACGAAGCCCTCGGGGAAGGGATCGTCGTCGTCGAGGAAGTACTGCCCGAGCCCGGTCACCCAGGCACGGCCCGTGATCGTGGGCACGACGGCCGGCACGCCGCCGACGGTCGTCTCGCGCAGCAGCCGCCCGGTGAACTCGGTGCCGATGAACGACTCGTTGACGAAGTCGGTCTCGAGTGCGAGCTCGCCGCGAGCATACAGCTCGGCCATGCGTGCCGAGGTGCCGGTGCCGCACGGCGAGCGGTCGAACCACCCGGGATGGATGGCCATCGCGTGCCGCGATCGCACGGCGTCGGAGCCGGCCGCGATGAACTCGACGTGGTGCACATGGTTCGCGCCGTCGAGTTCAGGATGCCGCGGCGGAGCCGACGAGTTGATCGCCTCCATGATGGCGAGCCCCGCGGCGACGATGTCGTCTTGGCGAGCGCGATCGAACGGCAGCCCGACGGCGTCGAGCTCGACGAGGGCGTAGAAGTTGCCGCCGAAGGCGACCGAGTAGGGCACGTCACCGTAGCCCGGTACCTCGATCGAGGCATCCAGTCGTTCGACGAAACTGGGCACGTTTTCGATCGTGACCCGCTTCGCGCGACCGCCCTCGACCGCGACGCGCGCGATGACGAGACCGGCGGGCACGTCGAGCCTGATCTCGGTGACGGGTTCGACGACCTCGACCATGCCCGTCTCGACGAGCACGGTCGCGACGCCGATCGTGCCGTGGCCGCACATCGGCAGGAACCCGCTCGCCTCGATGAAGACGACGCCCCAGTCGGCGTCGTCGCGCGCGGGCGGCTGCAGCAGCGCGCCCGACATCGACGCGTGGCCGCGCGGCTCGTTCATGAGCAGGCCGCGCAGCCCGTCGAGGTGCTCCATGGCGTAGAGACGCCGATCGTTCATGGTGGCGCCGGGGATCCTGCCGACGCCGCCGGTGACGACGCGCGTCGGCATGCCCTCGGTGTGCGAGTCGACGGCCGAGATGACCCGACGCGCACGCATCAGGCGACCGCCGCCTGTCGCGCCGCAAGCGCCGCGAGCGCCCGCTCGGTGTCGGCGGTGACCTGAGCGTGCTGCTCGGCGCTCAGTGGGCCGCGCGGAGGGCGGGTCGCGCCGCCGTACGAGTTGCCGCAGATGTCCATCGAGAGCTTGATGGCCTGCACGAACTCGGTGCGGGTGTCCCACCGGAACACGGCGACGAGTTGCTCGTAGAGGTCGCGGGCCTCGTGCCACTTGCCGTCGGTGAGCAGGTTGTAGAGCTCGACCGCCTCCCTCGGGAAGGCGTTCGGGTAGCCGGCGAACCAGCCGACGGCCCCGTTGACCATCATCTCGAAGAGCACGTCGTCGGCACCGGCGATGACGTCGATGTCGCAGAGTTCCTTGATCTCGTAGACCCGGCGCACGTCGCCCGAGAACTCCTTGATCGCGACGACCTCGGGGATCTCGGCGAGCTTCGCCACGAGCGAGGGCACGAGGTCGACCTTGGTGTCGAAGGGGTTGTTGTAGGCCATGATCGGCAGGCCCGCCTTCGCGACCTCTTCGAAGTGCGCGATGACCTCGCCTTCGTTTGCGCGGTAGAGCGTGGGCGGCAGCAGCAGCACGCCGTCGGCGCCGTCTTCGCGTGCGAGCTCTGCCCACACGCGCGCCTGGTGGCTGCCGACGCCGTGCGTCCCTGCGATCACGATGCCACGACCGTCGACGGCCTCGACGGCGACCTGGATGACCTTGCGGCGCTCCTCGTCGGTGAGCGAGGAGTACTCGCCGAGCGAGCCGTTGGGGCCGACCCCGCGGCATCCGTTGCTCATCAGGAAGTCGACGTGCTCGGCGAACCGGTCGTAGTCGACCGCGAGTCCGGCGGGCGCCGAGGCGTCTTCCTTGAAGGCGAGCGTCGTGGCGACGACGACGCCGCCGAGGTCCATGGTGCTGGTCATCTGATCTTCCGTTTCTCTGCGCTGAGTCTGCACTCTTCTGCCCTGTTCCGCTGGTGCGGATAAGTAATATGTCACATATTACAGTGGAGGATCGATGAGGGCAACCGCGACCTCGCCGAGCCGCACCGGTGCGAGCACGGGGCGGCGATCGAACCCCTCGGTCCAGCCCGCGACCGAGCCCCCGGCCGTGCCGCGTGCCGCTCCCCCCGCCTCCGCGACGATCGCCTCGACGGCGCGCCCGCACGTGCGACCCTGACACGGGCCGAGCCCCGCCCTCGTCGCGAGCTTCATCGCCCGCAGCGGCACCCCCGCGTGATCGGCGATCGCGCGGCGGGTGACGTTCTCGCAGCGGCAGACGACGGTGTCGTCGTCGAGCCACGAGGTCCATCCGGGCCGGATGCCGTGGCCGCGCTCGAGCCGCGCCGCGAAGGCGCGCATGCGACGCCGCACGGCGAGCGGTCCGCGCATGCGGTCGTCGTCGAGCGACCCGCCGGCCGCCGCGAAGCCGGCCACGGCCCCCTCGGCGAGCGCCAGATCCGCGCCGCCGATGCCGGTGATCTCCCCCGCCGCGTACACGCCGGCGACGCTCGTGCGCTGCGCCTCGTCGACGACGACGAACCGCCCGCGGCGATCGCCCTCGACCGCGCAGCCCAGTGCGATCGCGACCTCGAGCCGCGGCGTGAACCCGTGCCCGAGCGCCACGGCGTCGCACACCACCTCGTGCTCGGTGCCGGCGATCGGGCGCCAGTCGGCATCGAGCCGGGCGATGACGACGCCCTCGACGCGCCCGTCGCCGAGCACGCGCACGACGGCGCTGCCGACGCGGTAGGGAATGCGGTGACGGGCCAGCGCGCCGACGTACTCGGCGAACTCGCCCGCCTTGCCCGCGAGCTGCCAGGGCTTCGGCGCCCAGCCGGCGGCGAGCGCTGAGATGCCGGATGCCTCGTGCACGCCGACGACCGTCGAGCCCGCGAGTGCGAGCGACTGCGCGACCGGCAGCAGGAACGGGCCGGCGCCGCCGACGACGGTGCGCCGCCCCACGGTGACGCCGTCTCGCTTCGCGAGGGCCTGCGCCGCGCCCGCGGTCGTGACGCCGGGCAGCGTCCACCCCGGCACCGGCAGTGCGAGGTCGTGCGCGCCGGTCGCGACGACCACGGCATCGGCGTCGATCTCGAGGTTCGTACGCCCCGAAGCATCCGCAGCCCCGACGACCGCTCGCAGCCGGAACCGGCCGTCGCCCGCCTCGACCGACCACACGCTCGCACCCGTATGCACCTCGGCGCGGTCGAGCACGCCGCGCAGCCGCTCGAACCGCGCCCATCCGTGCTGCAGGCGACGGTCGGTGAGCCGCTCGTGGTGGCGCCAGTACTGGCCGCCGAGCCGGCCGCCCTCGTCGAGCAGGGTGACCTCGGCCCCCGCGGCGAGCGCGGCCTGTGCCGCGGCGAGCCCGGCCGGTCCGCCGCCGAGCACCGCGACGCGCCTGGCGCGCGCCGCGCGCGCAGCGCGCGTCACGCGCGCACCTCGCGTTCGACGCGGTCACCGTCGACGGCCTCGCGCTGGCAGGCGCGCACGCCCTCGACACCGTTGACGGTCACGAGGCAGTCGTGGCAGACGCCGATGCCGCAGAACACGCCGCGATCGCCGGTCTGCGCGGTGCGCCACGCGGTGCGGCCGGCGCCGATGAGCACTCCGGCGATGGTCTGGCCGTCGCGGCCCTCGATCGGTTCGGCGTCGACGGTGATGCGGATCATGCGGTCTCCTGAAGGCTCGCCCGCCCCGGCAGGAACGGAGTCGGGTCGAGGGCGGTCGGGGTGCCGAGCACGGCGTGTGCGACGAGTTCGGCCGTCGCGGGCGCGAGCCCGATGCCGGCGCCCTCGTGACCCGACGCGTGCACGAGGCCCGCGATCTCGGGGTCGGTGCCGATGACCGGCAGGTGGTCGGGCGCGTACGGGCGGAATCCGAAATAGCTGCGCAGCAGCGTGGTCTCGGCGAGGAACGGGTACATGCGCACGGCTTTGGCCGCGATCGCCGCCGCCGGCGCGACGCCCGGCCGCTCGTCGAAGCCGACCCGCTCGCGGCTCGACCCGATCAGCACGGTGCCGCCCGGCGTCGACTCGACGACCGTCGAGGTCTGCAATGCCGCGTCGCCCGAACCGACGGCGCCGACGTAGTCGCTGTCGTACACCTTGTGGAAGATGCGCTGCGGCATCGGGGTCGTCACGAGGATCACGCCGCGGCGTGGCCGGATGTCGAGCCGCGCGCCGAGCCGCGCCGCCACATCGCCCGCCCACGGCCCCGCGCAGTTGACGACGACGTCGGCTTCGATGGGGCCGGCCGTCGTCGTCACACCGGTCAGGCGGCCGGGCGCAGTCGCCGAACCGAGCGCGCCGGTCACCTCGGCGATCACGAGCCGGGCACCGCCGCGCAGTGCCGTGGCGAGCAGCGCCTGGGTCGCCGTCGAGGGCTGCACCTGCGCGTCGTCGGGGTAGTGCACGGCGTGCTCGACCTCGCCCGACAGGAACGGCTCGGCGGAGGCGAGCGCCGCGACATCCATCGCCTCGGCCCTGATGCCGGTGGCGCGCTGAGCGCCGGCGAACCGTTCGAGGGCCACCTCGCCGCCGCCGAATGCGACGACGATGCCGCCCTTCGCCTCGAACTCCGTCGCGGGCTGCCCGGCCGGACGCTCGGCATCGAGGCGCGCGGCGAGCGCGCGCCACATGGCATTCGAGGCGACCGCCAGGTCGGCCTCGGCTCCCGGGGCCTTGTCGCTGACGAGCAGATTGCCTTCGCAGCGACTGGATGTCTCGCCGGCCACGCCGACCCGATCGATCACCACGACCTCGGCACCGCCCTCGACGAGCGCGAGTGCGCAGGCCGCCCCCACGATGCCCGACCCGATCACCGCGACGCGCACGATGCACCTCCCCGACGCCAGTCAACCACCGAGGTATGCCTCGATGATCCGCGGATCCTTCGCGAGCTCGGCGGCGGGCCCCTCGAGGGTGGCCCTGCCGGTCTCGACGACATAGGCGCGGTGCGCGATCTTCAGCGCGGCACGCGCGTTCTGCTCGACGAGCAGCACGGTCGTGCCGGTCGCGTTGACCGCGGCGATGATCTCCATGACCTGTTTGACGACGAGGGGCGCGAGTCCCATCGATGGTTCGTCGAGCAGCAGCAGCTTCGGCCCGCCGATCAGGGCACGGCCGATTGCGACCATCTGCTGCTCGCCGCCCGAGAGGGTGCCGCCCTGCTGCGTGCGTCGCTCCGCGAGGCGCGGCATCATGGCGTACACCTCGTCGAGCCGCGACGCGATCGCCTTCTGGTCGCGCACCGTGTAGCCGCCGAGCAGCAGGTTCTCGTGCACCGTCATGGTCGAGAAGATCCGTCGTCCCTCGGGGACGTGGATCAACCCCGCGGCGACGATGTCCGACGGCTTGGCGGTCGTGAGGTCCATGCCCTGCCAGTCGACCGTGCCCGAGCGCGGTCGCACGAGCCCCGAGAGCATGTTCATCGTCGTCGACTTGCCCGCGCCGTTGTTGCCGAGCAGGCACACGATCTCGCCCTCGCCGACCGTGAAGCTCAGCTCACGGAGCGCGTGCACGCGGCCGTAGACGACATCGGCGTTCGTCACCTCGAGTGCGGTCATGATGCGTCCTCGCTCTCGTCGACGCCGAGGTAGGCCTCGATCACGGCCGGGTCGCGCTTGACGGCCTCGGGCGTGCCGTCGGCGATCTCCTTGCCGTAGTTCAGCACCACGATGCGCTCGGCCAGTTGCATCACGAGTCCCATGTCGTGCTCGATGAGCACGACGGCGACCCCGAGGTCTCTGATCTTGCGGATGAGGCGCATGAGCGCCTGCTTCTCGTTGAAGTTCAGGCCGGCCGCGGGCTCGTCGAGCAGCAGCAGCTTGGGGCTCGTGGCGAGCGCCCGTGCGATCTCGACCCGGCGCTGCTCGCCGTACGGCAACTGCGTGACGTAGAGGTTCTCGTCGTCTTCGAAGCCGACGAAGTCGAGCCAGCCGCGCGCCTCGCGCACGCACGCCGCCTCGGCCCGGCGGTAGCCGGGCGTGTGCAGCAGGGTCGCCCAGAACCCCTCGCGCAGATTCGCGTGCATCGCGGTGGTGACGTTCTCGAGCACCGAGAGCTCGCGGAACAGGCGCAGGTTCTGGAAGGTGCGCGCCATGCCCCACTTCGTCACTCGCGACGGCAGCACCCGGTAGAAGCCGAAGCTCTGCAGCAGGTTCACGAGCCTGAGGCTGCGCCAGACGCCCGGCACGCTCTGCACGATCGCCTTGCCGTCGAAGACGACCGAACCGGCGGTCGGCAGGTAGAAGCCCGAGATGCAGTTGAACGCGCTCGTCTTGCCGGCGCCGTTCGGGCCGATGACGGCGAGGATCTCGCCCTCGCGCACCTCGAAGCTGAGCCCGTCGACGGCCGTGACGCCGCCGAACTGCAGCCTGAGGTCGCGAACTTCGAGCAGGGCGCTCATTCGCGGTCTCCTTCGTGTGCGTCGGTCGAGGGGATGCCGTCGACCGACTCCATGACGCTCGCCGGCACGGGCGTCGCCTCGGTGAACGCGGGTGCGGTCGGCCGGTGACGCTTGAGCCACGGCAGCACGGCGGTGGCCGGCCAGAGACCCGACGGCCGGAACAGCATGACCACGACGAGCAGCACCCCGAAGATGAGGTACCGCCACTCGGCGAAGTCGCGCAGCAGCTCGGGCGCGAGCGACACGAACAGGGCGCCGATGATCACACCGGGCGTCGACCCCATGCCGCCGAGCACGACGGCCATGAGGATGAGCGCCGAGTAGAGGAACTGGAAGCTGTTCGGGCTGATCGCCGACAGGTGGGTAGCCATCAGTTGGCCCGCCATGCCCGCCCAGACCGCGCCGATGATGTACGCCGAGATCTTGGCGACATAGGTGTTGATGCCCATCGCCTCGGCGGCGTCCTCGTCATCGCGCACGGCCTTCCACGCGCGGCCGAGCCGGCCCTTCGCGAGGCGCCCGGCGCCGATGACGCCGACCGTGATCACGACGAGGGCGACGAAGTAGTAGAACACCACGCGCTCGGGGAAGTCGATGCCGAACAGCGAGAAGCCGTCGTCGAAGCTCCACGGCCCGAAGCTCCAGCTGGGGATGCCGTGGATGCCCGAGGGGCCGCCCGTGATCTTCAGGTTGTTGGCCGTGATGCGGATGATCTCGCCGAAACCGAGGGTCACGATCGCGAGGTAGTCGCTGCGCAGCCGCAGGGTCGGCGCGCCGATGACGACGCCGGCGGTGATGCACGCGACGATCGTCGCGATGAGCGCCGCCCACATGGGCCAGCCGAGCACCGTTGTGAAGATGCCCGAGACGTAGGCGCCCACCGCGAAGAACGCGATGTAGCCGAGGTCGAGGAGGCCGGCGTAGCCGACCACGACATTCAGCCCCATGGCGAGCATCACGTAGATGAGCGCACTCGTGGCGATCGACATCGTGTAGCGCGAGGCATCCATGAATGGAAGCATCGCGACGACCAGCACGGCGACGACGCCGAGCGCCAGCATGAAGCCACGCTGTGAGGTGAAGACACCGCGCGGCGGCTGCGGCCGCGTGAAGAGCGGCGCCGGCGCACGCAGCGGCACGTGCTTCAGCGCATGATCGAGATCGCGTGCCATGTCACATCCTCTCCACGACGCGGGCGCCGAGCAGGCCCGTAGGCTTCAGCGTCAGGAACAGGATGAGGAAGCCGAACGAGAACACGTCGCGCCATTCGCCGCCGAACCAGGCCGAGCCGAACGACTCGAGCATGCCGAGCAGCACGCCGCCGAGCATGGCGCCGTAGAGGTTGCCGATGCCGCCGATGACGGCCGCGGTGAAGGCCTTCAGGCCGATGATGAACCCCATGAGGAAGTCGATCGAGCCGTAGTACGCCCCGGCCATGACGCCCGCGGCTCCCGCGAGTGCCGAGCCGATGAAGAAGACCATCGCGATCACCCGGTCGACGTTGACGCCCATGAGCTGGGCACCCGTCGGGTCGAGGGCGATCGCCCGCATCGCGCGGCCCTGCCGGGTGCGCTCGACGATGTGGGCGAGCACGAGCATGAGCGCTGCGGCGATGACGACGAGCACGATCTGCGATGCCGTGACGCGCATGCCGAGCACGTCGAACCCGCTCGACTCGAGCCGGATCGGGAACGCCTCGGGGTTGGGGCCGAAGATCTGGCGCACGCCGTACTCGAGCGTGAACGAGACGCCGATCGCCGTGATGAGCACCGCGAGCCGCGGACTCCTGCGAAGCGGGCGATACGCGATGCGTTCGATGCCGACGCCGATGAGACCCGTCGTGACCATCGAGAGCAGGAGGATCACGAGCAGCAGCGGAATCGAGGTCTCGTTCGAGATGCCGAACGCCGAGAGCGTGAAGAACCCGACGAACGCGCCGAGCATGTAGATGTCGCCGTGCGCGAAGTTCAAGAGCTTGATGATCCCGTAGACCATGCTGTAGCCGAGCGCGACGAGGGCGTAGAACGATCCGACGATGAGACCGTTCCAGATGAGCTGCATCATTGCAGAGGTGTCCTTCCGGCGACGAGTCGAGGCGGGGCCGGAGCCCCGCCCCGAAGCGTCAACCCTGCAGGTCGTCCTTGAGCACGAAGGTGCCGGTCGCCGGGTCGATGGCGACGATCACGAATCCGCCGCCCGACAGCGTGTGGGTGTCGGTGAAGGTGAGCGGCCCCGCGAAGGTGTCGAAGCCGTCGAGACCCTCGAGGCCCGCGACGACCGCGTCGAACTCGGTGCTGTCGGCATCGGTGATGGCCTGCGCCATCACGCGCACGGCGTCGTACGCCTGGGTGGAGTACGGCCCGGGCGGGTCGCCGGCGAGCTCTTCGTAGTCGGCGATCCACTCGTCGGCGCCCTCGATCATGTCGGGCGTCTGGGTGAAGGTGCCCACGACGTTCTCGGTGTAGCCCTCGCCCGCGATCTCGGCGAACTTGGCGTCGACCGAGCCGTCGGCGACGAGGAAGACGCCGTCGTACCCGGCGTCTTGCGACTGCCGGGCGATGAGGCCGCCCTCTTGGTAGTAGCCGGTCCAGTAGACGAGGTCGGGCTTCTGGCTCGCGAGCGTCGTCGCGACCGCGGAGTAGTCGTTCTCACCGGGGGTGATCGTCTCGTGCGAGACGACGGTCAGCCCGGCGGCTTCCGCCTGCTCGGTGAACGCGCCGGCGAGGTCGGCCGAGTAGCTCGTCGCGTCGTCGACCACGGCGACGTTCGTTGCGCCGATCTTCTCGGCGTAGGTCACGGCGGCCTCGGCCTGCTGGTCGCCGGTGCCGTTGATGAGGAAGACGCCGGGCAGGCCCTGGTCGACGAGTTCGTTCGAGTTCGCCGCCGGGATGACCATCGGTACGCCGGCTTCGTCGAAGATCGGCAGGGTGGGCAGCGTCGCGCCCGAGCAGTACCCGCCGACCGAGGCGACGACGCCTTCCGTGACGAGCTTGTTGGCGCCCGAGACCGCGGTCGTCGCGTCGCAGGCGTCGTCTTCGACGACGAGTTCGAGGTCGCGGCCGAGCAGGCCGCCGTCGGCGTTGATCTCGTTCACTGCGAGTTGGGCGCCGTTCTGCATGTAGACGCCGAAGGCCGACTCGCTGCCCGAGAAGGGTGCGAGCATTCCGAACTTGATGGGTCCGTCGTCGGTGGCCTCCGTGCCGCCGCCGGCGAGACCGCTCGAGCACCCAGCGGTCAGCGCGAGGACGCCGGCTGCGACGGCGACCTGGAGAAGGCGCCCGCGGCGCCGAGATCCGAACTGCATGTGACTCTCCTTCGAGTACAGTGCCTCATCGCCGAATGGCGATACGTGACATATTACTGCTCGGAGCGTCGTGCGCAAGCTCGTGCAGGCTCAGTCTTCGTGCTCGCCGCTCCAGATGCCGCCGACGTGCCCGATGTGCCGCTGCATCAACTCGGCCGCTGCATCGCCCTCGCCGTTGCGCAGCAACTGCACGAGCTCGGCATGCTCGAGCGCCGACTCGGTCAGCGCCCCCGTCTCGGCAAGCTCGACCAGCCCCGTCAGCCGGGTCTGCTGACGCAGTTCGCCGACGAGCGACACGAGGAACTGGTTGCCCGTCAGTTCGAGCAGGCTCAGGTGGAAGGCCGTGTCGGCCTCAAGATAGTCCTGGAACCGGCCCTCGTCGCCGGCCGTGACGATCTCTGCGGCGAGCCCGAGCAGCCGTTCGGCGGCGTCGTCGCTCACCTGCCCGGCGAGCTGATGCATCGGCGGCACCTCGAGCAGCAACCGCACCTCGCGCAGTTGCCGCAGCTCGCCGAGCGACACCTCGGTGACGCGGAACCCGCGATTGCGCATCGGGGCGAGGAAGCCCCGGCGAGCGAGGTTCAGCATCGCCTCGCGCACGGGTGTGGCGCTGACGCCGAACTCGGCAGCCAGCGTGGGCACGGTGAGCACGGTGCCCGGTTCGTACTCCCCGGCGACGATGCGCGACGACAGCGCGCGCTCGACCTGTTCGCGGAGGCTCACGACCTCGGCCAGCAGCGACGTGTCATTCATGACCGCTCCCCTGATGTGTCATGCACCACAGCGTAGTTGGATGCCTCGAAAATGGCGCTGCATGACCCGCGTGCCATCGCGGATCCGGCCTGCCGTGGCATGATGTGCGTGCACCGGCGACAGGGGCGGAACGGGGGCGCACCGCATGACGATCGACTTCGCACGATCGGCTCGCTCCACCGTGGGTCTCGAGTGGGAGATCGCCATCGTCGATCGCGCCACCGGCGAACTCGCCCCGCTCGCCGGAGCGGTGCTCGACGCGCTCGGAGCGGGCAGCATGGGCGCGCAGCATCCATTCATCACCTCTGAGCTCTTGACCAACACCGTCGAGCTCGTGAGCGGCGTGCACGAGCGCGTCGCGGGCGCCGTCGGCGACCTCGAGCGCCAGCTCGCCGAGGTGCGCGCCGTCATCGACGGGCTCGGCGACTACGAGCTGATCTGCGCGGGCACGCACCCGTTCAGCCAGTGGTACGACCAGGGGGTCACCGACAAGCCGCGCTATCACAAGCTCATCGAGCGCACCCGCTGGTGGGGGCGCAACATGATGATCTGGGGCGTGCACGTGCACGTCGGCATCGAAGACCGCCACAAGGCGCTGCCGATCCTCGACGGACTCGTCACGTACCTGCCCCACCTGCAGGCGCTCTCGGCGTCGAGTCCGTTCTGGACGGGCGTCGACACCGGCTACGCCTCGAACCGCGCCCTCATGTTCCAGCAGCTGCCGACCGCGGGGCTGCCCTACCAGCTCGCCGATTGGCCCGCCTACGAGCGCTTCGTCGACGACCTCGTGCGCACGGGCGTGATCGACGACCACAGCGAGGTGCGCTGGGACATCCGCCCCTCGCCGAAGTGGGGCACGATCGAGGTGCGCGTCTGCGACGGCGTCTCGACGGCCGCCGAGATCGCCGCGATCGGCGCCCTCGTGCAGTGCCTCGTCGAATGGATGTCGACCCGCCTCGACGCGGGCGACGCGCTCACGGTGCTGCAGCCCTGGTACGTGCGGGAGAACAAATGGCGCGCGGCCCGCTATGGCCTGGCCGCCGAGGTGATCACGGATGCCTCGGGCACCGAGCGTCCCGTCGCCGACGACCTGCTCGAGCTGCTGACGACCCTGTCGCCCTTCGCCGAGCGTCTCCGCTGCGCCGACGAGCTGCAGGGGGTGCGCGCCATGCTCGACTCCGGTGCGAGCTATGCCCGGCAGTTGCGCGTCGCCGAGGCCGCCGGCGGCGACCTCAGGGCCGTCGTCGCCCACCTCGCGCGCGAGCTGCGCGACGGGGTTCCGCAGGGCTGAGACGGTCGCCGGACCCATCGCCTAGTGTCGAGGGGTGCAGACTCCCCCGATGCTCGAGACCGCCGACTTCCGTGCCGAACTGCAGCCCGATCGCGGCACGAACGGCGGGTACTCCCTCGTCGTCGACGGCGTCACCCAGTCGCACGTGAACCCCGACGACCCGCGCGACCTGCAACTGCCGTACATCCGGCGCATCGCCGCCGTGCTCGCCACCCTGCCGGGCGAGGCGCCCGCCGTGCTGCATCTCGGCGGTGGAGCCCTCACCCTGCCCCGGTACGTGCACGCGATGCACCCGCAGAGCCGGCAGCGCGTCGTCGAACTGCACGCCGAACTGCTCGCGTTCGTGACGGACCACGTGCCGCTGCCCGCCGGCGCTCCCATCGAACTCACGGTCGGCGACGCCCGCGCCGAAGTGCAGCGGCTCGCCGGCGGGGGCGACGATCAGTGGGACCTCGTGCTCGTCGACGTCTTCTCGGGCGGAGCCGCACCGCGCCACGTCACGACGATCGAGTTCTTCGCCGAACTCGTCGGGGTGCTCGCGCCGGGCGGCGTGCTGGTCGTCAACTGCCTGAACGGCGCCGAACCGCAGGTGACGGACGACACCCTCGCCGCCGTGCTCGATCTGCTGCCAGAGGTGCTCGTGATCGGCTCCGAGGCCGTGCTCCAGCGGGTCGCGCCGGGCAATACGATCATCGTGGGCTCGCGGCATCCGCTCGACCCTGAATCGGTCGCGCAGTGGATCGCGACTGACCCGCTGTCGGTTGCGACCGGCGCGACCGTCGTCGACGGCCCGGCGCTCGAAGAGCTCGCGGGAGTCGTTCGGCACGACGCATAGCCGGAGCCCGGCGACCCGACCGCGAGCGGTCCGGCGACCGAACGGCCGAGCGGTGGCCGAGCGGTGGCCGGCGTTGCCTAGCGGCGCAGCATCTTCTGCAGGGCCGCGAGCTCTTCCTCGCTCGGTGCGGCCTTCGCCCCGCCGCCGCCCAGGCCGAAGCCCGAACCGGTCGGCGCCGTCGCAGCGCCCGGAGTCGCGCCGGAGGCGATCGCCGCGTTCTCGGTGGCTCGCTTCGCGGGGTTGCCCGAGCGTGAGCCCGACTTCTTCTTGCCCTTCGCCGCCTGGCGCTTTCCGCCGCCGTGGCTGCCGCCGCCGGGCAGCGGCCCCATGCCCGGGATCTGGGGCACGCCGCCGCGGGCGACGGTCTTCATCATCTTCGCGGCCTGCTCGAAGCGCGAGACGAGCTGGTTCACGTCGGTGACGGTCATGCCCGAACCCTTGGCGATGCGCAGGCGCCGCGAGCCGTTCAGGAGCTTCGTGTTCTCGCGCTCGGCGGGCGTCATCGACTGGATGATCGCTTCGGTGCGCACGATCTCGCGCTCGTCGAAGTTCTCGAGCTGCTGCTTCATGCCGCCCGCGCCCGGCAGCATGCCGAGCATCTTCTTGATGGAGCCGGCGCCGCGGAGCTGCTGCATCTGGCCGAGGAAGTCGTTCAGCGTGAAGGTGTCGGTCGCGAACTTCTCGGCGACCTTCATCGCCTCTTCTTCGTCGAACGCCGACTGCGCCTGCTCGATCAGCGTGAGGATGTCACCGAGGTCGAGGATGCGGCTCGCCATGCGGTCGGGATGGAACGGCTCGAAGTCGTCGAGGCCCTCACCGGTCGACGCGAAGATGATGGGGCGACCGGTGACGGAGGCCACGCTGAGCGCGGCGCCGCCGCGCGCGTCGCCGTCGAGCTTGGTGAGCACGACGCCCGTGAAGTCGACGCCCTCTTGGAAGGCCTTCGCGGTGGTGACGGCGTCTTGACCGATCATCGCGTCGATGACGAAGAGCACCTCGTCGGGGTTCGTAGCCTTGCGGATGTTCGATGCCTGCTTCATGAGCTCGGCGTCGACGCCGAGACGACCCGCGGTGTCGATGATGACGACGTCGTGCAGCGCGCGCTCGGCGTGCTTCACCGCGTCCTTCGCGACCTTCACGGGGTCGCCCGTGCCGTTGCCGGGCTCGGGGGCGAAGACCGGCACGCCGGCCTGACCGCCGACGACCTGCAGCTGATTCACGGCGTTCGGGCGCTGGAGGTCGGCCGCGACGAGGAGCGGCGTGTGCCCCTCTTTCGCGAGCCACTTCGCGAGCTTGCCCGCGAGGGTGGTCTTGCCGGCACCCTGGAGGCCCGCGAGCATGATGACCGTGGGCGGGTTCTTCGCGAACTGCAGGCGACGCTGCTCACCGCCGAGAATCGCGATGAGCTCTTCGTTGACGATCTGCACGACCTGCTGGGCCGGGTTCAGCGCCTTGTTGACCTCGTCGCCGAGCGCGCGCTCGCGCACGTGCGCCGTGAACGCCTTGACGACGTCGAGCGAGACGTCGGCGTCGAGCAGCGCGCGACGGATCTCGCGAACGGTGCCGTCGACATCGGACGCGGAGAGCTTGCCCTTGGTGCGGAGATTCTTGAAGGTCTCGGCGAGGCGGTCAGACAGGTTTCCGAAGGTAGCCATGGTGCCTTCGATTCTAGGCGACGGCGGATGCCTCTTCCGCGCCGCCCGAGGGCGGCGAGGTCAGCCCTCGAAACGCGCGTCGACGATGTCGCGGCCGACGTCGATCGTCGCGATGAGCCGCTCGTCGGTCTCGTCGGGCGCCAACGCGTACTCGAACTCCGCGAACGCCTCTCCCTCGCCGAACAGTTCGGGGCGGAGGTCGACGCGTACGAGCGTCATCGATCGCAGCGCGTCGATCTGCCGGTCTCCCGAGTCGCGCCCGATCGCGTCCTCGATCTCGTCGGCGACGTCCGAATCGGGGTCGAGCAGCACGTTGAGGAACCTCGCAGCGGGTGAACCGCCCGAATCGAGCTGGCTGACGAACGCGTTGCGCACCTCATCGTCGGCGAACTCGAGCTCGCTCACGAGTGCCGCCGCGGCATCGAGTGCCGGAAGCGGAACCTCGTCGTCTTCGGTCTCGAGGACGACCTCGACGCGCTGGTCGGCGTACTCGATCGTCTCGGACCAGTATTCGCCGACGACGCCGAAGTAGTCGTGTTCGGTGGCCATCTGCCGCTCTCCCTCTGGTGTGGCCGGCCTCAGCCGACGAGCTTCTGTGCGAAGACGTGCGGCGTGAATCCCGTGAGGTCGCCGATGCCCTCGCCCTGCCCGATGAGCTTGATCGGCAGACCCGTCTTCTCCTGCACCGCGAGGACGAACCCGCCCTTCGCACTGCCGTCGAGCTTCGTGAGCACGAGCCCCGTGACCCCGCCGTGCTCGATGAACGCCTCGGCCTGCGCGAGCCCGTTCTGGCCCGTCGTCGCGTCGAGCACGAGCAGCACCTCGCTGATCGGCGCCTGCTTCTCGACGACGCGCTTGATCTTGCCGAGCTCGTCCATGAGCCCGCCCTTCGTGTGCAGGCGACCGGCGGTGTCGATGATGACGATCTCGGTGCCGTCGCGCTTGGCCTGCTCGACCGTCTGGAACGCGACGGACGCGGGATCCTGCCCCTCGCGTTCGGGGCGCACGATGCCGACGCCGGCGCGCTCGGCCCAGGTCGCGAGCTGGTCGACCGCCGCAGCGCGGAACGTGTCGGCCGCGCCGACCACGACGGTGCGATCGAAGGTGCGGAGGAACCGCGCGAACTTGCCGATGGTCGTGGTCTTGCCGACGCCGTTGACGCCGACCACGAGCACGACGGCGGGCCGCTCGGTGAGCTTCAGCGTGGGGTCGTACTTCGCGAGCCGCTCCTCGACGATCTCACGGAGCATCCGCTGCACGTCTTTGGGGTCGGTGGTCTTGAACCGCTCGACCTGCGCGCGAATCTGCCCGACGATCTCCTCGGTGACCGAGGGGCCGAAATCGGCCCGGATCAGTGCGGACTCGAGGTCGTCCCACGTGTCCTCGTCGATCGTCTTCGCACCGAAGACCCCGCGGAGTGCCGCGCCGAGCGACCAGGATGCACGTTCTGCCATGTCACCAGCCTACGGGCAGTGGATGTCGCGGGCCGCCGTGCGCCCGACGGCACGAGTCGGCTCAGCTCGCCTTCGCCTCGCGGCCCTCGCGGCCCTCGCGCTCGTCGCGCACGCGCTGCCCGACGACCGCGGACACGCCGTCTTGCCGCATCGAGACGCCGTAGAGCGCGTCGGCGATCTCCATCGTGCGCTTCTGGTGGGTGATCACGATGAGCTGGGAGTCGTCGCGCAGGGACTCCATGGTCGTGAGCAATCGCCCGAGGTTCGCGTCGTCGAGCGCCGCCTCGACCTCGTCCATGATGTAGAACGGGCTCGGGCGGGCCTTGAAGATCGCGATGAGCAGCGCGACCGCGGCGAGCGAGCGCTCGCCGCCCGAGAGCAGCGAGAGCCGTTCGATCTTCTTGCCCGCGGGCTTCACGCTCACCTCGATGCCCGTCGTGAGCATGTTCTCGGGGTCGGTGAGCGTGATGCTGCCGACACCGCCCGGGAAGAGCACGGGGAACACCTCGGCGAACGCCGCCTGCGTGTCGTCGAATGCGCTGCGGAAGATCGACTCCATCTTGCCGTCGATCTCCTCGATGATCGTCAGCAGATCCTTCCGGGTGTTGGCGAGGTCGGTGAGCTGCTCGGTGAGGAAGAGGTGGCGCTGCTCGAGCGCCGCGAACTCCTCGAGCGCGAGCGGGTTCACGCGCCCGAGCTGCGCCATCTTGCGCTCGGCCTGCGCGAGACGCCGCTGCTGCTCCTCGCGCACGAACGGGCGAAGGCCACCGGCACCGCCTGCGTCACCGAGGCCCCTGCCCTCGCCTGCGTCATCGCCCTCGCCCGCGTCCGCATCCGCGTCATCCACGGGGATCCCCTGCTCGGGCCCGTATTCATCGACGAGCACCTCTTCGGTGAGCCCGAGCTCCGACTCGGCGCGCTCGACGAGGCCGGCGACGTGGAGCTTCTTCTCGTAGATGCGCAGTTCGAGCCCGTGCACGTCTTCGGTGACCGATTGCAGGCGCTCGCGCACGGCGGCCTCTTCGCGGCGCACCGCCTGCAGTTCTTCGTTGCGGCTCGCGCGTTCGGCTTCGGCGCGGCCGAGCGCCACTCGGGCTTCGGCGACGGACGCGTCGACCGAGGCGAGCACTGCGGGCAACTCGTCGGCCACCCCGGTCGCCGCCTCGAGCTGTGCCCGGCGGATCACGGCCCGGCGCGCGGCATCCGCTGCGGCCTGTCGCTCCGCTTCGAACTGGGCCTCCATGGCACGGATGCGTGCCTCTTCGGCGCGCACCCGCTCCTTCGCCGTCTCGAGCCGCAGCTTCGCCTCGACCTCGGCCTCGCGGGCCGTCTCGAGGGCGGCGAGCGCGCCGTCGCGGGCGTCCGTCTCGAGCACCGGTCGCGGTTCGGCGCGCGCCCCCTCGAGCGCGATCTTGGCGGCGGTCGCAAGCTGCTCTGCCTCGGCGACGCGCTCTTCGGCGAGCGCCGCGGCCTGCCGCAGGCGCTCGGAGTCGGCGTCGGCGGCCTCGGCCTGCACGCGAGCACGGTTCAGCCGCTCGGTGCGCTGGGCGAGCTGCGCGTCGAATTCGCGCAGCGCCGCGAGTGCTCGCTTCGACTGGTCTTTCGACTGCTCCACGATCTGGCGCTGCTCGGCGAGCTCGAAGCGGGCGCGCTCGATCTCGGCGCGCACCTCGTCGAGGCGGGCGGCGGCGCGATCGCGTTCGGCGATGAGTTCGATGCGGCTCTGCTTGCGGCCCGAGCCGCCGCGCAGCACGTAGCGGCCGACGACGGTGCCGTCTCTCGTGATGACGGTGGCCGGTTCTGCACGTGCGGCGAGCGCCGGCTCCACGGCACGTGCAGCCGCGAGGTCGTCGGCGATGAGCACTTCGGCGAGCAGGCCCAGCACACCGGCGGGCGCGGTGACGATGTCGGATGCCGCGGTGAGCCCGTCGATCGGAGCGGCCCGCGCCGGTTCGGCGCCGGCGTCGGCGAGCGCGAGGGCGACCCGACCGAGTTCGCCGCGTTCGGCATGCTCGAGGGCGCGGAACGCCGCCGCCCGGTCGTCGACGAGCACCGCGTCGCTCAGCGAGCCGAGGGCCGCGGCGATCGCCGCCTCGTAGCCGGGCTCGACCTGCAGCGCCTCGGCGAGCAGGCCTCGCACCCCGCTGACGCCCGCCTTGGCGAGCGCGGCCGAGCCGTCTTTCTGGTCGAGGGCGAGCGAGAGCGCCTGGGTGCGGGCGCCGAGGGCGCCGTGTTCGCGTTCACGTTCGTGCAACGCCTCGCGGATGCGTTCGATCTCGGCCTCGGCCTCGAAGACGGCGGCCTGAGCGAGCTCGAACGCCTCGTCGAGGTCGGTCTCGGCGGTCTCGCCGTTGTCGGCCTCGGCCTCGGCGGCGGCGAGCGCGGCCGAGGCCGACGCGCGGCGCTCGGCCGAGGCAGCGAGGGCGTTCTCGTGGCGCAGCACCTCGCCGCGCACGGCGGCGAGCTTCGAGGCCGCCGTGTCGGCCTGCCCGGTGAGTTTGGAGAGTTCGAGGTCGTACGCCGACACGAGCGCGCTCTGCCGGGCGATGCCCTCGTCGACCGTGTCGAGTTCGGCGCGGCGGTGCATGGTCGCCTCGTGCGCGTCGTCGAGAGCGGATGCCGCGTGGCCGACGCCATCGCGGATACCGGTGAGTTCGGCCACCGCCTCGTCGATCATCGAACGGGTGACGCTGGGCGAGACATCCGTCTGCTCTGCCGCGCTGCCGAGCAGTGCGATGCGCTGCCGGGCGAGCGAATCGAGCGAGCGCAGTGCCCCCTGCGCCTGTTCGAGCGCGAAGGTCGTCGAGCGTGCCCGATCGACGGCGTCGCCGATCTGCGCCTGTTCGAGGCGGGTGACCTTGGCCTGGTGCCGCTCGAGCTGGTCTTGCAGCACGAGCCGCTCGGCGTGGCGCTCGTGCTCGCTCTTGCCGTGCTCGTCGAGCGCGCGGCGGAGGCCGACGACCTCGTCGGCGAGCAGTCGCGCCTTCGCATCGCGCACGACGGCTGCGATGGTCGCGGCCTCGCGGGCGACCTCGGCCTGGCGACCGAGCGGCTTCAACTGCCGCCGGATCTCGCCCGCGAGGTCGGAGAGGCGGGTGAGGTTGGCCTGCATGGCATCGAGCTTGCGGAGCGTCTTCTCTTTGCGACGGCGGTGCTTCAGGATGCCCGCCGCCTCTTCGATGAAGCCGCGGCGGTCTTCGGGCGTCGCCCGCAGCACCTGGTCGAGCTGGCCCTGGCCGACGATGACGTGCATCTCGCGGCCGAGGCCCGAATCGCTGAGCAGTTCCTGCACGTCGAGCAGCCGGCAGTTGTCGCCGTTGATGGCGTACTCGCTCGTGCCGTTGCGGAACAGCGTGCGCGAGATCGTCACCTCGGTGTACTCGATCGGCAGCGCGCCGTCGCTGTTGTCGATCGTGAGGCTCACCTCTGCACGACCGAGCGGGCCGCGGGTCGAGGTGCCCGCGAAGATGACGTCCTCCATCTTGCCGCCGCGCAGGGTCTTCGCGCCCTGCTCGCCCATGACCCAGGCGAGGGCGTCGACGACGTTGGACTTGCCCGAGCCGTTGGGGCCGACGATGCAGGTGACGCCTGGTTCGAAGGCGAACGTCGTCGGCTGAGCGAAGGACTTGAAGCCCTTGAGCGTCAGGCTCTTCAGGTACATGGCCCCCCGTGCGGCTCGTTCAGTGCGGATACCACTGCTGCGGATACCTCGCAAAAGCGTACCCGAGCGGATGCCTCGTGGCGCGAGCCCTCGCCGCCGGCGGGCGATTGCGGTTGCGGGCGAAACGCCGCGCCGGTAATCTGATCGGCTGCCCGCACGACGCGGGCCGGAGAGTGCAGCCCTTCAGATGAATGTCGACATTCGACCGATCCCCGTTCCCGATGCGCTCGGAACGCCTGCTGCCGTCGATTTCGAGGCGTACGCGGCGTTCGCCGAGGCGCTCGACGTCGAGGTGCACGGCAGCGACGAACTCAGCTTCGGAGCCGACGAACTGCTCGTGTTCTCCCGCGATCAGCGGTACACCGCTCGACATGCCTTCGGCGCGTGGGACGGCGCCCGTCTGGTCGGTGCTGCGAACGTCGTCTGGGAGCTCGATGCCGACGCGACGACCGCCTTCTCGACCGTGCTCGGCGTCGCACCCGAGCTGCGTCGCCGCGGCGTCGGCGGCCGCCTGCTCGCAGAGCTCGAGCGCACCGCTCGCGAGGCCGGCCGGCACACGCTCGTGCTGCGCGGCTCGCATCGCATCGACGAGGACGCGCCGGACGCGGACGCGGACGCGCCGGACGGTGCGCCGGCGGCTGGGTCGGAGGTTGCGTCGGGCGCCGAACGGCTGCGGGCACCGCAGGGCGACGCGAGCATCGCCGCCGACGAACCGTCGGCGAGATTCGCCCTGGCCCACGGCTACGCGCTCGGTCAACTCGACCGGATGAGCGCGATGCCCGTCACCGGCCGCGCGGACGAGTTCCGAAACCGACTCGCCCGCCACGAGGCATCCTCGCCCGCCTACCGGCTCGTGACTTGGAGCGACCGCGCGCCGGACCACCTGATCGGCAGCCTGGCCGGCGCGCACGAACGGATGTCGGTCGACGCTCCGAGCGGGGCGATCGACTACGAGCCCGAGGTCTGGACCGCCGATCGCATCCGGGGCGAGGAGCAGGACGCGCTCGATGCCGGCCGTCGCATGGTCGTCACGGCCGCCGTCACCGAGAACGGCGAGGTGGCCGGCTACACCATGCTCGCACTCGCGCCGCGAAAGCGGGTCGCGTACCAGGACGACACCCTCGTGCTCGCGGAGCACCGCGGCCACGGCCTCGGCATGCGCATGAAGCTCGCGAACCTGCTCGAACTCGGGCGCATCGCGCCCGATCGCGAGCGCGTGCTCACGTGGAACGCCGACGAGAACGCGCACATGCTCGCGATCAACATCGCGCTCGGATTCGAACCCGTCGCCGTGGATTCGTCGTGGCAGAAGGGATGACCGTGGAGATCCGCAGGGTGCCCGTACCCGCCGCACTCGGCACGCCGGAGGCGGCCGAGTTCGAGACGTACGGGGCACTCGGGTTCGTGCTCGAGCGCGCCAACTGGGGGCACGACCACTTCGCCGAGTCCGCGGCGATGCTGCTCGGGCAGCTTCGCCACAGCCGCCACCGCGGTCACGTGCTCTACGGCGCCTGGGACGGCGCCGCGATGGTCGGCCGAACCGGGATCGGCTGGGAACTCGGCGCGAATGCCGCGACCGTCGAGCTCACCCTCGGCGTGCTGCCGTCGCACCGCAGGCGCGGCATCGGGTCGATGCTGCTCGGCGCGGCCGAAGACCTGGCTCGTGAGCTCGGCCGCGAGGCCGTCGTCGGGTACTCCGACCATCCCGACGCCGCCGACACGGCTGCCGTCGGCGCCGAGCCGATGCTGCGCGCGCCCCACGGGGAGGCCGGGCTCGCGGCATCCACCCCCGCTGCCGGCTTCGCGTCGGCGCACGGCTACGCGCTCGGCCAACTCGAGCGGGTGAGCAGCGTCACGGTGGCGGGCCGCGCCGACGACTTCCTTCGCGATCTCGAAACGCGTACGACGCGGGCGAAGGCCCGCGGCTATCGCGTCGTGTGCTGGAGCGACCGCACCCCGCCCGACCTCGTCGACGCCTACGCGGCCGCGCGAGCGCGCATGGCGCTCGACGTGCCCGCGGGCGGCATCACGATCGACGAGGAACGCTGGGATGCCGCCCGCGTGCGCGAGCGCGAGACCGAGTCCCTCGACGGCGGCACGGGCCTGCTCGTGGCGGCTGCTGTGACGGGCGACGGCACGGTCGCGGGCTACACCGAACTCGAACTGCCGCTCGGCCGCGGGTTCGCCTACCAGTACGACACCCTCGTCGTCGACGCGCATCGCGGCAACGGACTCGGCATGCTCGTGAAGCTCGCGAACCTCGTGCGCCTCGCCGAGACCGCGCCCGAGCGCGCGGTCGTCTACACCTGGAACGCCGACGAGAACGAGCACATGCTCGCGATCAACGTCGCCCTCGGCTTCCGCCGCTGCGGCCTCGAGGCGGTCTGGCAGCGGGGGTGACGGCCGCGCAGGCTCGTGAACTCCCCCGGCGCCGCGGGCTATGCCGGCGGCGCTGCGAGCTCGCGTGCCGCGTACTCGGCCTGCAGGGCTGCGAACGCAGCCATGTCGACGGGCGCCGGGTTGCCGGCGAGCGCGGCTTCGAGCCGGTCGAGGCCGTAGTGCGCGCCCACGAGGTCGCCGCGTTCGATCGCCATGTCGGGGTCTGGCACGAAGTACGTGGCGAGTAGCCGGGTGCCGTCGGGCGTGGGCTCGAGCTCGTAGCGCATCCACGAACCCGGGCTCGTGTGACTGTGCTCGAGCAGCGTCGGCGCCTCCAGTCGCAGGATGGTGAACTCGAGCGTCTGCATCTCGTCGCCGTCGGGCCACGGGAAGGCGATCGAGCCGCCGACGCGCAGGTCGACCGTGACGTCGGTGGCGAACGGCGGCCACCACTCGGCGAGGCGCTCGGGCTCGGTGATCGCCGACCAGACCTCGTCGACGGGGAAGGCGAGGCGCCGGTCGTAGCGGATGATGCCGCCGTCGGCGGTGCGCTCGATCGTGCCGAAGCGCGTGGGGTTCGGATCGGTGGTGGTCATGACGGTGTTCCTTTCGCAGTTCGTTCGAGGTGCCGCTCGAGGGAGTCGAGTCGATTCGACCACTCCGCCCGATACGGTTCGAGCCAGTCGTCCAGCTCTCGCAGCGGCTCGGCGCGAAGGCGGTAGAGCCGTCGTTGCGCGTCGTGCCGGGCTTCGACGAGCCCCGCGTCGCGGAGCACCTTGAGGTGCCTCGAGACCCCGGGCTGGTGCATGCCGACGAGTTCGACGAGTTCGCCGACCGAGCACTCGCCGCCGCGAACGGCGTCGAGGATGCGGCGGCGGGTCGGTTCGGCGATGGCCTCCAGCACAGCGGTTGTCGTCATGGGTTGATCATACGCCGTCGCATATATATGCGCAAACGTATTTTCAAGAGCGCTCGCCGTATCGCGCGACGATCGTCAGCACCGCCTCGTCGACGACGCTGCGCGTCTCGTCATCGCTGAGCGACCAGCCGCCGTGGATCAGGCGGGGCCAGAAGACGACGGTCGAGATCATTCCGAGAAATTGGGATGCCGCGACATCCGGATCATCGATGTGTGCGGTTCCCGCCGCGGTCTCGGCGCGGAGGTAGCGCCCGAGCGCCGCGAACACCGGGAAGGTGCTGAAATCGAAGGTGCGCTCGCGCAGCTCTGGAAACCGCTGTGACTCGCCGATCAGGATGCGGAGCAATTGCTCCATGCGCGGTCGATTCAGGAGCTCGACGTACGCGGCGCCCAGAGCCTGGAGCCCCGCGCCGAGATCCCCGGTCGAGGGGTCGACGACCTCGCCGACGGGTGCATCGCCGGCCGCGAGCACCATCGCCTCGAAGAGCTCGGCCTTCGTCGGGAACTGCTTGAACAGGGTCGCCTTCGAGACCCCGGCACGCTCGGCGACGCGCATCAGCGGGGTGCCGTCGTAGCCGTGCTCGAGGAACAGGCCGGTGGCCGCGTCGAGGATCGCCGCGCGGTTGGCCTCGGCGATGCGGCGGTGGTAGGCGGAGAGTTCGCGGGACATGCGCCCAGTATGCCAGAGAGGTGAGTCGCTTGACTCAGGACTCGCCGCTTGTTACCTTCAAGTGGTGAGCCGAGTGACTCACCATTAGCGAAGGAGCCGAAATGGGCAAGCTCATCTACTCGATGATCACCTCGCTCGACGGGTACGCGAAGGCGGCCGAGGGCGACCTCGGCAACGGCGCCGAAGACGAAGAGGTGCACACCTTCATCGGCGACGCCTTCCGCAACGTCGGCACGTTCCTCTACGGCCGGCGCATGTACGAGACGATGGTGTTCTGGGAGACGGTCGATGCGCAGTCCGACCTGCCGCCCTACATCGTCGACTACGCCGACGAGTGGAAGGCCGCCGAGAAGGTCGTGTACTCCACGACGCTGCAAGCCGTGTCGAGCGCGAAGACGCGCATCGAGCGCAGCTTCGACCCCGACGCGGTGCGCAGGCTCAAGGCCGAGTCCGACCACGACCTCAGCGTCGACGGTCCGAACCTCGCTGCGCAGGCGATCAGAGCCGGGCTCGTCGACGAGTACCACCTGTTCATCACGTCGAGCGTGGTCGGCGGTGGCACCCGGTTCTTCCCCGACGGTGTGCGGCTCGACCTCGACCTCGTCGACGAGCGGGCCTTCGACAACGGGCTGCTCTACGCGCGGTACCACGCGCGGTGAGCTCAGGTCGTAGGGTGCACGTAGCCTCGATCGCATGGAGCCGTTCGAACACGTGTGCGAGGTTCACTCCCCCTGCTTGGTGCCCGAGTCCCATTCGAGGGTGATCTTGAGCTCGTGTCCCCGCGCGTATTCTGCGGTGAGCTTCTGCGCTTGGCCGAGGACGATACTGGGCGCGATGCCGAGTTCAACGGCGAGGTCGTCGGCACCCACCGTCATCACCGACGCATTCGCTGGCACCTCGGGCAGAAGTGCGAGCCGCGGTTCATGAACGCCTCGCGCACCATCGGCGTGCCGCACCGCGGGCAGGGCTTGCCGGCCCGGCCGTAGGCGTTCAGCGAGTGCTCGAAATAGCCCGATGCCCCGTTGACGTTCACGTACTGCGCGTCGAAACTCGTGCCGCCCTCGGCGAGCGCCTTGCCGAGCACATCGCGCACCGCGCCGAGCAACTCGCGCGCCTTGCGCGGCGACAGCGACGATGCCGGCTGCTCGCCGTGCAGTCGCACGGCCCACAGCGATTCGTCGGCGTAGATGTTGCCGATGCCGCTCACGACGCCCTGGTCGAGCAGCACGCGCTTGATCGCCGTGCCGCGCTTGGCGAGCGCGGCGAAGAACGCCCGCTCCGAGAAGGCCGGGTCGAGCGGATCCCGCCCGATGTGGGCGACCTGGGCGGGCACCTGCCGCGCCCACTCCCCCGCGACATCGCCCGAGCCCACACCCACACCCACACCCACACCCGAGAATCCACCGATCTCGCCGTCGGCGGTCGGCACGAGCCGGTCGACGGCGAGCGAGCCGAAGATGCGCTGGTCGACGAAGTCGACCCGCAGCTCGCCGTGCTCGGGGTGCTCGAGGTGCAGCCGCACGCGCGCGTGGGCGTCGTCGCCGGGATGGTCGGGCGTGCGCAGCAGCATCTGCCCGCTCATGCCGAGATGCCCGACGAGTGCCCGGCCGTCGCGCCGATCATCGCCGCGTCTCGTATCGGTGCCGAGCGGCAGCCAGAGGAACTTGCCGCGTCGCACGGCGGCCTCGATGCGCGCGCCGGTCAAGAGCGATTCGAAATCGCCGGATGCCGCGTCGTGACGTTTCAGCGAACGCGGTTCGAGCACCTCGACCGCGACCACGACGGCACCGGTCACGGCCGGCGCGAGTCCGGCTCGCACGACCTCGACCTCGGGCAGCTCGGGCACGTCAGCGCGAGTTGAGCATCGTCCAGGCCTCGAGCGCGGCGGCCATCTCGGCCTGCTTCTTGCTCGAGCCCTCGCCCGACGCCTCGACGAGGTCGCCCACCGTCACCGTGGCGACGAAGTGCTTGTTGTGGTCGGGGCCGCTCTCGGCCACCGCGTACGAGGGTGCGGCAGCGCCGCGACGCGCGGCGATCTCTTGCAGGCTCGTCTTCGGGTCCATGGCGGCCCCGAACCTCGCGGGGTCTTCCATGAGCGGTGCCACGAGGCGCAACACGAGCGCCGTTGCGGCATCGCCGCCGGCGTCGAGATACACGGCACCGATGATCGCCTCGACGGTGTCCGCGAGGATCGACGGCTTGTCGGCACCGCCGGTCATCGTCTCGCCGCGGCCGAGCCTGATGAAAGGGCCGACTTCGATCGAGCGGCCGACCTCTGCAAGCGCGACACTCGAGACGAGGCTGGCCCGCCGCTTCGCGAGCTCACCCTCTTCGAGGTCGGGGTGATCGCGGAAGAGCTTGACGGTCACGGCCTGCCCGAGGATCGAGTCGCCGAGGAACTCCAGGCGCTCGTTGGTCGGGATGCCGCCGTTCTCATACGCGAACGACCGGTGCGTGAGCGCGAGCAGCAGCAGGGCGGGGTCGATCGAGATCTGCAGACGTTCCTGCAGTTCGTCGAGCGTTCGACCATCGGCCCCGATGAGCTCGGTTCGCGTCACGACCGGTCGTTCAGGTGTCTGGGGCCGACTAGACGTCGGCGACCTTGCGGCCCTTGTACTCGAGGAAGAGCGGGGTGCCCGCCGAGTCCTCGACGACCTTGGCGCGGTGGGGAAGGCTGTAGGTGACCTTGCCGTTCTCGACCGTCTTGACCAGGGTGGGAACCTCGGCCTTCCACTGCGCGCGGCGCATGTGGGTTCGGGCTCGTGACTTCTTCCGCTTCGGAACAGCCATGACTATCTCTCTTCTCTCTGCTGATCTGCCCCGGATGCGTCACCCGGACCACTGTCTTCGGAAGCCTGGAACCCGGCGAGCGCGGACCAGCGTGGATCGCTGTGCTCAGGGGTGACGAGTTCCGGATGATCGGCCAGTCGGAGCCCGGTCTCTGGGTCGAGACCTGGGCAATCCGGTCGGCACACCGGCTGGAACGGCAGTGCCAGCACTACCGCATCTCGGATGAGTGGTTCAAGATCCACGTGGTCGTCTTGAACCTCATACTCGATGGCTTCCCCAGAATGATACCCGAAGAGTTCTTGGAACTCGACTTCGACGGGCAGCGCGACGTCGATGAGGCAGCGACCGCACTCCCCCTCGGCGACGGCGTCGATCTCGGCCGTGACGAGAATGCCCTCGTGCACCGACTCGAGTCGAACGTCGAGATCGAGCTCTGAGCCGGCTCTGACGGCGACGAGGCCCTCGCCCATCTGCTCACCGGCGGCGACGGCGAAGCGATGTTCGCGCATCTCACCCGGGCGGTTGACGAGGTCACGCACGTTCACTCGGAACGGAGAATGCTTGTTGGCCACGAGCGACGAGTCTACGCGCCGACGGATGGACGTGGGCTGAACGCCCGCCGTGCGAGGTCGAAGAGCGAGCGCGGCGCGAGCGCGGCGCGCACCCGTTCCATCGGGGCCGCGTCGTCGAGCAGCGCCGCCCGCACCCGCGCGACGTTGGCCTGCAACTCGGCGGCTTCGGCGCCTGCACCCAAACCGACACCGACACCGGGCTCCGGTCCATACCGCTCGCGCTCGACGGCATCCCGCAGCGCGATGAGCGCCGCCAGCGCCGACGGGTCGCCGAACGCCGCGCGCTCGGCAGTCGTCGCGGCGAACGCCCTGGCGGTCTCGACGTCGTCGCCACCCGCCCCGAGGTCACGGGCCGTGGCGATCACCTCGTCCCACGCGGCATCCGCCGGCCGTTCGCCCTTCACGACGCGGCGGCGGCGTGCCGCGCGCTGGCCGAGACGCAGCAGCGCCGGCAGCAGCAGCACGAGCACCGCCACCAGCGCGATGGGAAGGCCGCGCTGCCACCACGAGTCGACGCTCGCGCCGCCGCCGGCCTGCCCGGCGAGCCCGCGGTCGGGATCGAGTTCGGGTCGGCCGCTCGCCCCCGGCAGGGCCGGGGCGGTGCTCGGCGCGCCGGCCCCGGTGCCGTCGCCGGCGCCCGGGCGCGAGTAGTCGGGCACGCTGCCGCGACCGGGCGTCGGCTCGAACGGCACCCAGCCGACGCCCTCGAAGTACAGCTCGGGCCACGAGTGCAGGTCGTGCGAGTCGACCTCGACGCGCTGCACGCCGTCGACCCGCTCCTGCGTCGGCGAGCCCTGGGTGTAACCCAGCGAGATGCGCGAGGGGATGCCGAGTTCGCGAGCGAGCACCGCCATCGTCGAGGCGAAGTGCACGCAGTAGCCCGACTTGGTCTCGAGGAACTTGGCGATGACGTCGAAGCCTCCGCCGTCGTACCCCGCTTCGACGGGCGCCTCGGTCGAGTAGTCGAATAGCGCCGAGCGCAGGAACGATTGGATAGCGACGGCGGCGTCGTACTTCGTCGTCGTGCCGGCGGTGACGGATGCCGCGGTCTCGGCGATGATCGGCGGCATCTCGTCGGGCAACGCGAGGTTCGGTGCGAGTGCGGCCGGCACCTCGTCGCCCGCATCGCGCAGCTGCGCCACCGTGGGATCGACCTCGAGCCGCGTGACGAGGTAGCGCTGACCGCCGGTGTTCGTGTCGACACTGCGCACCGCGAGCGAACCCGCGTCCCAGAACCACGAACCGCTGAGGCCCTCGATGCGCGACGTCGGATACGGCACGGGCAGCCACGTGGTGCGCACCTCGTCGACGACGACCTCGATCGGGTGCTCGGCCGTCGAGACTTCTTCGGAGAGCCCCATGGGCAGCGGCATCGCGTCGACCGTGTTGTCGCCGTCGACGGCGGTGTCGGTGACCCCCCAGACCTCGCCCTCGAATCGATCGAGCGTGAGCAGGGTGAAGTACGGCCGATCGGCGTTGCGGGCGAAGTAGTGGAACGCCGGCAGCGCGTCGGGCCGTCGGAGATCGCGCCCGAGGTCGATGAAGGGGCTCACGCCGCGCGCGAACAGCGTGCCCTGGCTGGGCGAACCGAGCAGCAGGCTCGTCGACACGCTCGGCGTCGACGCGGCGAGCACCGACGCCGTGAGGAGGCCGACGGCGGCGAGGCCGAGCGAGGCGCCGAGCGTCGAGACGATCGGCACTCGCTTGGGCGGCACGATGGTGGCCGCGTCGTCGCCCTCGCCGCCGGCGACCAGTCGCGCCCGGCGGCGAACGCGCACGTCGACGCGAAGCAGCAGCAGATACGCCGCGGCGGTGAGCAGCAGGGCCGGCACCTCGGCGCCCGCCTCGATGATGAAGCCCGGCACGAGGATCGGCACGAGGGCCGGCGCCGCGGCGAGCGCCGGCATGCGCATCGTCTGCACGAAGACGTCGGTGAAGACCGCGATCAGCCCGATGCCGAGCGCGAGCGCGAAGAGCAGCGGCGGCACCGGGATGGCGGGCACCGATTGCTGCTCGATCGTGCGTTGCGCGCCGGATAGAAGGGCGTCGAACGTCTCGAACGTTCCCTGCGTCGGAATGAGGAACACGATGCTCGAGGCGCCGCCGAAGACGAGGGTGAGCAGCAGCAACAGCACCACGAGTTCGAGCACGGGCACGAGGGAGGCGGGCGTGCGGAGCGCGCGCAACCCCGCCCCCGAGAACAGCACACCGCCCGCGACGAAGGCGCAGAGCCACCACCAGCCGCTGCCGGCGATGAGCGGACCGAGCGCCATCGCCGCGGTCGCGAGCAGCAGAAAGGATGCCGCGGCCAACGCGAGCCGCTGCGCCCGCGACAGCGGAACGGGGTCAGGACGCATGCGGCCCCCCGTCGACGTCTGCGGGGCGAACCGACGCGCGGCTCGGCTGCGCGGTGCGAACGGGTGCGCCGCGCCGTGCGGGCGGCTCGGGCCGGATCATCGTCGTACCCGACCACGCCGCCGCGATCTCAGCGCCACGGCGCACGCGCACGACCCGCCAGTCGGCCTTCTCGAGAGCGTCGACGATGCCCGCGGCGACCGACTCCGTCGCGAAGACGACGGCCGGTTCGAACGTCGACCGCAGCGCCACGAGCGTGCGGGCGTCGTGCTCGTCGGGGTCGACGAGCACCGCGAAGCCCGGCATTCGGGCATCACGGCCCCGCGGCCCCGCGGCCGACGACCCGTGCTGCGCCGCCGACGCCGGTTCACGGGTCTGGCGCGCGGGTTGACGGGCGGGGCCCTCGAGCCGGGCGAGGTCTTCGAGCAGCAGCCGATCGCCGCCCGGCATGCGGTAGCCGGCACCCGCCTCTTCGGAGAGGAGGCTGCGCTCGGGGTCGTCGACGCGGTCGCAGCGCACTCGGAACCCGCGCTCGAGCAGGTGCATGCCGATCGAGGCCGCGACCTCGACCCCGAGTTCGAAGCCGAAGTGCGGCGCATCGTCGCCGTCGCCCCGGTGCCCGGCGGTTCGCGCCCGCCCGGCGAGCGTGGTGTCGAGGATGATGCGCGCCTCGGGGTCGCCGCGCTGCTCTTCTTCACGCACCATGAGCTCGCCGCGCCTCGCGGTCGCCGCCCAGTTCACCCGGCGCAACGGGTCGCCGTAGCGGTACTCGCGTGCGATGAGCTCGTCGGAGTTCGGGTGCGTGCGGCGTTGCAGGCCGTTGAGCACGCCGTCGACGCTCGCCGCCGAACCGAGCGCCGCGTCGAGGGGGGTGACGCGGGGCGTCACCACGGCGTCGTGCGCAGAGCCGACATCGCGGTCGATGCGGGCGAGCCCGAAGGGATCGGTGATGCCCACCCGCAGGGGGCCGATCGGGTAAACGCCGCGCCGCGGCATCCGCAACCGGTATTCGACGCGCACCGTGTCGTCGCCCGACGGCAGCATCGACTCGTACGGGCCCATCGCCGGCAGGATCGCCTCCGGCGCGGCCGAGAGGGTCGTCGGCACGCCGTCGCGCCAGTGCGCCCCGTCGAAGGTGCGGCGCGAGCGGTTCTTGATGACGAGCGCGACCAGCGTCGACGCCCCCGCCGAGACGACGGGCGGCGTGAACCGGCGCGTCACGGCGAGGCTCGGCTTGCGCAGCGTCACGAAGAGCGCCGCCACCGCGGGCATGGCGATGCCGACGAACGCCAGCACGAGCACATCGCGCAGATCGAACCACAGCGAGACGGCGACGAGCAACACCCCGACGATGACGAGCGTGGCCCCCCGGTGAGTGAGTCGCGGCCAGATCGCGACTCGAGCACCCCGGTGACCGAGTCGCGGCCAGGTCACGACTCGAGCGGAACGGGGACGCGGCATCTCAGGTCCTTCGCGCGCTGCCGACCGGAACCGGCGTCTCCCCCACGATGCGGCGCACGATGGCGTCGATGAGCGGCCCACTGTCTCGGTCGTGCGCCCCGATCGCACGACTCGTGGGCACGAGCCGGTGCGCGAGCACCGGCACGGCGAGGGCGTCGACGTCGTCGGGCAGCACGAAGTCGCGCCCGTGCATGGCCGCGTGCGCCTTGGCCGCACGGATGAGTTGCAGGGTGGCCCGCGGGCTCGCCCCGAGCCGCAACTGCCGGTCTTCGCGGGTGGCCCTCGCGAGATCGACGGCGTACTCCTTGACGGGCTGCGAGGTGAACACGTGCTGCACGGCCTCGATCATGCCGCGCAGCTCGGCGAGGCTGACGACGGGTTCGAGCGCGTCGAGCGGGCTCGAGGTCTCTCGGGTCGAGAGCATCGCCAGTTCGTCGGCGGACGAGGGGTAGCCCATCGAGATGCGGGCCATGAAGCGGTCGCGCTGCGCCTCGGGCAGCGGATAGGTGCCCTCCATCTCGACCGGGTTCTGCGTCGCGATGACGGTGAACGGCGGTTCGAGCCGGTAGGTCGTGCCGTCGGCGGTGACCTGTCGCTCCTCCATGCACTCGAGCAGTGCCGACTGGGTCTTCGGGCTCGCACGGTTGATCTCGTCGCCGATCACGATGTTGGCGAACACCGGTCCGTGCTTGAACTCGAAGCGCCGGCTCGCCTGGTCGAACACCGAGACGCCGGTGACGTCGCTCGGCAGCAGGTCGGGGGTGAACTGGATGCGGCTGACGGTCGCGTCGACCGAGCGCGCGAGGGTCTTGGCGAGCATCGTCTTGCCCACGCCCGGCACGTCTTCGATGAGCAGGTGGCCCTCGGCGAGCAGCACCGTGAGCGCACTCGTGACCGCCTCGCGCTTGCCTGCGATGACCGCTTCGACGTTCGCCACGATGGCCGCCGCTCGGGTGCCCACCTCGTCGATGCCCATCTTCGACGCGAGCTCCGTGGCGCCCCGGTCGGCCGTGGTCTCGGTCATGGCGTCATCGCCGCCTGGAGGTACTCCGCGACGGCCGGCGGCACGTACGGTGCGACGTCGCCGCCGAGCGCCGACACCTGACGCACGAGCGAACTCGACACGTGGCCGTGCGCGGGGTCGGGCAGGAGGAACACGGTCTCGACCCCAGCGAGGTGGCGGTTCACGATCGCCATGGGCGTCTCGTAGGCGACGTCGAGCTGCGACCGAACGCCCTTGACGAGCACTGAGGCGCCGACGTCGGTGCAGTAGTCGACGAGCAGGCCCATGCTCCACGAGGCCACCACGATGCGGCCCTGGATGCCGGCTTCGGCGATCGAGCGCTCGATGAGCGAGACCCGCTGCGCGATCGGCAGCAGCGCCGACTTGTCGGGATTGTGCACGACGACGACGTGCAGCTCGTCGTAGAGCCCCGCGGCCCGTTCGATGACGTCGAGATGTCCGCGCGTGACGGGGTCGAATGATCCTGGGACGACGGCGATCCGCTGCATACGCAACAGCGTACTGCCCGCGCGGTCACGTGGAAGGGCCGGTGCAGAGTCTCAGCCCTTGCTCAGGTATCCGCTCGTCTCGTCGTCGAGTCGGCGACGTACCGCGGCGGCGAGCGCGGGCTGCGAATCGAGCCCGTCGCCGCTCGCGAGCACCTCTTGGGCGAATTCGCGCGCCTCGGCGATGAGGTCGCCGTCGCGGGCCACTTTCAGCAGTTTGAGCGACGAGCGCCCGCCCGACTGCACGGCGCCGAGCACGTCGCCCTCTTGCCGCAGCTCGAGGTCGGCTTGGGCGAGCTCGAAGCCGTCGAGGGTCGCGGCGACGGCCTCGACCCGCTGCAGGGCGAGCGAGCCGGGCACCGCCGAGGTCACGAGCAGGCAGAGGCCCGGCACCGAGCCCCGGCCGACCCGGCCACGCAACTGGTGCAACTGCGAGACCCCGAAGCGGTCGGCGTCGACGACGACCATGGCGCTCGCGTTCGGCACGTCGACGCCGACCTCGATCACGGTGGTCGCCACGAGCACGTCGATCTCGCCGGCCGAGAATGCGCGCATCGTCGCGTCTTTCTCATCGGCCGTCATGCGGCCGTGCAGCGGGGCGATGCGCGTGTCGGCGAAGCGCGGGTGTGCGCGCAGTTCGGCGAGCACGGCGACGACGGATGCCACGGGGCCCGCGGCATCCGCTCGGCTCTCGCCGCTGTCGGGCGCGACCGCCGCCGCGCCGCCCGGCCCCTCGTCTTCGACGACCTTCGCCTCGATCGCCGGGCACACGACGAAGGCCTGTCGCGCGAGCGCGAGCTCTTCGGCGAGGCGCTCCCAGATGCGCGGCCGCCACGTCGGCCTGATCGCGAGCGGCACGACCTGCGAGGTGATGCCCGCGCGGCCGGCCGGCAGCTCGCGGATCGTCGACACGTCGAGGTCGCCGAACACCGTCATCGCGACGGTGCGCGGAATCGGCGTCGCCGTCAGCACGAGCACGTGCGGCGGGCTCTGCCCCTTCAGCCGCAACGCCTCGCGCTGCTCGACGCCGAAGCGGTGCTGCTCGTCGACGACGACGAGCCCGAGGTCGGCGAACGACACGTTGTCGCCGAGCAACGCGTGCGTGCCGACCACGATGCGCGACTGCCCGGCGGCGGCCCGAAGCAGCGCCTTCTTGCGCTGGGCGACGGGCAACTGCCCGGTCAAGAGGGTCGGCATGAGTTCGGCGGCGAGGTCGGGGCCGAGCATCTTCGCGATCGAACGCAGGTGCTGGCCGGCGAGCACCTCGGTCGGTGCGAGCAGTGCCGACTGGCCGCCCGAGTCGGCGACCGCGAGCATCGCCCGGAGCGCCACGACCGTCTTGCCCGAACCCACCTCGCCCTGCACGAGCCGGTTCATCGGCACGGGTTCGGCGAGGTCGCGGGCGATCTCGCCGCCGACGTCGAGCTGGTCGCCCGTGAGGGTGAACGGCAGCGCGGCGTCGAACCGCTCGAGCAGCCCCCCGGGCACCGGCTGCCGTGCGACCGTCGTGTGCGTGCGCAGCTCGGCGCGACGCTGCAGCAGGGCCGCCTGCAGCACGAACGCCTCGGTGAAGCGCAGCGTACCGCGCGCCCGCTTCCAGTCGGCGTCGCGCACGGGCCGGTGCACGAGCTCGAGCGCCTCGCGGTGGGCGAGGAGCGACTTCGCCTGCCGCACCGACGACGGCAACGGGTCATCCACCGGCGCGAGGCCGTCGAGCACCAACTCGACCGCCTTCGCGATCTGCCAGCTGACGAGCGTCGACGTGGCCGGGTAGATCGGAATCGGCGCCTCGGCCCAGCGTTTGGCCGCCGCGTCGCCCGCCGCGATCGGGGTCGCGTCGTCGAACAGCTGGTAGTCGGGGTGCGCGAGCTGGCGACGGCCCTGGTAGTCGCCCACCTTGCCGGCGAAGATGCCGCGCAGGCCCGGGCGCAACTCGTTGGCGCGCCAGCGCTGGTTGAAGAACGTGAGCGTCAGCACACCCGTGCCGTCGGTGATCTTCGCCTCGACGATCGAGCCCTTGCGGGCGCGCATCGACCGCTCGTTGACCTCGATCACCTCGGCGATGATCGTGACGGCCTCATCGAGCGGGAGTGAGGCGAGCGCGGTGAGCTCACCGCGCATGGCGTAGCGGCGCGGGTAGTGCGCCAGCAGCTCGCCGACGGTGCGGTACCCGAAGCCGCGCTCGAACGCCTGCGCCGTGCGGCCGCCGAGCGGCACCGACAACTTGGAATCGAGCGTGAACGAGCCGGGTGCGGGTGCGGTGCCGCTCGCCTGATCGAGCCCCTCGGTCATGGCTCGATCGTAGGCTCTGCCTCTGTCACGGCCCCGGTCAGCGCCGCGAGCTCGGCCTGCACGTAGGGGTCATCGGGTCGCGACTCGGCGAGTTCGCGCTGGATCGCGAGTGCCTCGTCGTCGCGGCCGAGGCTGCGCAGGCACCGCGCGACCGACCAGCGGGCGACGTGGCGCTGCCCGGCCGTGCCGTAGGCATCGGCGGCCTCGACGGCCTGCTCGAACTGCAGGAGGGCGCCCGGCAGCCGCCCGGCGTCGTGCAGGGTCCAGCCGAGGTTGTTGTGCAGGGCGACGCCCCAGCGCTTCACGCGCGGGTCGCGCACGCCGTCGAGCACGTCGAAGCCCTCGGTCGCCCACTCTTCTTCATGGCCGGCGTCGTTGAGGGCGAGCATGTGCAGCGCATCGAGCACGAGGAACGGCGACCCGGCGAGCGCCGCCTCGCGCACGCCGCGGGTGAGTTCGGGCACCGCGTCGGCGGGGCGGCCGTCGGATGCCGCGATCCGGCCGCGCTCGATCGACACGCGTGCCCTCAGCTCGGCGGCATCGGCCGGCGCGTCGCCGGGCTGGATGCCGGCCGTCACGCCGTCGAGCGCGGCGAGCGCCTCGTCGATGCGCCCCTGGATGCCGAGCGCGCGGGCGAGCTGGGTGGTCATCACGGCGCGGTCGTGCGCGGAGTTGCCGTCGTCGTCTGCGGCCTCCCTGAAACGCTCCTCACTCGCCGCCGGGTCGCCGAAGTCCCAGAGTCGGTCGATCATCTGCTGTCGGGCCCCGCGATGTCGGGACGGTTCGGCGGGCACCTGGTCGGTCGAGTCATCCACCCTTCCATCATGGCAGCGCTTCGGGCCCGCCCGTTATGCTCGCCTGAGCATGACCCGCATCATCGCCGGATTCGCCGGCTCACTGACCATTCGGGTGCCGCGCTCCGGCACCCGGCCCACGAGCGACCGCGTACGCGAGGCGATCTTCTCGGCGCTCGAGGCCAGAGACGCCCTCGACGGCGCGCGCGTCGTCGACCTCTACGCGGGCTCGGGGGCGCTCGGGCTCGAGGCGGCCAGCCGTGGTGCGACCGACATCGTGCTCGTCGAACGGGCCAAGCCCGCGGCCGAGATCTGCCGCGCGAACGCCGACGCCCTGCTGAAGGCGGCGAAGGACGGTACCCGCCCGCACGTGCGCGTCGCCGTACGCCCGGTCGCCGCGTACCTCGAGACCGCGGCAGCCGGCATCGACGTCGCCTTCATCGACCCGCCGTACGACCTCGCCGAGAGCGCGCTCGCCCGCGACCTCGAGCTGCTCGCGCCGCTGCTCGCGCCGGGCGCCGTGGTCATGGTCGAGCGCAGCTCGCGCTCCCCCGAGCCCGTCTGGCCGGTCGGCATCGAGCCCGAGCGCCGGCGCGACTACGGCGAGACGACGCTCTGGTGGGCGACGACGGCCGAGCCCGCGCCTGAGACCGGGCCTGAGGCCGGGCCCGGGCCCGCTCAGCCCGACCTGCCGTCCCAGCCCGAGTAGGGGTCCCAGCCGGCCCCGTCGATCGCGACGCCGTCGAGCAGCAGCAGCCCCGCGGCATCCGTCACGGTGCCGATCGCCTCGAACGGCGCCGGCAGCACCGTGCCGGGCGGGAACGTCGCGAGCAGCCCGTGGTCTTCGGCGCCCGCGAGCGCGAGACGCACCTCGGGGCCGAGCGCCGCGGCCGAGAAGTCGATGCCGACTGCGCTCGCCTGCGCGATGCGCCGCGCGTCGCGAGCGAGCCCGTCAGAGACGTCGAGCATGGCTGTGGCGCCCGCGAGCGCGGCTGCCACTCCGGCAGATACCGGCGGCGACGGTGCCAGCTGGGCGGCGATGAGCTCTGGATGCCGCGTGCGCAACGCCTCGGCCGCAGCGGCATCGGGTTCGCCCGCGGCATCCGTCGCCTCGGCGAAGAGCAGGGCGAGACCGCGCGCCGCATCGCCTCGCGCACCCGCGTGGGCGACCACGTCGCCCGGGCGGGCGCCGCTGCGCGTCACCGGGGGTCGCCCCTCGAGATCGCCGAACGCGGTCACCGCGATCATCAGCACCGCCGAGGCGCTGAGGTCGCCGCCGACGACCCCCGCCCCCGGCGCGAGCGCGGCGAGTCCCTCGCGGAGTCCGTCGGCCAGGCCCTCGAGCACCACGGCGTCGAGCGAGGGCGGTGCGGCGATCGCCACGACGAGTGCGGTCGGCCGGGCGCCCATCGCCGCCACGTCGGTGAGGTTCGTGGCCGCGGCCTTCCAGCCGAGCTCGAACGGCGTCGACCAGGCGAGCCGGAAGTCGGGGCCGTGCACCATGAGGTCGGTCGTCACGACGAAGCGGCCGTCGGCCGCCGCGACCACCGCCGCGTCGTCGCCGGGGCCGAGGAGGGCTGCGGCGGCCGGGCGGAGTCTCGGCAGGATCCGCGCGAGCGCGGCGTCCTCGCCGAGCTCGCCGACCGTCTGGCTGCGGATCGCGGCGTGCGCGGGGTCGTGCTCGTGCATGCCTCTCACGCTAGCGTGCGCCTCGCGGCCGGCCGGCCGGCGTTGGCGACGCGGCAACTCGGCGACGCCCAGCTTCGGGTGACGAGCTCGCGATAGCCTGATCGTGATGTCTGACTCAGCCGCCCCCATCCGGTCTCGCACGGGATTCCGACTGCTCGCCGCCACGGCGGCCGCGGCAGCCTCGATGTTCGTCTTCGCCGGTTGCAGTCAGGCCGTGCCGATCGAGACCGCGCCGCTCGCGAGCGATCCCGCCTGCGCCGCCGTGGTCGTGCGGTTGCCCGACACGATCGCGCAAGACACCGACTCCGAGCAGCAGCAACGCGAGACCAACGCGCAGGGCACGGGTGCCTGGGGCGAGCCGGCATCCGTCGTGCTGCGCTGCGGCGCCGAGCCCCTCGGCCCCACGACCGACCGGTGCGTGAGCGTCAACGGCGTCGACTGGGTGATCGACGAATCGCAGAAGCCGAAGTACCTGTTCACCACCTACGGCCGCACGCCCGCCGTCGAAGTGCTCGTCGACAACGACGTGGTCTCTGGCACGACCGTCATCACCGACCTCTCGGCTGCCGTCTCGGCTATCCCGGCCGACGGCGGCTGCACGAGTGTCGAGGAGGCCGACGCCGTCGGTTGAGCCCGCCTGCGCCTCAGCGGCTGCCGCGCGCGACGCCGCCGTCGATGAGTTCGGCGATGAGCTCGGGGTAGGTCACCCCCGACTGCTGCCAGCAGGTCGGGAACATCGAGATCGGCGTGAAGCCCGGCATCGTGTTGACCTCGTTCACGACGAAGCCCTCGTCGGTGAGGAACACGTCGACCCGGGCGAGACCCTCGCCGCCGATCGCCTCGAACGCCCGCCGCGCGATGCGTTGCAGCTCGAAGAGTTCACCGTCGCCGAGCTCGGCGGGGCAGATCAGCTCGACCCCGGGTGCGTCGAGGTACTTCGCCTCGAAGTCGTAGAACTCGCGTCCGGTCACGACGACCTCGCCCGCGACGCTCACCCGCACCGACGCACCGACGCCACCGAGCACGCCGCACTCGATCTCGCGGCCGACGACCGCGGCCTCGACGAGCACCGTGCCGTCTTCGGCGAAGGCGGTCTCGAGGGCCGCGTCGAGCTGCGACCAGTCGGCGACCTTCGTGACGCCGACCGAGGAGCCGGCGCGCGCCGGTTTGACGAACACGGGCAGGCCGAGCGCTTTCGTGCGGCGCTCCCACAGCTCGCGGTTCTCGTCGAGCGACGATCGGGTCAACGTCACCCACGGCGCCACGGCGATGCCGGCGCCCTCGAGCACGGTCTTCGTGAAGTGCTTGTCCATGCCGACGGCCGAGGCGAGCACGCCGTTGCCGACGTACGGCAGGCCGAGCAGCTCGAGCATGCCCTGGATCGTGCCGTCTTCGCCGAAACGCCCGTGCAGGATGGGGAAGACCACGTCGACGTCGCCGAGCGAACGCTCGCCGGAACCACCTGTTTCGGCGGACACCGTCATCACGCGCAGTTCGCGCGACGACGCGCTCTCGGGCCAACGCACCCGACTGCCGTTGTCGACGACCTCGGGCAGGTGCGCCGGGTCGAGCGCGAAGCGTTCGGGGTCGTCCGACTCGAGCACGAACGCACCGTCGCGGGTGATCCCGACGGGGATCACCTCGTAGCGGCTACGGTCGATCGCCCGAAGCACCCCGCCCGCCGTGGCGCAGCTGATCGAATGCTCGCTGGAACGCCCTCCGAACAGCAGAACCACTCTGAGTTTGTCCATCGATCGTCCTTTCGCCCTGCGGCTCGTCATCGGTCGTGAGGTGGGGCGCGATGTCTTTCGGGTCGAGCGTGCCCGCGAGCACCTGCCGAACCTGTTCGACGATGGGCATGTCGACGCCCATCGCCCGCGCGAGTTCGAGGATCGGCCCGACCGACGCGAGCCCCTCGGTGGTCTGCTGCATCTGCGTCACGACGTCGTTCAGGTGGTAGCCCTGGCCGAGCAGCCGGCCCGCGGTGTTGTTGCGCGAGAGCGGCGACTGGCTCGTGGCGATGAGGTCGCCGAGTCCGGCGAGCCCCGCGAGGGTCTCTCGGTGCGCGCCGTAGGCCACGGCGAAGTCGGTCATCTCGACGAGGCCCCGCGTGATGATCGAGGCCTTCGTGTTCTCGCCGTACCCGACGCCGTCGACGATGCCGATCGCGACGGCGATGAGGTTCTTCAGCACGCCGCCGAACTCGGTGCCGATCACGTCGGTGTTCACGAACGAGCGGAAGTAGCGGTTGCGGGCGACGGATGCGACGGCCTGAGCCGTCTCGAGACTCGTCGACGAGACGACGGCGGCCGTCGGCTGCTCTTTCGCGATCTCGAGCGCGAGGTTCGGCCCGGAGATCACGGCGATCTGGGACTCATCGATCTTCAGCACCTCGGCGATGACCTCGCTCATGCGCTTGCCGGTCGACTTCTCGACACCCTTCATGAGCGAGACGACGGTTGCCTGCGCGTGCAGGTGCGGAGCGATGATCGCGAGATTCTCACGAAGCGACTGGCTCGGCACCGAGATGAAGACCTGTTCGGCGCCCGCGAGGGCGAGGTCGAGGCGGCTCGTCGCCCTGAGTCCGAGCGGCAGGTTGACACCGGGCAGGTAGTCGCTGTTTCGCTTGGCCTCTTGGATCTCGCGCGCGAGTTCGGGGCGCCGCGCCCACAGCACGACGTCGGCGCCGCCGTCGGCGAGGATCTTCGCGAAGGTCGTGCCCCAGCTGCCGGCACCCAGCACGGCGACGCGTTTGCCGACCGCCTTCTTGCCGGCCGCCTTCTTGGCGGGAACTCTAGTCTTCAAGGCGACCCGTCTCTTTCTGACCGTGCTGCGTCGGATCCCAACGCTCGGCCGGTGCCGGAACGCCCCGCAGCTCTGCGAGCAGTTCGGCGATCGCGTCCATGAGTTCGCCCGTCGCCTCGAGCAGGGTGGACTGCGTGAGCGGCTTGCCGCGATACGCGCTGAGGTCGAGCGGTTCGCCGATGATGACGTCGATGGTCTTGCGAGGGAACGGGTGGATCTGCTTGCCGTAGCGCGGCATCAGCTCTTGCGTGCCCCAGTGCGCTGCAGGAATGATCGGGATGTCGCGCTCCAACGCGATGCGCACGGCGCCCGTCTTGCCGCGCATCGGCCAGAGGTCGGGGTCGCGGGTGAGCGAGCCCTCGGGGTAGACCACGACCATGCGGCCCTTCTCGACGAGCTCTTCGGCGGCGCGCAGCGCCCGGTGGCTCTTGCTGCCGGCTCGCTCGACCGGGATCTGCCCCGAGGTGCGCAGCAGCCAGCCGAGCACGGGGTTCTTGAAGAGCGACGCCTTCGCGAGGAACCGGGGCGCACGCCCCAGCTTCCACACCGCGGCGCCGATCACGAGCGGGTCGATCTCGCTGTAGTGATTGGGGGCGAGCACGAAGGCGCCCGACTGCGGCAGGCGTTCGCGGTGATGGAACCGATAACGCACCGCGAGGCCCAGCGGGGGAAGGGCGATGGCGGCGAGCAACCAGAAGAACGACGGCCGGCGGGTCTCCGAACGTGCTCTCATGGGGCTGGCCGAAGGAGTGTCGTCGTGTGGCACTCCCCCATTATCCTTCGAGTTCGAAGTCCGCCCCGAGGAGCTCCAGCTTCGTGATGAAGTTCTCGTAGCCGCGGGCGATGATGCCGACGTTCGAGACGGTCGAGCGGCCGTCGGCCGTGAGCGCCGCGATGAGGTGGCTGAAGCCGCCCCGCAGGTCGGGCACCTCGATGTCGGCGCCGGTCAGCTTCGTCGGGCCCGAGATGACGGCGGAGTGCTTGAAGTTGCGCTGGCCGAAGCGGCACGGGCGACCCCCGAGGCATTCCTTGTGCACCTCGATCGACGCACCCATCTCGACGAGTGCGTCGACGAAGCCGAAGCGCTGCTCGTAGACGGTCTCGTGCACGATCGAGACGCCCTTCGCCTTCGTGAGGGCGATCACGAGCGGCTGCTGCCAGTCGGTCATGAAGCCCGGGTGCACGTCGGTCTCGATGATCACGGGCGAGAGCTCGCCCCCGGGGTGGAAGAAGCGGATGCCGTCCTCCTGGATCTCGAAGTCGCCGCCGACCTTGCGGAAGACGTTGAGGAAGGTGAGCATCTCGGCCTGACGGGCGCCGCCGACGAAGATGTCGCCGTCGGTCGCGAGGGCCGCGGCGGCCCAGCTCGCGGCCTCGTTGCGGTCGAAGAGTGCACGGTGCGTGTAGCCGTCGAGCTTCTCGACGCCTTCGATGCGAATGACCCGGTCGGTGTCGACCGTGATGATGGCGCCCATCTTCTGCAGGATGTTGATGAGATCCATGATCTCGGGCTCGATCGCCGCGCCCGAGAGCTCGGTGATGCCGTCGGCGAGCACGGCCGTGAGCAGCACCTGCTCGGTCGCGCCGACGCTCGGGTAGGGCAGCGACACCTTGGCGCCGTGCAGGCCGCCGGGCGCCGACATGCGGATGCCGCTCGGCAGCTTCTCGACGATGGCGCCGAAGTTGCGCAGCACCTCGAGGTGGTAGTCGATCGGGCGGTCGCCGATGCGGCAGCCGCCGAGGTCGGGGATGAACGCCTCGCCGAGCCGGTGCAGCAACGGGCCGCAGAACAGGATCGGGATGCGGCTGGAACCCGCGTGCGCGTCGATGTCGGCCATGTGGGCCGTCTCGACGGCCGTCGGGTCGAGGATGAGCTCGCCCTCTGCGCCCTGCGTCACGCTCACGCCGTGCACCTCGAGGAGGCCGCGGACGATGCGCACGTCGCTGATGTTCGGCACGTCTTTCAGCACGCTGGGCGTGTCACCGAGAATGGCCGCGACCATCGCCTTCGTGACGAGGTTCTTCGCGCCCTTCAGCTCGATGCGACCGCGGAGCGGCTTGCCACCGTTGATCGTGATCTTGTCGACGTTCAAGCCGACCGCCGTTCCATGGTTCTTGGCATCCTGCCCGAGTGTGTTCACAGACTCCCTGATTCCGCCGGCTCCCGGATGGGGAGCGTCTTCGGCCGCCACGACTCTCGATGAGACTCGAATTCGGCGATTGCTGCTTCGTCTCGAAGGGTGAGCCCGATGTCGTCGAGCCCCTCGAGCAACCTCCACCGAGTGTAGTCGTCGATGTCGAACGCGACCGTGAGCGCTCCAGCGCTCACCGTTCGTGCAACCAGATCGACGGTCACGGCTATTCCCGGGTCGGCCTCGACGACCTCCCACAGGCGCTCGATGTCTTCGTAGGCGACCTGGGCGGCGACGAGTCCCTGCTTGCCCGCGTTGCCGCGGAAGATGTCGCCGAAGCGCGAGCTGATGACGACGCCGAACCCGAAGTCGCGCAGGGCCCAGACCGCGTGCTCGCGGCTCGAACCGGTGCCGAAGTCGGGGCCGGCGATGAGCACCTTCACGCCCTGGTATTCGGGCCGGTTCAGTACGAACTCGGGGTCTTTGCGCCACTCGTGGAAGAGCGCGTCGTCGAACCCGGTCTTCGTCACGCGCTTCAAGAACACGGCGGGGATGATCTGGTCGGTGTCGACGTTCGAACGGCGCAGCGGCGCCGCGGTGCCGGTGACGGTCGTGATCTTCTCCATGATCAGTTCCCCTCCCCTTCGGTCTGCAGATCCCACGGGCTCGACAGCGTGCCGCGAATGGCGGTGGCGGCGGCCACGAGCGGCGACACGAGGTGTGTACGGCCGCCCTTGCCCTGACGGCCCTCGAAGTTGCGGTTCGAGGTCGAGGCGCAGCGTTCGCCGGGTGCGAGCTGGTCTGGGTTCATGCCGAGGCACATCGAGCAACCGGCGAAACGCCACTCGGCGCCGAAATCGGTGATGACCTTGTCGAGTCCCTCGGCCTCGGCCTCGAGCCGCACGCGGGCCGAACCCGGCACGACCATGACGCGCACGCCCTCGGCCTTCTGCTTGCCCTTGATGATCGAGGCGAAGGCCCGCAGGTCTTCGATGCGGCTGTTGGTGCACGAGCCCATGAAGACGGCGTCGACCGCGATCTCTTTCAACGGCGTGCCGGGCTCGAGCGCCATGTACTCGAGTGCGCGCTCGGCGGCGGCGCGCTCGTGCTGGTCGTCGATGGCTGCGGGGTCGGGCACCGAATCCGAGAGCGAGACGCCCTGGCCCGGGTTCGTGCCCCACGTGACGAAGGGCTCGAGCGAGCCTGCGTCGATGAACACCTCGGCGTCGAACTCGGCACCCTCGTCGGTCGCGAGCGTCTCCCAGTAGGCGACGGCCGCATCCCAGTCGGCGCCGGCCGGAGCATGGTCGCGACCCTCGAGGTACGCGTACGTCGTGGCATCCGGCGCCACCATGCCGGCGCGCGCACCCGCCTCGATCGACATGTTGCAGATCGTCATGCGGCCGTCCATCGAGAGCGCACGGATCGCGCTGCCGCGGTACTCGAGCACGTAGCCCTGCCCGCCGCCGGTGCCGATCTTCGCGATGACCGCGAGGATGATGTCTTTCGCGGTGACGCCGGGGCGCAGGGCGCCCTCGACGTTGATCGCCATGGTCTTGAACGGCTTCAGCGGCAGCGTCTGCGTGGCGAGCACGTGCTCGACCTCGCTCGTGCCGATGCCGAACGCCATGGCGCCGAACGCGCCGTGCGTCGAGGTGTGCGAGTCGCCGCACACCACCGTGATGCCGGGCTGCGTCAGGCCGAGCTGCGGGCCGACGACGTGCACGATGCCCTGCTCCTTGTCGCCGAGCGAGTGCAGGCGGATGCCGAACTCGGCGGCGTTCCTGCGCAGCGTCTCGATCTGGGTGCGACTCGTCAGGTCGGCGATCGGCTTGTCGATGTCGAGCGTCGGCGTGTTGTGGTCTTCGGTCGCGATCGTGAGATCTGGCCGGCGCACCGGCCGACCCGCCATGCGCAGGCCGTCGAAGGCCTGCGGGCTCGTCACCTCGTGCACGAGGTGCAGGTCGATGTAGATCAGGTCGGGGGTGCCGTCTTCGCCCTGCTTGACCAGGTGGGCGTTCCACACCTTCTCGGCCAGGGTGCGCGGGCGTTCTGCCGCCGCGACATCTGCTGTGGTGGGCGCGGCGTTCGTGGGTGCTGGGTTCATGCGTTCGTCTTCCTCAGGTCCAGGGGTCAGCCGACGACAGACTCCGCGGCGGGGAAGGCCTCAGAACGAAGCCCCGCCGCGGCAACGAAGGAGGAGAAGAAGTCGTCGTGCGCGCACTGCTTCAGGCTAACACCTCGGCGATGGGGCACCTGCCAGATGATGCGGATCGCACGCTGTCAGGGGCCGGTCGACACCGCAGGGCGAGGTGGATGTCCCGGGGTTCACGCCCGCTCGACGCGCACCGCGAAGGTGCCGAGCTCGACCCGGTCGCCGGGGGCGAGCACGACGCGTTCGCCCGGGCCGAGGTCGTGCTCATCGCCGTTGGCACGCGTGATCAGCACGCCGTTCGTCGAGTGCAGATCGGTGATCGAGAGTTCCTGGCCCTCGAGGTCGATGATCGCGTGGGTCTTCGACACCGACTTCGCGGGGTCGGCGACCGGCACGAGGGCCGCGTGCGGACGCACCGCGACGGGCGCGGGGTCGCGGCCGAGCACGATCGAACCGCCGAGCTGGAAGCGCTGGCCGTCATCGAGCGAGAGCACCCACGGGCCGTGCGGCACGGCCTCGGCGGGGGGCACCACGGGTCGCGGCGGCGTGGCCGGCAGGCTCGTCGGCGTGAACGTCGGGAACGCCGCCGGCCGCACTTCGGGCGCACGACGAGGCGGCGCCTCGACGGTGTCGGGGATCAACCCCGGAGGCGGAACGATGAACCCCTCGTGTTCCACGACACCACTCTAAACGAGCGGTTACGAGATCGCCGCCCCCGCTTCGCCGGGTTGCGAACGCCTCGATCTCGCGGGCTTCGACCCCGAGAAGTCGACCTTCGCCCAGTCGCGCTTCGAGCGGATGCGGAACCTGCTGAAGAAGCGTCGCAGTCGACCGGATGCCGCGCGCGCGAGTCCGACGGACTCGAGGGCGGCCTTCCAGCTCTCCTCCACCACTGTCTCCTCGACCTCGCGGCCGCCGAAGACGGCCCGGTCGGTCGCATCGGCCAGCGGCGTGACGCGGATGCTGCTCGCCGCGGCATCCGCTCGCACCAGACGTACCGGGCCGGTGTCGGTGTGCAGCGCGCGCGCATCGCCGAGGCCCTGGTCACGCAACTGCTGCTCGATCGCAGCCGCCACCTGCCGACGGCTGCCGACGCGAGGCACCTCGAAGCCGAGTTCTGCGAACTCGTCGGTCAGTTCGTCCCACGCACCGGCCACCCTGCGGTCGCCGGTGCCGCGGGTGCGCCGGCGCCGCCGGCGCCGGGCCTTGAGCGCGCCGATCACGAGCATCGTGCCGAAGAAGAGCAGCAACGGGATGCCGACGGCGCCCGCCGTGACCCACGCCCACAGAGGGATGACGAAGCCCTGGTCTTTCTTCTCGTCGTCGCTGTCATCGATCTCGACCGCGGTCAGCAGGTCTTCGTCTTCGTTGTCGCTGCGCGGGGGCTGGCGCACCTGCGGCTGCGGCTCGGACTTCGGCTTGGGCGTCTGATCCTGCGGGATGTCGGTCTCGTCGGGCGTGGGGTGGAACGGAACCCAGCCGACGCCGTCGAATGCGACCTCGACCCAGGCGGTGACGTCGTCGCCGACGACCTCGACGGAATCGGCGTCCTCGCCGATCTGCGGCGCGAAGCCCATGACGACTCGCGACGGGTACCCGAAGTAGCGGGCCATCAGGGCCATGGCCGAGGCGTACTGCTCTTCGTCGCCGACCATCTGGCTGCGGGTGAACAGCTCGATCATGCGGTCGGCGCCGTGACCGGCCCGCGAGGGCACCGAGTCGGACGCGAGTCCGTGGCTCAGAAAGCCCTGGGTCTTCAACGCGGTCTCGATGGCGCGCAGCTGCTCGATGGGCGTCTCGGCGCTGCCGGCGTACTCCTGCGCCTTCGCGACGACGACGTCGGGCGTGTTCTCGATCGGCGCGAGGTCGAGCTGCGCCGCCGGGGTGTCGATGAGGTCGTCGTCGTCGACGCTCTGCTGCACCGTCGCGTCGATCGTGTAGCGGTAGCCCTCGGCGAGGCCGCTCGTCAGCACGGCGGTGCCGGTCGAGGAGTTGTACCGCAGGTCGCCTGCGCTGTCGGCACTCGCCGCGTCGTCGAAGCTCAAGCGGGTCGGAAACCCGACGCCCGGCAACCAGACGTCGTCGTAGCCGCCCATCTCGATCTCGGCCGTGCGCTCGCCGCCCGCCCGCATGAGCGCCGGCAGGGGCAGCGTCTCGCCGACGAGCGAGAACCCGCCGTCGCTCACGGCCATGTCGTCTGGTCCGGCGACGTTCCAGAGCCGGCCGTCGTACGAGTCCATGCTCGCGAGGCGGATCACGTCGCCGGGCTCGAGTCCGGTCGCGGTGAAGATCGTCGTCTCGGCCAGATCTTTCGTGTACGAGCGGAAGCCGGCCAGCGGGCTCGGGAAGGCGAGCGGATCGAACGGCGGCGTGATCTCTTCGCGGAGCACGAAGCGGTCGGGCTGCGTCGGAGCGAGCGCGGTGCCCGCGAGCGCTCCGACGAGCACTGCGCCCGTGACGAGCATGCCGGTACCTGCGAGCTTGCGCCGCTGCAGCCTCGCCGCGCCATCGCCGCTCGCCGCCGGGGCGGCACTGCGCCGCCAACCGAGCCAGATCAGCGCGATCACGGCGAAGGCGACCCCGCGCACACCCGCGAAGTAGGTCTCGTCGGTGCCGAGCAGAATGCCCGAGAGGAACAGCAGGGCCGGGCCGATGAGCAGCACGCTCGCCCGAAGGGGCGTGCGCCGAACCGAGAGCCAACGGCTCGCGAGCATCGTGCCGACGAGGGCGACGAGCCACGTCGCGAAGTACGGCACGACGGGAATGTAGTACGGCGCCTCGACCGGGGTCTGCAGCGTGACGATGTCGGCCCAGCCCCAGACCGCGCCGAGCGCGAGACCCGCGAGCGTCTCGAGGCTCGGCACGACGCCGAACAGCGATTGGGCCGGCATCGTGAGCGCACTGCCGAAGAGGAAGTAGCCGAGCAGCGCAGCGAGCACGTTGGTGACCATGCCGAGTCGCAGCACGTAGCCGAGCACGCCGAACGCGGTGCCCACGACGAGTCCGCCGATGCCGGCGATCAAGAAGTTGTCGTCGCCGAACGAGGTCTCGTAGCCGATGACGCCGAGGAGCGACAGGATCGAGATGATCGCGACGTCGGGCCAGGCGCGCGCCGGGAACGGGCGGGTGGCCGGCTGGGGGGCAGCGCCTGCCGGCGTCGCCTGCGGCGCGGGGGTCGAGGTCTCGGTCACGGCCGCACCCGCCGCATCACGCGCGGAAGATCGCCGATCGCACCGATCGTCACCACGGTCAGCCCCGACACCTTCGCGATGCGCGACGGCGCACCGGACTCGGCGCGGAACCCGATGGTCTGCGCGTCGAGCCCGAAGACGGTCTCCGCCGCGCGGAAGTCGGCGAGCGGCACCTGCGACCCGCCGACGATCATCACGACGCTCGGCGGCGGCAGTCGCTTCGTCGATTCCCGCGCGAAGTCACGCAGACTCGCATGATCGCCGGATGTCTCGACCAGACGCGAGCTGTCATCGAGCAGTGCCGTGGGGGTGGCGGTGGAGAGCGGCATCCGCTCGCTCGCGATGCTCATCTTGGTGCCGTCGCGCACGACCTGCACGCCGATCGACGCGGTGATCGAGATGGCGAGCTCGAACTCGTCGTCGGACGCGTAGGCGCCGCGGTCGGTCGTGTGCACGATCGTGAGCTGCGAGCGACGGGTCTCTTCGAACTGGCGCACCATGAGCTGGCCGGTGCGCGCGGAGGTGCGCCAGTGCACGTTGCGCAGCGCGTCGCCGGGCTCGTACGAGCGCAGGGCGTGGAAGGAGATGTCGTCGTTCGTGATGGTCTTCGTGACCTCGCCCTCGAGGTCGCGCACGAGACCCGAGGCGCTCGGCGCGAGCCGCGCGGTGACGGGGTGCACGAAGAGCTCGACCTCGTCGGTCCACCGCACGGTGCGGCGCAAGAGGCCGAGCTGGTCGCCGCGCACCGTGATCGCGGGGCCCGCGACGATGACCGCACGTCGCTGCGTCGGCACGGCGAAGAGCTCGTCGTGCTCGGCACCGGGCGCCAGCACCGGCACGACGAACTCGGCGACGGCGCCGCCGACGGGCAGTTCCATGCGCGACGGGATCGACGGCTTCGCGGCGATGTTGGTCACGACCATGCGGCCGAGCGCCCGCTCCCCCGCGACGACGCGGTGCGGGTTCAGCTCGATGTGCACGCTGAAGCTCGCCCGACCGAACACGAACGCGACCGCCACGACGAGCGCGGCGGCGAGCGTCGCACCGACGTAGCCGAACTCGATCCAGCCGAAGATGCGGCTGAGCGCGAAGGCGACGATCGCGCCGGCGAGCACGATCCAGCCGATCGGCGAGATCACGCGCGTGACGGGCGCGGCGAACCCGAACACCCTGGCGAACGCCTGACCGGTCAGACGCAGCGCGTTGCGCGCCCCGCCCGCGATGGCGCGCCAGAGACCCCGCAGGGCGATGGCGGCCTGCGAGGGCACGCGCGGCGAGGGGTCCGGGCGTTCGGGGGCGACGGTCTGCGTCATGCCGCGCGGTACGCAGGCGGTTCGATGTCGACCAGCACTCGGCTCACGATGTCTTCGGCGGTGATGCCCGCGAAGTCCGATTCGGGGTCGACGATGATGCGGTGCGCGAGCACCGGCACCGCGAGCTCGCGCACGTCGTCGGGGGTCACGTAGGTGCGGCCCTGCGAGAGTGCCCAGGTCTTGACGGCGCGTGCCAGCGCGAGCGCGCCGCGCATGCTGACCCCGAGGGTCGAGTCCTTGTGGGTGCGGGTCGCGGTCACGATGTGGTTCAGGTAGGCGAGCACGGAGGCATCGACGAACACGTCCGAGGCCAGCTGCGCCATCGCCGCCACCGAGCCCGGGGCGATGATCGGCGCCACCTTCGACGCACGGGCGCGGTTCGACGAGTCGAGCAGCAGCGCGACCGCCGTGTTGTGGTCGGGGTAGCCGAGCGAGGTCTTGATGAGGAAGCGGTCGAGCTGCGCCTCGGGCAGCGTGTACGTGCCGGCCTGCTCGACGGGGTTCTGCGTCGCGATGACCATGAACGGGCGGCCGACGTCGTGGCTCACGCCGTCGACGGTGACACGGCCCTCCTCCATGACCTCGAGCAGTGCCGACTGGGTCTTCGGGCTCGCCCGGTTGATCTCGTCGGCCAGCACGATCGAGGCGAAGATCGGGCCCTTGTGGAACTCGAAGGCGCCCTTGCCCTGGTCGTAGATCGTCACACCGGTGACGTCGGAGGGCAGCAGGTCAGGGGTGAACTGGATGCGCGAGTTCGAGCCGTCGAGCGTGTTCGCGAGCGCTTTCGCGAGCACCGTCTTGCCCGTGCCCGGCACGTCTTCGAGCAGCACGTGACCGTCGCTGAGCAGTGCCGCCACGACGAGCCTGATGACCTCGCGCTTGCCGAGGATCGCCTGGTCGACGTTGTCGACGAGCTTCGCGAAGGCGTCGGAGAACCAGTCCGCCTGTTCCTGTGTCACTGCCATGTTCTCTCCTTGATCTTGCGCGAAGGGGTCAGCCCCACGCGCCGGAAATACTGCTGTAGAAGTTGTCGGGACCTTGGAACCGCACCCTCACCTCGTCGTGCTCTCCGACCGTGCCGAGCATGCTGTACGTCTGAGCACTCCCGCTCGTGCTGAGGCTCATCCCGGTCGGTGAAAGGCTGCGCCAGCTGCTCTGCCCGGCGTCGCGGTACTCGACCGTGACGGTGTACGAGCCGCCCTTCAGGTAGGCGTAGTCGAACGCCACGAGGTAGCAGCCGCTCGAACACGTTCCCGTGCTCGCGTAGTCGCCGCGTTTGGGCGTCGCCGACGGCGACGGCGGCGGCGCATTGCTGACGCCGAAGGTCGTGCTCCCTATGGGGCCGACCGACTGACTGCCGACGTTCTTCGCGCGCACCTGCACGGTGTGCGTGCCCGCGCCGAGTCCGCTGAAGGACTTCGACTCACCGCTCTGCCAGCCCGACCAGCCTCCGTTGTCGAGCTGCGTCTGGTACTGCACCGCCCCGCCGCCCGTATCGGATGGAGCGTTCCATGTGACGGTGACGGTGGCGGGCGCATAGCCGATCGCACCATGGCCGACGGCGCGAGGCACGGTCGGAGTGCCGTAGGGCGTCACGCTCCGCGACCCCGATGCGTCGGAGGTGCCCTTCGCATTGACAGCCCGAACCGTGAACGCGTATGCGGTGCCGTTCGCGAGCCCGCCGATCGACTGAGCCGTGCCGGCCGCGCTCGCGTCGAAGTTCCAGGGTCCGCCCGCAGCAGGGGTCGCCGAGACCACGTACCCGGTGATCGGCGAGTTGTTGGTCGCGTTGGCCTTCCACGTCAGCTTGATCTTGGTGTCGCCGCTTTCGATGTTCGTGATCGTCGGCGCATCCGGTCGGTCGCGAACGATCACGGTCGCGCGGCCCTGCACCTCGCGCGTCGGGTCCTTCGTGCCGTCTTGTACGCGGTAGACGACGCTGAGCTCACCGGTGAACGACGGCCCGGTCTTGACCGTGATGTCGGTCGCCGTGAAGGTGACGCTCGCCGTGGAGCCGACCGACTCCTGATCGATCTCCGCTGCGATGATGCGCAGCGGTGTGTCTTCGGCCGCGAACGGGTTGATGTCGTTGGCGAGCACATCGATCGTCTCCGACTTCGCGGGTTCCATCTCGATCGGCCCGTCGTCGCGCGGCACGGCCTTGGGGCGCGACGAGGTGACGACCTCGACGTCGATCGAGCCGGGCACCGAGAACTCCTTGTAATCGACCGTGAAGTTCAGCGTCGTCTTCGTGCCGGGCTGCACGCCGAGCGGCGAGCCCACCGTGAGCGTCGAGCCGCTGATGCCGGCGGTGATGTCGGCGTTCTGGCCCTGCAGGCCGTTGTAGCTCAGCTCTTGCAGGATCTTGTCGCTCGGGTGCCCGCTCGACTGGCGCAGGTCGATCTCCTGCGGCTTCTCGCCGGCCTCGATCTTGACGGTGCGCGGAGTGAAGGTGGGCGGCACGTCTTCGAAGTTCGGGTCGCCGACCGTGACGGGAATCGTGAGGAAGGCCTTCTTGCCCTTGGGGTCGGTCGCACTCTCGCCGTCGGTGACCTCGAACGTGACGGTCGCCTGCCCGCGATAGTCCTTCGCGGGCTTGTACGTGAGCGTCGAGGCATCCGTCATCGGCGACGAGCCATCGCTGTTCGACGCGGTCGCCGAGAGGATGCGCGCGGGCTTGCCCGACGGCACGATCACGATGTCGCCGGCCTTCCACGAGATCGTGCCGTTCATGCGCACGATCTGCGGGCCGATCTCGGCGAGGTACGGCGGCGGGAAGGTCGGCTCCTCGTCCTTCTTCTTCTCGTCGTTCGCGTCGATCTTCGGCGGCACGATGACGAAGGCCATCGCCGAGAGCTCGTCGACCTCGTTCGTGAGCCGGTAGGCGATCGCCTGCCGCTTCGACGTCGGCTTCACCTTGACGGTGCCATCGGTCATCACCTCGGCGTTCTCGGCGTTCGGCCCCTCGACGGACACGACGAGGTCTTCGACCAGACCACCCGGGTTCTGCGCGTCTTTCAGTGGGTCGACCGTGACCGAGTTCTTGTCGGCGACCTGCTTCGGTTCGACGACCTGGTCGTGCGCCGTCGGCGGTTCGATCTTCGCGTCTTCGGCGACGAGCACCTGGATGAATGCGCCGTCGGCGCCGCCGTGCCCATTGGTGATCTCGTACCGCACCGAGTTGCCGCCCTCGGACTCGGGCGCCTCGACGAGCACGCGGTTGTTCTTCACGCTCGCGGTGAGGCCCTCGCCGACCTCGGGCAACTTCTTCTGCACCTTGATCGGGTAGCCGCTCGGGTCGGAGTCGTTGGCGAGCACGTCGATCGCAGCCCGGCGGCCGGGTCGGAGTTCGACGATGTCGTCGACCGCGTTCGGCGGCAGGGTCTCTGCCGGGCGCGGAATCACGCCGATACGGATGGTGCCGGTGGCCGTCTTGCCCGCCGTGTCGGCGACTTCGTAGGTGAACGACTCGGTGCCGGCCGACCCCGCATGCGCCTCGTAGTCGATGTACGTGCTGCCGGTCTCGACGACGCGTCCGAGCGAGGGCGGTGTCGTGATGCCCACGAGGGTGACGGAGTCGCCGTCGGGATCGATGCCGTCGAGCGGCACATCGATCTTGACGGCGGTGCCCTCGAACGTGCGCGAGGTGAGCGGCAGCGGCAGCGGTGCCCGGTTGCCCTTCGTGTCGGGGCCGACGACCGTGAAGCGCACGGTCGCCGTCGCCGTCTGCTCGTAGTCGTCGAGCACGCGATAGCCGACCGTGTACACGCCGGGGGTCTCGGGTGCCTGGTAGCGCACCGTCTCGCCTGCGACGAACACGAGGCCGCCGGCGGCCGAGGTGTCGGCGAGCTCGCGGTCGAGCGTGAGCGGCGCGGCATCGGGGTGGTAGTCGTTCTCGAGCACCGAGACCGTCGAGATGTCGCCGGCGCGTACCGTGATCGCATCGTCGACCGCGACCGGCGGCTGGTGCTTGACGAGCGGCGGCACGGGCACCACGGTCACGGTGGTCGTCGAACTCGCGATGCCGTCTGAGACGGTGTACGCGAACTGCAACTGCTCGGTGAGCGCTTCGGACGCGGTGATGCGCGTCACGGTGTTGTTCAGCACCTCGACCGAGAGCAGATCGCCGGATGCCTCGGTGTCGACTGTCTGCACGGCGAGTACCCGACCGCTCGGCGAGACGTCGTTGGTCAACACCGGCAACGTGGTCGGCTCGCCCGGGCGCAGGTAGGCCGTGTCCTTCACGGCGATCGGCGGCGGCGACTCGCCGGGCACCTCTTTCACATCGACGCGCACGAGGCCGACGCTCGTCTCGGCGCCCGCTCCCAGGTTGTAGATGAAGATGTGGCTGCCGACCTGGCTCGAATTGAACGAGATCACGCCGCGCTCGGGGTTCGGGGTCACGCTCGCCCCCGACATGGTGGCTTCGACGCCGAGCAGCGCGAGCGGCTCGCCCGACGGGCTGAGGTCGTTGACGAGCGGCTGGATGAGCACGGTCTCGCCCGCGAACACCTCGGCGAAGTCGGGCGTGCCGACGGGGTTCAGCGCGCCCGGCTCCTTGACGTCGACCGTGAGCACACCGGCCGACGAGACGATGCCGTCGGAGACGACGTACTGCACTTCTTTGACACCGAGCTCGCCGGTCTTGTGCTCGAAGGTGACGAAGCCGTCGGGTGCGAAGCGCACCGAGTCGCCGCTCGTCGGCGAGGCGCTCACGAGGAACACGTCGTCGCCGTCGGGGTCGATCCAGTCGGCGAGCACGTTGTAACCCATCGACTTGCCCTGTTCGACGCTGATCGCGCCCTCGCGAATCGCGATGGGCGGATTGTTCTCGGCCATCGGGCGGATCGTCAGGTCGACGTGCGCCTGCGCGACGCCGAGGCGCCCGTCGTCGGCGGTGTACTGGAACGAGACGGTGCCCGCGGCTCCGGGAGCCGGGGTGAATTGCAGAGCGCGGCCGCCGTCGATGACCTCGAGCCGGCCCGACTGCTCGGCGATCTCGCTGATGTTCGTGGCGGTGAGCACGTCGCCGTCGGGGTCGGTGTCGTTCTCGAGGATCTCGAGCACGGTGGTGCGACCCGGCCGCACACCGAAGGTGTCGTCGCGCGCGGTCGGCGGCCGGTTGACCTCGCTGCGTTCGGCGAGCGTGTCTTCGAAGGTCTGCTGCGAGGCCTTCTCGTCGCCCTCTTCGGCGTCGGTCTCGTCGGGCGGCGTCACCTCGTCCCAGTTGTCGACGAGCCGCAGGTTCGAGTCGACGAGCCAGACGTTGCCGTTCGACAGGTTGTTGAGCGCGATGACGCTGCGGTTGACCCGGAACTCGAGGCGCGAGCCCGTCGTGACCTGCTCGATCGTGTGCGCGGCGGGCTTCTGCCCATCGCACGCGCTGAGATAGCGACCGGCTCCGGCCCACGCGCCGTGCGCGCAGCCGTCGAGCCAGACCGGGCTCGCCACCGCGTCGGCGGTCGTGGGGGCGGTGATGTCGGCCGGGACGACCTCGACGTCGCCCCCGGCGAGCGGCACCCGCAGCAGCGCATCGCCGGTCGCGAGCAGCACCGAATCGTTCTCGGCGCCGACCTGCTGGATCTTCAGCGCGGTCTCTTCGAGCTTCGTCGAGGTGCCGTCGACGATGACGGCGTTGCGCTCGGTGTCGAGCACCACGGGCTCGTCGCCGACGATCGAGAGCTGGTGGTCGGTGATGGCGGGCAGCTCGCTCGACTCGGGCTCTGCGCCCGGCGAGGCGATGCGCACGAGCTCGTCGTCTTGGGCGGAGCTCGCATAGACGACGCCCTCTTTCGACACGGCAACGTGCGCGTCTGCGCCGAGCCGGGCGATCGGCTTCGTGTCGGCGGGATTCAGCTGCAGCTCGCCGGCCGCGTCGGTCACCCAGAGCTCGCCCTTCGGCGAGAGGATCGCGAGCGTCTCGCCGCCGTGCGCGACCTCGGACCCGGGAGGGGCTGCGACACCCTGCCCCAGGGTCGTGAATGCCGGGTCGATGCGCTCAATCGAGCCGAGGCTCTCGTCGTAGAGGAACACGTCGTCGCCGTCTTGCAGCACGTCGAACGAGTTCGACGCCGTGTTGACCGCCGCGTCGAGCTCTTCGATCTGCCGGTTGAGACGACCGGCGAGCAGCTCTTTGCCGTTGGTCACCCAGACCTCGCGGGCCGACAGGTCGACGTCGGTGACGGGGAACCCCTGGTGGATCACGGCGAAGGTGAGCGGCACGCCGGCGAGCAGGGCGATCGCGACGGTGGATGCCGCCGCCTTGCGCGCTCGCACCCACGACGTGAAGGTACCCACTCGGTCACTCCCCTGATCTCATCACACATGAATGGCGCCGAGCCCCACCCCACACCGGGGTACACGGTAACACGATCGTCGCGACTCTTCACATGGGCAGAACTGCCCTGCGCGGCGGAGGTCAGGCGTCGGTCGGCCGACCCGATTCGCGGTCGCCGGCGTCGAGCAGCGGCAGGTCGTCGGTGGTCACGAGGCGCGTCGCGACCGCGTATTCCACGAGTCGCGCACGTCGGTTCGTCGCGAGCTTGCCGCGGCCGCCGCGCAGGCCGTCGACGCCGATGCGGTCGAGCTTCTCGCACACGTTGTCGAGTTTGCGGTTGAAGGTCGTCATGCTCCAGCCGAGACGGGCGGCGGCCTCGGCCGAGCTCGGAACCAGCGCCCGGCCGCCCGCCGGCTGCGCGAGCACGTTCTCGGCGAGGGCGACGACGAGCAGTCGCTGGCTGGAGGTGAGCGTCACGGGCAGGATCGTCGTGCCGCCGTCGGTCGGCGCCGCGGTGAGCGAGGTGTTGTAGAAGTCCTCTTCGGCGTGCACCGTGAAGTCGTACGTCGTCGCACCGGCGCTGAACATGACGTGCACGGTCTGGAAGACCAGCGGGATCTTGGCGCCCGGCGCGAGCCAGGCCTGCACGCTGCCGGTCGCGTCCGAGATCGTCGCCGAGAGGATCTGCCCGACGTTGGAGAGCCACCACAGGCCGAACTCCGACGAGAGCGTGAGGAACGTGCGGTGCAGGTACGGGTTGTCGTCGATCGTGAGGTCGGACTCGCGACCGATCGTGAACGGCTCGCCGACCTCGACCGTGTACGCCTCGCCGCAGTACTCGACGCGCAGCGGCCTCACGGTGTGCACCCCGTCATCGCCTCTGAAACCTTGCTGCCGCGCTGCACCTGCACGTCGATGCACGTGCTCGCCCCGGCCGGCCTGCCCTCGACGACGATCTCGGGCCCCTCGGCGACATGCGGATCACCGGACCCGTCCGACAGCTCCCACCGGTAGCGGTCGTCGGCCTCTGCATCGCTGTGCGACACCTCGAAGGTCACGGTGCCGTCGGCGCCGGCGACCCCGGTCGAGACGACGGCGGTCGGAACGGCCTGCGGCACGACCGCATTCTCGCCGCCCGGCTGCACGGTCTCGGCCACGGGCGGCTGCGACACCGTGCCCGACATCGCGATCGCGATGCCGATCACGGCGGCGACCGCGACGCCGGCGACGATGCCCACGACGAGTCCCAGCCGGTTGCGACGCGGTGCGATGGATGTCGCGGGCGCAGGTGCACCCGCTCCGCTCGGGCCGACCTGGCCGGGGGAACCGACGGCGCCGATCGGGCCGGCGGGGCGCACGACGGTCGCATCCGAGATCGACTGGCCTGCGGCCGACGGGCGTGCGGCCGCGGCATCCTGTGCGGTGCCGACGGCGGGCCGTCGCACGATCGTGCCGTCGTCGACGACCGCACCGCCGATGGAGGGGGTGGGAGCCTGCGCCTGGATCTGCTGCGGCGAACGCGCCCGCGTTGCGTCGTCGTCGCTCGACGACGTGCGCGACGCCTGCGGGATCTGCGGCGCCTGGGCTTCGACCGTGCGCACCGATCGGGCCCGTGTCGCATCGGCGTCGTCGGGCTCGGCCTCTTCGCGGGCGCTCGCGAGGTTCGGCACCTCGATGTTCGTCGCCGCGTAGCCGAGCTCGAGCTCGACCCGCTGCAGCGCCCGCGCGAACTCGACGGCGCTCGGGTAGCGATCGTCGCGTCGGCCGGCCATGCCCTTCGCCAGCACGGCGATGAGGCTTCGGGGTACATCCGGCCGGTCCATCGGCGTGATCGCGCCGCGCTCGATGCGGCCGATGAGGTCGAGCGACCCGTTCGACCGACCGGGGATCTCGAACGGCGTGCGGCCCGCGATGAGCGTGTGCACGGTGGCCGCGAGTGAGAACACGTCGCTTCGGGTGTCGGGGCGGGGGTCGTCTTCGAACATCTCGGGCGGCGACCAGGGCACGCTCATGCCGACCGCCGACTGCCCCGAACCGGTCGCGGATGCGAGGTCGCCGGCGGTCATGGTGTGCACGGGCAGTTCGCCCTCGAGGTTCGACGAGATGCCGAAGTCGGTGAGCGCCGGCCAGCCGTAGTCGTTCGTGAGCACGTTGGCGGGCTTGATGTCGCGGTGCAGGATGCCGGCGCCGTGCGCCGTGGCGATGGCGCCGGCGAGCCGCACCCCCGTGCGCAAGGCATCTTCGACCCCGAACGGCTGACGCTTGTAGCGCTCGGCGAGGCTCGGCCCCGAGCAGTACTCCATGACGAAGTACGGCCGGCCGTCGGCGGAGACGTCGGCGTGGAAGATCGTGACGATGAACGGATGCGCCGAGAGCTGCGCCATCAGGTTGGCCTCGGCGACGAACTGGGCCTTGGTGTCGCGACCGAGACCTTCGGCGAGCAGCACCTTCACCGCGACCTTGCGACGGGGCAGCTTCTGCTCGTAGAGGAAGACGTCGGCGAACCCGCCCGAGCCGAGCAGACCGTGCGGGGCGTAGCCCGGCAGTTCGGGCGGAGTGGACGGGGCCCGTCTCATCAGCCGTCCACCACCTGGATGGTCCAGCCGCCGCCGAGGTCGACGACGGTGCCCGTGAGCACGGGGGTCGGCTCGCCCGACCGCAGTTTGACGGGGGCCTTGCCGGGCGCCACGACGTGCGTGCCGTTGCGCGAGTGCAGGTCGGTGATCACGACGGTGTCGCCCTCGAGCGCGAGGCGCACGTGGCTGCGCGAGATGTCGGGATCGCCGAGGCCGATCGTGATGAGTCGGGGAATGCGCCCGCCCGACACCTTGCTGACGCTCGGCGCGCGCCCGAGCACGACCTCGTGGCCGATCGCCTCGAGGGTGCCGTCGGGCATCCTGATGCTGGCCGGTGCCGCCGGGTCTGTCGGGGCCGGGGCCGCCTGGCCCACGGCCGGGGCCGCGTTCTCGCCGCGGGCGGCGCGCTCTTCCCGAAGTCGCTTGATGTCGATGCTCGCGACCGTCATTCCGTCGTGGTCGCCGTCGACGGGCGCGGGCGTGGGCGCCGCCTGCGGCGGGCCGGCGGGCAGGCCGTTGGCGAAGGCCGACGGCCCGGCGATCGTCTCCTCGTCGGGGACCATCGTGAGCTCGGCCGGCACGGCGATCTGATCTGCGGGGCGCTCGGCCCGCACCGGGGCGTGCGGCGGCGCCGGCGCCGCGGGCCGCACGGCCGCGACCGCTTCGACCCCGTCGGACACGAGCGATCGCACCGGAACGACGGCTTCGACGACGGGCAACGGCAACGCCGAGGCATCCGCACCGCCGTCGACGACGACCTCGATCGACGCGGCCCCGTCGAGCACCCGCTCGACCCAGGTCGAGACGCCCGCGTCGTGGATCTCATCGGATGCGGAGCGCACGGTGATCGGGCCGCGCACGACGACGCGTGCGGTACCCGCAGCCTCGTCGCGCACCACGAGCGCGAACGGTGGCGTCGCGGCGAGCCCTTGCGCGGTGAGGCGATCGAGCACGATCGGCGTCGGGTCGGCGCCGTCGAGATCGGGCCAGAGCGCCGCGAGCCGATCGGCGGCCGCGGTCGGCACGACGAGGATCACACTTCCGCGGACGGCCGCGAACCAGGCGGCCTCGGGGTCATGCCGATACGTCGCCATCTTCGCCTCCCTGCGTGCGAGGGCGCGTCTCCTCGACCGCCCTCGACAGCCTGCCGCGCCGATCGCGCGTCGTCTCGTCTTCTTCGTCGTCGTCGGCGCCGAGCACGGACTCGACGACGATCGCGGTCACGTTGTCACGACCGCCGTGCGCGAGCGCCGCGTCGATGAGCTCCCCGGCGAGTCCGGCGGCGTGGCCGGTGTCGCCCGCGAGGATCTGCGCGATCGAACGGTCGTCGACCTCTTTCGTGAGGCCGTCGCTGCAGATGAGGAACACCTGGCGCCCGGCCGCCGGAATCAGCCAGACATCGGGGTCGACGAACTCGTCGGCACCGAGCGCCCGGGTGATGACGTTGCGTTCGGGGTGGCGCTCGGCGTCTTCGGCGTGGATGAGGCCCGCATCGATCAGTTCTTGCACTGCGGAGTGATCGACGCTCAACTGCTCGAGGCTCCTGCCGTCCCACACGTACACGCGCGAGTCGCCGATGTTGAAGACCATCCAGTGGAATCCGGCGCCGTCGCCCGCATCGACCAGGGCGACGCCCGACAGCGTCGTTCCCGCGACCGCGGTGCCCTCTTCGCCCTCTTCGCTCAGCGCGCGCACCGACTCGTTCGAGCTGTGGATCGCGTCGAGCACCTGTTCGGGCGACGAGGGCGAGCCGAATTCGACGTGGCGCGAGAAGGTCTCGATCACGGCGCGACTCGCCGCGTCGCCGCGGGCGTGACCGCCCATGCCGTCGGCGACGAGATAGACGGGCGCCTCGGCGAGGAACGAATCCTCGTTGACACTGCGCACCCGACCGACGTCGGTTCGCGCACTGTGCGCGATGAGCGCGGCGCCTCGCGTCAGGGCGACGACGCCCTCGCCATCACCTGACACGGTTCTCCTCGGATCGAGTGGGAAGAGTGGCGACCGCAACGGTGCATCCGGCGCCGAGCCTCCACGCTAGCAACTCCGAGGCCCTCTCGATGACGCCGACGGAGCGGAGTCGCCGATCGAGTCGCTCACTGCGCCGCGGGCTCGGCCCCCTCGAGGGCCGCGAGCCCCTGCGCGATCTCGTCGAGTGCGGGCCGGCTCACGAGCCCGAAGGCGAGGTTCGCGACCTGCACGAGGCTGAGCTCGAGCGCCTCGGGCGGCAGCGGCCCGTCGACGATCGGCCCGAGTACCCCCCGCACGACCCTCTTGGCCGGAGCGTAGGCGAGCAACTCGGCGATCGGCGTGTTCACCGAGTACCGGGAGACCTCGAAGTCGCCGCCGTCGATCGGGCCGGAGCGCGCCGACACCAGCTGCGGCCAGTGCGCCTCGACGAGGAGGTGCTCAGCTCCGACCTCCCCCTCGGTCGGGAGTCCGAGGCGGGCGAACTGCTCCGGCGGGGCATCCGCCTCGCGCATCAGCCGCGTCATGAGCCGCGCCATCCGCAATTCGAGGTCGGCATCGCGCAGCGGATGCTCCTGACCCGGGTCGGTCGCCAGGTCGAAGAGCATCGTGCCGAACGCGTGCGGATCGGCGTAGGCGTAGCCCGGCACGCGGAGCACCGGCATGCCCTTCGTGAACGGCAGTGGCGGAACGAGTTCAGCCTCGCGCAGCACCTCGACAGGCATGCGCCCGCGCATGAAGGTCGGCATCAGCGTGTACTCCGCGAGCGGCGCGTTGCCGGCGTGCACCGGAGCCCGCAGGTACGCGTACCGGCCGTCGGTGACGTTCACGTGACCGCCGAAGATGCCGAAGAGCGCACCCTCGCGGTGCTCGGCGTCGCTCGCGATCGCATCGGCGAGCGGGGCACCCTGCATGTCGGCGCTCGGCTCGACGCCGAAGTACTCGAGCATCGTGGGACCGAGGTCGATCATCTGCACGAGCGCGTCGCGGCGCTCACCCTGCACACCCGAACGCGGATCCCAGATGAAGAGCGGCGTGTGGATCGTCTCTTCGTAGTAGGGCGGCACGTTCTTGCCGAGCCAGTCGTGCTCGCCGAGCAGCAGCCCGTGATCGGTGCAGACGACGAGCATCGTGTCGCCCCAGAGATCATGCCGGTCGAAGGCATCGAGCACTCGGCCGAGCGACTCGTCGCACATCGACAGCAGGGCGCTGTAGCGGGCGCGCAAGTGCGCGAGCTCTTCGTCGCTCTCGCTGCGCGGTGCGTAGTCGGGCCAGTCGTACTCGGGCCCGTCGTACGCGCTGTCGTAGAGGCGGTGGAAGCGCTCGCCGCTGAAGAACGGCTCGTGCGGGTCGAACGTCTCGATCTGCAGGAACCAGTCGTCGTCGTTCGCATTCGTCTCGATGAACTCGAGGCCCGCGTCGAAGGTGCGCCGCTGCGGGTGGTCGGCCTCGTCGCGGAGATGCTGGCGGTTCACCTGGTCCTGCCGGCGCAGGGCGTGGTTCGACGCGAACGGCCGGATGCCGGAGAGGTCGGGATCGGCGACCTGGCCCTTCCATTCGTCGCCCTCCTGCCCGCGGAAGAACTCGAAGGTGCGGAATCGCGGATGGTAGGTGGCACCGCCGTCGAGCCAGTAGTGCTGGTGATCGGTGACGAGGTGCGTCGTCACCCCGTGCTCGCCGAGCATCTCTGGCACCGAGTCGTCGAACGGCTCGAGCGGGCCCCACCCGCGGTGCAGGAAGTTCAGGCGCCCGGTGTGCATCTCGCGGCGGGTCGGCATGCACGGCATGCTGCCGCCGTAGGAGCGGTCGAACGTCACGGCGTGCCTCGCGAGCCGTTCGAACTGCGGCGCGTGCACGTCACGGGCGCCGTAGGGCGGCAGGAACTGCCGGTTCAGGGTGTCGAACATGACCACGACGAGCTTCATCGCACGCTCCGTACTCGGTAGATGAGAATGCCGCCGAGCAGCATGATGACCGCGGCGACGGCGTAGAGCTCGCGGTAGCCGGCGACGCTCAGCACGAGCCAGGCCACGAGCGGCGCGATCGGCAGGTGCTGCGCGGCGTTGATGAGGCCGAGGTCGCGGGCCCGGTTCGTGCGGTCGGGCAGCACATCGGTGACGAGCGCCTGGTCGACGGAGAGGAACACGCCGTAGCCGAGCCCGAGCAGCACGGCGGCGACGAGCGCCGCGTCCCACGTCGGCACGACCGCGAGCACGAGCGCCGCGACCGCCTGCAGTGCGGCGGCGACGAGCACGAACATGCGGCGGGCACGGAGTCGGTCGGAGAGCAGTCCTCCGAGCCATCCGGCGAGTCCGCACGCGACGAGGTAGACGAGGATCAGCACGAGCATGCCGGAGTCGGGGTCGTCGACCTTCAGCACATCGGAGAGGAAGAAGAGCAGGTACGTCGTGCCGACGAGGTTGCCGGCGTTCACGAGCACGCGCGACGTCATCGCCCAGTAGTAGTCGTGGTTCGGCCCGAGCGGCGGGATGCGCAGCGCGGCCGAGAAGGGCTTCGGGCCGGCATTCGTCGGCGGTTCCGGGTCGCGCGAGCCGAGCAGGAACGGCACGGCGCAGACGAGTGCGAGCAGGCCGATGATCGCCCAGCTGCCGCCGACGTCGGGCACGAGCATCGTGACGACGACCATGCCGATCGCGAGCGCGAGCACCTGCGGCACCCCCATCGCGGCCGACGCCCGGCCACGCTGGAACCGCGGCACCTGGTCGGCGATCACGGCCGAGAGCGCGACGAGCACGGCGGCCTGACCGAGGGAGACCAGCGCCATGAGCACCGCGATCGCCACCGGCTCCTGCTGCAGGCCGACGAGGGCGAACGAGACGCCGGCGAGGAGGAATCCACCGAGGATCCAGGCTCGGCGGCGCCAGCCGCTGAGCCGGGTGCGGTCGCTCAGCACGCCGAGCACCGGCACCGAGATGAGGATCACGACGGAGGCCTCGCCGATGAGGAACGACGTCAGCGCGACCTTGTCATCGGGGGCGACGACGGCCGCGAGCTTGGCCGTCATGAACTGCCCGGGCAGCATGATGAGCAGCCACAGGCCGAACCACGCGAGACCGAAGCGGATGAGCCATCCGAGCGAGACCCTCGACGGCACTTGGCCGGGATTGTCGGGTTCGGTTCGGGAGTTGAGGGAGTCGGGCTCGGGCGCCCGGTCGACGTTGACCATGCAACGAAGTATGAAGTGGGTCGAGCGTCCGAGTCAAACGCCCCAGTTCGATCGGGCCCCGCCCACTCGCCCGAGACGTCGGTTCAGCGACCGGTCGGCCGGCTCAATCCTCGGTGAAGTGCGGCACCTCGTCCATGAGCTTGCGCCCGCGCGACTTCGCGTCGACACGTGCCTTGACGAGGCTCGCGACGGTCGCGACGGCCATCGCGCCGAGGATCACGCCGAGCGACATCCAGGTGGAGATCTCGGGCGCCCACTCGATCGGCTCGCCGCCGTTGATGAACGGCAGCTCGTTGACGTGCATCGCGTGCAGCACGAGCTTCACGCCGATGAAGGCGAGGATGAAGGCGATGCCGTACTTGAGGTACTCAAGGCGCTCGAGCAGGCCGCCGAGCAGGAAGTACAGCTGGCGCAGGCCCATGAGCGCGAACACGTTGGCGGTGAACACGATGAACGCGCTCTGCGTGATGCCGAAGATCGCCGGGATCGAGTCGAGCGCGAACAGCAGGTCGGTCGTGCCGATCGCGACGAAGACGATGAGCATCGGGGTGAAGAAGCGCTTGCCGTCGATCACGGTGCGGAGCTTCACCCCGTCGTACTCGTCGGTGAGGGCGACGCGGCGGCGCAGGATCCGCACGACGAAGGTGTCGCTGTCGTCGTCTTCGTCGTGACCGCGCACCTGCTGGATCGCGGTCCAGACGAGCCAGGCGCCGAAGATGTAGAAGATCCACGAGAAGTTCTCGATGAGCGAGGCGCCGGCGAGGATGAAGATGCCACGCAGGACGAGCGCGATGATGATGCCCACCATGAGCACCTCCTGCTGCAGCTTCCTCGGCACCGCGAACCTCGCCATGATGATGACGAACACGAACAGGTTGTCGATCGAGAGGCTGTACTCGGTCAGCCAACCCGCGAGGAACTGCCCGGCGAACTCGCCGCCGGCGAAGACGTACATGAGCCCCGCGAAGACCAGGGCGAGGCCGACGTAGAAGGCGACCCACAACGTCGATTCCTTGATCGACGGCACGTGCGGTCGCTTCAAGACCAGCAGCAGATCGGCGATGAGGATCAGGGTGAGGACGACGAGGGATCCGACTTCGAACCAGATGGGGAGATCGAGCAACGTGGGGCCTTTCGGAGGGTGCGGGGACGGCTGGATCCGAAAGTCTCTCCCCCTGCTGGATTCACAGGCCACACGACCGGAGCGGCGACGACGGCGCTCGTATTGACGATCGTGGGTCGAGGCCGAGCCTCGTGGGATACTCCCCTTCGCTCTGGCGAGTCTAGTCGAAGCCGACGCCCCGCCGTCCGCGGGTTCTCGGGTTCGAGCACTCAGCCCGAGGATCAGGGTGCCCGGCACGGCATCGCACCAGCTGGGAACGCAGAAAGCCCTCGCGAATGCGAGGGCTTTCAGTGGTTGTCGTCTGTGTCACGAACGTGACCCCAGCGGGATTTGAACCCGCGCTGCCGCCGTGAGAGGGCGGTGTCCTAGGCCGCTAAACGATGGGGCCGAATCGACAACTTGAAGAGTATGACACAGCTGCATGGCCGCCGCAAAATCGAGGCCGCCGCAGCATCCACTCGTCTGCGGCAGCCTCGGTCACGGCTGCGACGCCCCTGACCGCACCGCGCTCTCAGCAGAACACCGACAGCGCCCCGGGAACGATCGTGACGTCGATCGGCAGCTGCCCGATGCGCTCGCCGTCGGCGTAGGCGACGATGTCGTCGGCCTCGATGCGCACCTCGCGCCCGGTGAGGAACTCCACCGCGGGATGGTCGGTGTGACGGCCTGCGAACACCTTCGGGAAGACGGCGACGAGCCGGGCCCGCGAGAGCGGGTGCACGATGAAGACGTCGAACAACCCGTCGGTGAGATCAGCGTGCGGCGCGATGCGCATGCCGCCGCCGAGCGACGAGTTGTTGGCCACCGAGACGAGCATCGCCCGCTGTTCGCGCCGCACGCCGTCGACGGTGATCGTATAGCTGCGAGGGCGGAAGGTGACGAGTTCGCGCACCATCGCGAGCGTGTACCTGCTCGGCCCCTTGGGCCGGGTCATGCCGTTCGCACGCTCGTTGACGACGGCGTCGAAGCCCGTCGACACGACGGAGGCGAACCAGGTGCGCAACTCGCCGTGCCGGACCAGTCCGGCATCGATGGCGGTCGGCGTACGGCGCAACGCCTCGACGAGCGCCTCGGTCGCCGCTGCGGGATCGTCGTAGGGCAGTCCGAGGCCGCGCGCGAGATCGTTGCCCGTGCCCGCCGCGACGATGCCGAGCGGCACGCCGGTGCCCGCGACCAGGTTCACGCCGAGCGAGACCATGCCGTCGCCGCCGACGACGATCACGCCGTCGGTGCCGTGCGCGAACGCCGATTCGGCCTCACGCCGCAGCAATTCGAAGTTCGCCTCGCGGAGGACCGAGACCTCGTACCCCTCGCGCACCAGCCGCTCCGCGACCGTGGGGCCGACGGCGCGATTGCGCCCGAACGACGCCGCCGGGTTGATCGCGACGAGGAGTCGCCTGGGAGTGCTGGGCATGCAGCGATTCTGGCAGGCGGCGGGCCTTGCGCGCCGACCGTCGACGGGTGTTTGCTCGAACCATGCGCCTCACCAAACTCGAACACGCCGCGCTCGTCGTCGAGGAATCGGGCGAGGCGCTCATCGTCGACCCCGGCAAGTTCACGAGGCCGGTGCCCGCCTCGGCGGCCGTCGTCGCCGTCGTCGTCACGCACCGGCACGACGACCACTGGACGCCCGAGCAACTCGCCCGCATCGTCGCGGCGAGCCCCGAGGTGCGCATCTTCGGACCCGCCGGGGTGACGGCGGCGGCTGCCGACGCCGGCTTCGTCGTGGAGACCGTCGAGGCGGGTGACACCGTCGAGGTCGGCGCCTTTCGGCTGCGGTTCTTCGGCGGTCGGCACGCCGTGATCCACCCGTCGATCCCCGTGATCGACAACCTGGGGGTGCTCGTGAACGACGCGCTCTACTACGGCGGCGACTCGTTCACGGTGCCCGGCGTGCCCGTCGAGGTGCTCGCGGCGCCGGCGGCGGCCCCCTGGATGAAGATCAGCGAAGCGATGGACTACGCCGTCGAGGTCGCGCCGCGCCGGGCGTTCCCGACGCACGAGATGCTGCTGTCCGCGGCGGGCAAAGCGCTCTCGAATGCCCGGCTCGCCTGGGCCACCGAGCAGGGCGGCGGCGAGTACGTGCCGCTCGAGCCGGGCGAGTCGATCGAGATCTGAGCGCCGGTCGCAGCCGCTGAGACGGCCGCATCGCATTCAGGCGACGGATGACTCGGGGCCCTCGACCCTCACGAGGAACGTCTGCGCGCGCGGCGCGGCGAGCGGCGTCATGCGCACCTCGACCCTGAGCCGGCCCGTGGCGCCCGGCAGGAACCACACGAGGTGGTCGGGCGAGTCGCAGACCGCGTCGACGGCGGTCTCACTCTCCGCGGTGCGACCACCGATCGCCGCCCATGCCGCTTCGACGGCGGCACGGCGTTCGGCGTACGGCACATCGAGCGCGACATTCGATGCGAGCACGTCGTCCGCCGCGGCATCCGACCATTCGTTCACGAGCGCACTGAGGGCGACGGATGCCTCGAGCGTCTCGGGCCACGGCACCGGCACGGGAACGACCGCACCGACGCGGGCAGCGGCCTCGAGCACGAGGGCAAGCGCCTGCTCGGCCCCCTGCGAGACCCTCGCCTGGGTCGCGTTCTCGAAGGCGACGACGCCGAGCCCCGAGGCCGGGTGCCAACGCATGTGCGCACTGAAGCCCGGGTAGCCGCCCGAGTGCGAGGCGACCGGGCCGAACCGCTCGTCGAGCTCGACGAAGAGGCCGAAGCCGTAGCCATACACGAGCGGCACCGGCGCGAGCTGCGTACCGGGCACGAGCGGCGGGCTGTGACGTTTCGCGGCGACGCGCATGAGCTGCTGCATCTCGCGCCGGCTCGCCGCGCTCAACGGGCCGCGCTCGTCGCCGCTCGAGGCCGCCGCGAACCACCTCGCCCATTCGGCGAGGCTCGTGGCCGAGGCGAAGAGTCCGCCGATGGCCGAGAACACGCCTGGGCCGGTGAACGGGAGTGCGAGCCATCCGTCATCGCCCGCTCTTCGGTGACCGATCGCGACCGGCACGCCGTCACGCGCCGGGCGCTCGAACTGCACGTCGAGTCCCAGCGGTTCGACGAGCTCGCGCACAACGAAGTCGATGAACGCCTCGCCTGAGACCCGCTCGACGACCTGGCCGAGCACGGCATAGCCGAGGTTCGAGTACTCGAGCGCGGTGCCGGGCACGGTGACGCAGCGGATGCCCGCGGCGAGCGTGGCGCTGAACTCCTCGCGCGTCATCGACTCTTCACGGTCGGCCCAGGGGTCGTCGGTGGGCAGGCCTCCCGACATCGTCATGAGCATGCGCACCGTCGGCTCGGCGTCGACACCGCCGGGCACTTCGGGTGCGAACTCGGGCACGAACGCGCGCGCCGGCGCGTCGAGGTCGAGCAGGCCGCGATCGCGGAGCAGCAGCAGGGCGGCCGCGGTGAAGCTCTTCGTGCAGCTCGCGATGCGGAAGAGCGTGTCGGGGCCGGGTGCGGAGGTCGGCCCGTTGCTCGACCCACCGAGCGACACGAACCCGGCGCCGCCGCTCGCGACGACGCCATCGCGATCGAAGACGGCCCAACTGCCGCCCGGCGCCGTGCCTGCGGCGATGCGTTCGGTGAAGACGGTCTCGACGGCGTGCAGGGTCTCGGCGGCGACGGTCATGCGGCCAGCGTACAAGCGGCGCCTCGCGGTCGGATGTCGCGGGCGGCCGTCACCTCGGCCGTGACCGCAGCTGTGGTTCTCCGACAACGGCGAAGCGCCGCCGTGCACATCCATTGGCGATTCGCACACAAGTTCGGCCGCGTACGTTGACGAAACCTCAGCCGCTGATACGTTCAGGGCACTTCGGGGCTCACAGCTCCCGTTGCGCCCCATGCGCCCGGCCCACCCTCGCCGAGCGCGGGCTGCGGCCCGGCACCGGTCGCGAATCCTGCTCCCCCATCTCGGCACGCACTGACGCGCGCCCGCACAACTGGAGTCTCAATGACGAGAATCGAACCCGCCTCAGAGCACCGGCACGGCGCCGGCCTCAAGATCGCCGTCATCGTGCTCGCGCTCGCGCTCGCGACGATGACGACCCTCTTCCTGCTGACGACGAGCAAGCTCGCGGGCGGCTCGGCCGAACTCGCGGCGGGAGCCGCGCAGACGAACGAGGGGTCGCAACAGGTGGCCGACGGTGCGGGCGCGCTCGCGGCCGGCGGCACGAAGCTCAGCGACGGCGCTGCCGATGCCGCGACGGGCGCGACGAAGCTCGAGACCGGAGCGGCGTCGGCGTCGGCCGGCGCCGAGCAGGTGCGGGCCGGAGCCGACGCCGCAGCGCTCGGCGCCGCCTCGCTCGCCGAAGGCGCGTCTGCGACCGCGGCGGGCGCCGACTCGCTGAGCACGGGCGCGGGCAAGTCGGCCGACGGTGCGGCGCAACTCGCGGACGGGGCAGGTCGACTCGCGACCGGCGCGCAGCAGCTCGCCGACGGCGCCGTGAAGGCGGACGACCAGATCATCGCCCTGCGCGGCGGCATCGGACGCGTCGATGCGGGCATCACCGAGTTCAAGGACGGCGCGCAACTCTACCTGAAGACCGAATCGGACGAGATGGCGGGCGGTCTCGCGCTACTCGACTCGACGCTCGCGAGCCTCAAGGAGGACCTCGATCTGACCAACCCCGAGAACGCGGCTCGATACACCCTGCTGGAGGGCATCACGACGCAGCTCAAGAGCGGCGTCGGCGCGATGCAGGCCACGGCGCCCGCAGTGCTCGACGGTGGATTCGCCAAGCTCAGGACGGGCCTCGGGCTCGTCGACGCCGGCCTCGTGAAATTCGACGCCGAAGGCACATCGGTGCTCGTGGCCAAGAGCGGCGAACTCGCGGCAGGCGCCGCGAACCTCGCGGCGAAGAGCGGCGAGCTGAGCTCCGGCGCGGCGCAGGTCTCGGCCGGTGCGAGCTCGCTCGTCGACGGCACCTTCCGGCTCGCCGCGGGTGCCGACGGTCTCTCGCTCGGAACGAACACGCTGAGCACCGGGGCGACGAACCTCGCGACGGGCGCGAAGACCCTCTCGACCGGCGCCTCGGCGCTCGCCGACGGCACGAGCGAACTCGCCGACGGCTCCGCGGCGCTTGCGAGCGGGGCATCCGACCTCGCCGCCGGCAGCACCGAATTGAGTGACGGCACCGCGCTCGTCGCCGAGGGCAGCGCGACGCTCGCGAACGGCGCCGCCGGCGTCTCCCCCGCGACCATCGTGCCGTGGCTGCTCGTCGTGCTCGGCATCGGCGCCGCCGCGATCGCGGCGTGGGTCGCGCACCGAGTGCGGTTCGCCCGGCGCGAGTCGGTCGCAGCCTGAAGTGCAACCGGGTGTGCCGCGCGATCAGCCCGTGAATGGGCCGCGCGGTTCACTCGGCCGCGGAGCCGGTGGCCTCAGTCGTTCCCGCGGCCGGGGCCGCCGCCGTCGTTGCCCGGGGGGTCGTTGCCGTGGCCGCTGTTGCCTGGGCCGTCGTCGGGCGCCTGTTCCTCACCCTGCACTTGCGTCGGCGGGTCGGGCGTTGGTGCCGCATCGGTGCCCGGTAGCGGCGCCCGCTGCGGCGCGACCCGCTCGTTCGGGCCGATCACGCTGAACGCATCACCGCCGTACTTCGCGGCGGCCACCGACATCACGATGGGCCACATGCGGTGGCGAGCCGTCGCCGCCGAACCGCTGTCGAAGCGGATCGCGCGCTGGTTCGCGTCGCCGATGAGGCTCACCACCCCGGCCACCGTCGCGACCTTCGAGCTGGCGCCGGCCATCCAGGTGTCTTTGTTGCCGTCGGTCGTGCCGGTCTTGCCGATGAGCGGCACGTGCGGCTGCACGGCCCGATTCGATTCGGTCGCCGTGCCGCCCGTCATCACGAGCTGCATCGCGTAGTGCATGGCCGCGGCGACCTCTGGCGTGACCGCCGCGGTGCACGTCGACTTCGGCACGGGGATCTCGTCGCCGTTGCGATCGACGATGCGGTCGATCGCCACCGGCGTGCAGGTGACGCCGTTGTTCGAGATGCCGGCGAATGCGACCGCGAGGCTGAGCGGGGCCACCTCGTTCGTGCCGAGCACCGACGACGGACCCTGCTGCAGCGGGTTGCCGTCGGCCCGATGCATCCCGAACGCCTCTGCGGTCTTTCGGATGCCGCAGAGATCGAGCCGCTTCGCCATGCCGATGAACCCGGTGTTGATCGAGCCGATCGTCGACTCGAGCGCCGAATAGTTGCCGCCCGACTCGTTGGCGTCGTTCTTCGGGCTCCAGTGTTCGCTGTTGGTGTTGATCGGGCCGTCGCAGCTGTCTTGGAAGACGCCCCAGTTCGTCTTGGGTTTCGAGTCGACCCGCTCGCTCAGCGGATGACCCTCGTTGAGCCACTCCGCGAGGGTGAACACCTTGTAGGTCGATCCGGGCTGGAACCCGCTCGACCCGCCCTGTGTGTAGTCGGTGTTGTAGTTGACGCTCGTATACCGCGCGCCGAGTGCGAGCACGTTCGGGTCTTGGCTGTAGATCTTGTTCTGCGCCATCGCGAGCACTCGGCCCGTGCCCACCTGCACGCTCGAGATCACGCTGCCGACATCCCAACCGGGGTAGGTCTGCGGAACGTTCTGGGCGATCGCCGTCTCAGCGGCGTTCTGCAGGTCGAGATCGAGCGTCGTGTACACGTCGTAGCCGCCGCGCTTGAAGTTGCGCATGCGCGTCTCGGCATCCTCGCCGAAGGTCGGATCGGTCTGCAGGATGTTCTTCACGTAGTCGCAGAAGTACGCCGAGCCGTTCGCGGTCTGGCAGCCCGTGCTCGGCTCTTTGATCACGGGCTCGATCGGCGTCGCCACCGCGGCGTCGTACTCCTCTTTCGTGATCTTCTTCTCGGCGTACATGTGCAGGAGGATGTAGTCGCGCCGCTCCTTGTTGCGCGCGTAGCCGTTCGCCGCACCGTTCGTCTCGCTGTCGGGCTTGTCGAGCTGGAAGTCGACGGGGTTGTTGACGATCGCCAGCAGCGATGCCGCCTGGGGCAGTGTGAGCGCCGCGGCGCTCGTCGAGAAGTAATAGTTGGCGGCCGCCTCGATGCCGTAGACGGTGCCGCCGAAGCCCGCGATGTTCAGGTAGCCGAGCAGGATCTCGCTCTTCGAGTACCGCTTCTCGACGCCGATCGCGAGACGCATCTCTTTGAGCTTGCGCTCGATGCCGGCGCTTCCGTCGGATTCGGTCGCCTGGTCGTAGCAGTCGTTCTTCGCTTCGTCGACGAGTGCACGGCGATCGTCGTACGTGAGGGCCTCGACCTCTTCGACGGTCAGGTCTTCGACGGCGGTGACGTCGGCCTCGGCCTCGCACTCCTGCACGCGCACGTTCTTCACGTACTGCTGCGCGATCGACGAGCCGCCTTGCGTCCGGCCCCCGGTCGCGGTCTTCACGGCCGCCCGAAGCGTGCCCTGCACGTCGACGCCGCCGTGGTCGTAGAACCTGGGGTCTTCACCCGCGATCGCGGCGTCTTTCACGTACTGGTTGATCGACTCCCAGCCGACCTCGACGCGGTTCTGGTCGTAGAAGGAGGCGAGCAGCACCAGCGTCCCGTCATTAGCCGTCGCGTAGATGTTGCTCTTCTGCGAGAGCTCGTCGATCTGGAGGTACCCGGGAAGGTTCTCGAACATGTTGATGGTTCCGGATGCCGCGATGCCGACGGTCGCGAGTGCAGGTGTCACTCCGGCGACGACGAGCATGGCGACGCCGACGCTCGCCGCGATGAGCCCCACGAAGCCGCCGAGCACGCCGAGCGGGGTTCGCGTCTCTTGAAAGTCACGATTCCGCATGTTCCCAGAACCCATGGCTCACCCAATCCTCTGTCGGTGTCTCGCGATCGCATTCGCACCCGTAGGGAGGTGCGCATGGAGCCGACACTCAATGCAAGCGCAGCGACCCCCGGATGTCCAGTCGGCGCGCGCCTGAGCGGCGGCGAGTGTCTGAGGCGGGTGTCTGGGCCGGGTGTCTGAGGAAATGAGAAAGGCCCGGAGAACCGGGCCTTCACTTCAAGAAATTGGCTGGGGTACCTGGACTCGAACCAAGAACAACGGTACCAGAAACCGCCGTGTTGCCAATTACACCATACCCCAATGGCCGAAACCGAAGCCTCGCGCCGACATGTAACTCTAGCCTACGGTCGGGCACCCGCCAAACTGAGCAGCACTCACCCGGCGGGCGCCCACGCGCGTCAGGCGAGCAGCGCCGACAACCGGTCGATGCGCTCGATCGAGTCGACCTTGCCGAGGATCTGCATCGACTCGAAGAGCGGCGGCGAGACGCGGCGCCCCGAGATCGCGGTGCGCACGGCACCGAAGGCGACGCGTGGCTTCAGCGCGAGGCCGTCGACGAGGGCCGCGCGCAGGGCCTCTTCGATCTGCTCGTGCGTCCAGTCCTCGGCCGGCAGCCGGTCGAGCACCTCGCGTGCCGCGGCGAGCACGGCCGGCGCGTCGGCGGTGAGGGCGGCGACGGCCGCCTCGTCGAACTCGAGCCCCGCGGCATCCGTGAACAGGAAGCCGAGCATGCCGGGAGCCTCGCCCAGCAGGGCGATGCGCTCTTGGATGAGCGGTGCGCCCTCGGCGAGCACGGCCTCTTCAGCAGCGGTGATCGGGGTCGAGACGGCTCCGGCCGCCCGCAGGTACGGCACGGTGCGCGCCGCGAAGTCGGCGGCCTCGAGCTGACGGATGTGGTCGCCGTTGATCGCCTCGGCCTTCTTCAGGTCGAAGCGGGCCGGGTTCGGGTTGACGTTCGCGACGTCGAACGCGGCGATGAGCTCGTCGCGCGAGAACACGTCGCGGTCGGCCGAGAAGCCCCAGCCGAGCAGGGCGAGGTAGTTGATGAGCCCCTCGGGGATGAACCCGCGATCGCGGTGATGGAACAGGTTCGACTCGGGGTCGCGCTTCGAGAGCTTCTTGTTGCCCTCGCCCATGACGTAGGGCAGGTGTCCGAAGCGCGGCACGAAGCTCGTCACGCCGATGTCGATGAGCGCGTGGTACAGCGCGATCTGGCGAGGTGTCGACGACAGCAGGTCTTCGCCGCGCAGCACGTCGGTGATGCCCATGAGCGCGTCGTCGACGGGGTTCACGAAGGTGTAGAGCGGTGCGCCGTTCGGTCGCACGACGACGAAGTCGATCGTCGACCCGACCGGGAAGTCGATGCGGCCGCGCACGAGGTCGTCGAAGCCGAGGTCGACCTCGGGCACCCGAAGGCGCAGGGCGGGCTGGCGCCCCTCGGCGCGGAACGCCGCCTTCTGCTCGGCGGTGAGGTCGCGGTCGAAGTTGTCGTAGCCGAGCTGCTTCGGCCGGCCGTTCGCCTCGTTGCGGGCGTCGATCTCCTCCGCCGTCGAGTACGACTCGTAGAGGTGGCCCGAGGCCTTCAGCCGCTCGATGATCTCGAGGTAGATGTCACCGCGCTGCGACTGCCGGTACGGGCCGTGCGGGCCGCCGACGTCGATGCCCTCGTCCCACATAAGCCCGAGCCAGGTGAGGGCGTCGAGCAGCTGCGCGTAGCTCTCTTCACTGTCGCGTGCGGCGTCGGTGTCTTCGATGCGGAATACGAAGGTGCCGCCGGTGTGGCGCGCATAGGCCCAGTTGAACAGGGCGGTGCGAACGAGGCCGACGTGCGGCGTGCCGGTCGGCGATGGGCAGAAGCGCACACGGATGTCGCTGCCGGTGGCCGTGGTCGTGGGGTGAGCTGTCTCAGACATACCCCTCAATGCTATCGAGCGGCGAGCGATTCGAGTGCGGCCAACGCCGCGGTGATCGCCGCGCCGACGGCGGGCACCCGCTCGGCGCCGCGCGCGGTCACGAGGTGCAGCGAGCGCACGTCGGCGAGCGCGGTCGGCCTCGCCACCACGTCGTCGTGGCGCGGCGAGGCGGCGAGTGCAAGGGCCGGCAGCAGCGCGACCCCGAGCCCCTGCGCGACCATGCCCTCGACGGCGACGAAGTTGTCGGTCTCGAACGCGATGCGCGGCACGAATCCCGCGGCCCCCGCGAGCTCGAGCAGGTGCCCGCGGCAGCGAGGGCAGCCGGCGATCCAGGGCTCGTCGCGCAGCGCTCCGAGATCGACGACGTCGGATGCCGCGGCCGCATGCCCGGCCGGCAGCACGAGCTGCATCGGCTCGTCGCCGTAGGCGCGCACGTCGAGCCCGCGCGCGCTCGCCTGGTGCGGGTCGTCGCGATCGCCCGGGTAGCTGAAGGTGATCGCGAGATCGGCCTGGTCGGCGCGCACGGCGCGCACCGCCTCGGGCGGCTCGGCCTCGACGTAGGTGACGTCGACGCCGGGGTGGGCGGCGGCGAGCGCCGCGATGAGCCGGGGCACGAGTGTCGCCGACGCCGAGGGGAAGGCGACGAGCCGCACCCGTCCGGCGCGGAGCCCGCGGAGCTCGGCGAGTTCGCCCGCCGCGGCCTCGAGCGCCGTGGCGACATCCTGCGCGTGTCGCGCGAGCACACGCCCCGATTCGGTCAAGCGGATGCCGCGGCCGACGCGTTCGACGAGCGCGATGCCCGTGCGCTGCTCGAAGCGCCGCAGCTGTTGACTCACGGCGGGTTGGCTGTAGCCGAGCCACTCGGCGGCGGCGGTGAGCGAACCGTGTTCGGCGATCTGGTGCACGACGCGCACGGTCTGCAGGTCGAGTGCAGCGGCGAGGGCTTCGATCGAGGCATCCGACATGGTTGAATCATAACTCGAGCGCATGTATATGATCATTCGCTGGGCCTTGTCGAATGAATCAGCGTGATCGAGTCTTGATGCATGCATCACACCCGCGAGCGGTACGCCGCAGGCCGCGGCTACCTCGCCGCCTGCACGATGGGCCTGCCCGCCGACGTCACGCGCGACACCGTGCGACGCGATCTGGAATCGTGGTCGGCCGGAACCGCGTGCGGCGTCGAGTACGGGAGGATCCACGACCGGGCCCGGGGCCACGCCGCGACGCTGCTCGGCCGCGCGCCGAGTGAGATCGCCACCGGTTCGCAGGTATCGGTCTTCGCCGGACTCGTCGCCGCCTCGGCGCCCGCCGGCGCCGAGATCGTGTGCGTCGACGGCGACTTCTCGTCGGTCATCGGGCCGTTCCTGGCTCGCGGCGATCTGCGGGTGCGCCACGTGCCGCTCGACTCCCTCGCCGAGGCGGTAACGGCCACGACCTGGCTCGTCTCGTACTCGCTCGTGCAGTCGGCGACGGGCGAGGTCGCCGACGCGGCATCCGTCGCCGTCGCCGCTCGGGATGCCGGCGCGCTCACCCTCGTCGACACGACCCAGGCCACCGGCTGGATGCCGACCGACGCGCTCGACGCCGACGTCGTGATCTGCCACGCGTACAAGTGGCTCTCGGCGCCCCGCGGCGCGGCCTTCGCCGCGTTCTCGACGCGAGCGGTCGATGAACTGACTCCGCACGCGGCCGGATGGTACTCGGGCACCGACCCCTGGGCGTCGTGCTACGGGCCGTCGCTGCACCTCGCGGACGGCGCACAGCGCTTCGACGTCTCCCCCGCCTGGCACGCCTGGGCGGGTGCCGAGGCGGCGCTCGAACTCGCCGCTTCGCTCGACATGAGCGAGGTGCAACGGCACGACGTCGGGCTCGCGAATGCGTTCCGGGCGCGGCTCGGACTCGACGCCGCCGACAGCGCGATCGTCGCCTGGCCCGACGCCGACGGCGGTGCGCTGGCCGCGCTCGGCGCGGCGGGCATCACGGCCTCGGGGCGCGCCGGCCGGGCTCGGGTCGCGTTCCACGTCTGGAACGACGACGAGGACGTCGATCTCGCCGCCTCCGCCCTCGGTCGCTGAGCGACGGGCGCCGGGCTGAGCGGTCGGATCCCGCCTGTGGATAACCGCCACGGCCACCCCGGGGATTCGCTTAGGGTGATCAAATGTCTCTCCCCCGATTGGCGCCGCGGCGCCAGCGCGACCGACTCGGCATCGCGCTCGCCGCGGCCGGCGCGATCGCGCTGCTCATGAGCGGGTGCACGGGCGCCGACCCAGCGCCGTCGCCTTCGCCGAGCCCATCAGCGGATGCCGCGGGGCCGATCTTCGCGAGCGATGAGGAGGCCCTTGCGGCGGCGGTTGAAGCGTACGAGGCGTACCGCGAAGTGTCGGACACGATTCTCATCCAAGGCGGCGAGGAAGCCGATCGCATCGACACTGTCGTCACCACTGAGTTCGCCCCGAAGCTCCACGAAGAGTACGCCGCGATAGAAGATCTGGGCTTGAGCTCATCTGGTCCGTCGTCATTCGATACGACTTCGCTGGTCGAATGGCGCACGGTCGACGGTGTTGCGGAGGTGTCGATCTACCTCTGCCGAGATGTTTCAGGCTCCCGAGTGATCGACGCGAACGGAACCGACGTCACGCCCGCACAGCGACCCGATCGCATTGCGTCGCAGGCATTCATGGTCTCTGCACCAGGTGAACCGGCATTACTGATCGTGAGCGGAGTAAACGCATGGTCAGGCGACGACTTCTGCTGATCGCAATATCCGCTGCTGTCACCTTCGCCCCGTTGAACACGGCCGAGGCACCGCCAGATCCCGATGCCTGTTCGGGGACGATGGCCTGGGTCGATGGGTGCGCAACGCCCGCCGGAACGTTGACTCCAACTGAGGCGATCCTCGAAGCGGTCACAAGCGGTGGCGGCGATGCTCCACCACCGCTTGCCGAGCAATCGGTCGTAGACGACGCGCTCTTCTATGAATCAGAAGAAGCTCCGAAACCTGAGCCCGCGGTGTCGGAGAACTGCAGTCCGCTGAACCCACAACAGTGCTGGATGCCACCGACCGAGCCCGACCCGTCCGCACCCGTCCCGGGCACCATCATCACCCTGCGCGACATCGCCTCATTCGTCCCGGCCAAACCCGTCGGCGACATGGAACCCCGAGGCTGGGCCGTACGCGACCTCCCCGCCAACTTCATCGCCGACGCATCCACCCAGATCATCACCGGCACCCTGCTCGGCCAACCCGCCGACGTCCGCTTCACCCCCGTCGGCTACCGCTGGACCCACAGCGACGGCGGCCTCGTCGAAAGCGCCACCCCCGGCACCACCTGGGAGAGCCTCGGACTCCGCGAATTCACCGCCACCGACACCAGCCATCAGTACGACGAATCCGGCCGCTACACCGTCACCCTCGACATCGTGCTGCGCGCCGAATACCGCTTCGCCGGCTCCGCCTGGCGACCCATCGCCGGCACCCTCACCATCACCGGCGACCCGCAACCCGTCCTCGTCGGACAGATCGACACCGTCCTCGTCGACAGCGACTGCATCCAGAACCCCACCGGACCCGGCTGCTGACCCCAGCGACGGCCGGCGGAAGATCAGTGCGGCGCGCCGAGGGCGACGAGGCAGCGGTCGGGCGCGGTGAACGGCAACAGTTCAGCGCCGGCGAGCACCTCACCGATCAGCCCCGCGTGCACTCCGCAGATGACGTCGCGGTGCCGACGCGCTGAATCTCGGAACGGGCACGCATGCAGGGAGAGGCCTTCGGCCACAGGCTCGGGAGCGAAGCCGAGCTCATCGAGCATGCGGGTCAGGCGGTCGGTCGCCGTATCATCACGCATGGCGGCGTCGTCGCCCGCCAGGTTCTCGGCCCAGCGTCGACCCGCCTCACGCGCGAGCCTCGCGCGGGTCTCGCTCGCCTGACCGTCGAGAGCGACGGCCAGCACCTCGATCAGCTGCTCACGAGATCGTTCGTCGCGCGCGCGGGTCGCGACCACGTCGACGAGGGCGTAGCGCAGGCGGGGGCGTCCACGACGAGAACTGTGCTCGGCGGCCGCGACGACGACGCCGGCCTCGACGAGTTTGTCGAGGTGGAACCGTGCGGTCGTGACGTGCACGCCGAGCGCATCGGCGAGTTCTCGTGCGTCCACAGCATGCCCCACCCGCTGCAGGGCCTCGAGCACCCGCATCTTGGGCGGCGACGCAACCGCGAGCGCCGCAACGTCAGCTCGCGGGTCGGACTCAGCCGACCGCATCGATCGCCCCCTCCGCCTCGAGCCGGGCGCGCGACGAGACGGTTTCGAGGGCGCTGCCCGAGCCCCCCGCGAGTCGGCGGCCGATCGATCCGGCGATGCGGCGCGCCTGGACCTTCGCGCGCTCGGCGGCGTCGCCCGCGAACTGCTCGTCGACGTTCACGACCCAGAGTTCGAGCCATCGGTCGAAGTGCGCCGCTTCGAGCTCGTACTTCGCGTTGATCGCGACATGCATGGCGAGCGCGTTCCGCCGGTAGGTGCCGGTCTGGAAGAGCACCGTCTCCCAGAAGTCGCACATGATCGGCAGATGATGGTCGAGATCCATGTGCGCGACATCGGTGAAGATCGGTCCGATCAGAGGGTCGGCGAAGGCCCGCAGGTAGAAAGACTCGACGAGCCGCGCAATGTCAGCGCGGTCACGGATGTCTCGGAGTGCGGTGAGTTCGCCGGGGAGTTCGACCATGTGTCGAAACTACCCGCTCACCCGAATAAACCGCAATCTGCTACGTTCAAATCGACGACCAGTTCTTCGGGATCGCCATCGTGTCGAAGGGATCAGAAGTGAACGCGCGCCATGACATCATCGCAACCGCGAAGTGCAGCTGCGGCGAACCGTGCCGGTCGGTGACGGCGAGGTGCGCACGATGACGGCCTCCACGGCGTCCGCGCAGCGGATCACGCCGGTCGCCGTCGGCAATGCCGTCGGCATCGCGCTCATCGTCGTCGGCGGACTCGTCGCCGCGGTGACCGGGCCGCTGAACTGGGAGCAGGGCAGTTGGCTCGCGGCCTACCTCGTGCTCGTGGGCGGCGCCACGCAGTGCCTCATCGCCCGGGTGGTCGCCTCGGCTCCGTGGGCGGACGGCCGCGGCGGGGTGCTGCTGTTCACCGTGTGGAACCTCGGCTTCCTGCTCGTCATCGTCGGCGCGCTCGCCAGACTGCCGCTCGTCGCCGACCTCGGCGGGCTGCTGATCGTGCCGACGCTCGTGGTGGCGCTGCGTGCAACCCTCGTGTCTTCGTCGAGCGACGCGTCATCAGGCGGAATGGGGCGCGTCGCACGCGTGCTCTCGGCGATCGTGTTCGTCGTCGTCCTCATCGGCGTGCCGGTCGGGCTCGTCATCAGCCACCTGCGCGCGGCCGGCTGACGCACGCAGCGGGCACTCGGGCGAACACGGCGGCGCGATGCAGTCGCACCGCTCGGGGTTCGCCTCAGGCCGAACGCACCGGGTTCGAGAGCGTGCCGAGTCCGGTCACGTCGACCTCGACGGTGTCGCCGTCGACGATGGGGCCGACGCCGGCGGGAGTGCCCGTGAGGATCACGTCACCGGGCAGCAGCGTGAACACGCTCGAGGCGTACGCGATGATCGAGCCGACCGAGTGCACCATGTCGGCGAGGCTGCCCGACTGCCGGCGCTCGCCGTTCACGCGCGTCTCGATCGTGGCGGTCTCGAAGTCGACGTGCGTCTCGATCACGGGCCCGAGCGGGCAGAACGAGTCGAAGCCCTTCGCACGTGCCCACTGGCCGTCGCGCTGCTGAAGGTCGCGGGCCGTCACGTCGTTGGCGATCGTGTAGCCGAAGATGTAGTCCTCGGCATCCTCTTCGGAAACGTTCTTCGCGATGCGCCCGATGACGACGGCGAGCTCGCCCTCGTGCTCGACCCGCTCGCTCTGCTTCGGCAGCACGATGGCGTCGCCGGGGCCGATCACCGAGGTGTTCGGCTTCAAGAAGAGCAGCGGCTCGGCGGGCGCCTCGCCACCCATCTCCTCCGCGTGGTCGCGGTAGTTCTTGCCGACCGCGACGACCTTCGAACGCGGGATCACGGGCGCGAGCAGCTTCGCCTCGGTGAGCTTGACGCGCTCGCCCGTGGGCTCGTAGCCCGCGAACATCGGGTCGGCCTTCAGCACGACGAGCTCGTGCTCCTCTTCGTCGACGATGCCGAATGCGATGGTGTCGTCGTGGCTGAAACGCGCGATCTTCATGACTTCAGCCTACCGGCGGCGGTCTCGTCGCAGACCCCGGACCCCACCGCCGAAGGCGGCGACATCCATCAGCAGTCAGCTGTCGGCCATCAGCAGTCGGCTGTCGGCCGTCAGCCGTCGAGTCGGGTCAGCCAGCCGTGGCGGTCTTCGACGCGGCCGTACTGGATGTCGGTGAGCTCTTGACGCAGCGAGAGCGCGAGTTCGGATGCCGCGGCGCCCGTGTGCACGATCTCGAAGTCGGTGCCGAGCAGGCGCCCGATGGGCACGACGACCGCGGCGGTGCCGCACGCGAAGGCACCGACGATCTCGCCCGACTCGGCGCCGCTGCGCCACTCGTCGAGGGCGATGGCGCGCCGCTCGACCGCGTGGCCGCGATCGGTCGCGAGCTGCAGGATCGAGTCGCGCGTGATGCCCTCGAGGATCGAGGGCGATTCGGGCGTGACGAGCGTGCCGTCGCGCTTGACGAGCACGATGTTCATGCCGCCGAGCTCTTCGAGGTTGCCGGCGTCGTCGAGGAACGCGACCTGCTGGCATCCTTTCTCGTATGCCTCGGCCTGGGGCAGCAGGCTCGATGCGTAGTTGCCGCCGGTCTTGGCAGCGCCGGTGCCGCCCTTGCCCGCGCGCGCGTAGTCGGTGGAGAGCCAGATGTTCACGGGCTCGACCCCACCCGGGAAGTAGGCGCCCGCCGGGCTCGCGATCACGTAGTAGGCGACCTTCTTCGCCGGGCGCACGCCGAGGAACGCCTCTTTCGCGAACATGAACGGGCGTAGGTAGAGGCTCGTCTCGGGCGCGCTCGGCACCCAGTCGGCGTCGACGGCGATGAGCTGCTTGAGCGATTCGATGAAGATCTCGCTCGGCAGCTCGGGCAGCGCCATGCGACGCGCGGAGCGCTGCATGCGGGCGGCGTTCTCGTACGGCCGGAAGGTGTGGATCGAACCGTCGGCGTGCCGGTAGGCCTTCATGCCCTCGAAGATCTCCTGCGCGTAGTGCAGCACCGCGGCGGCCGGGTCGAGCGAGATCGGGCCGTAGGGCGTGACGCGCGGGCGGTGCCAGCCGCCCTTCTCAGACCAGCAGATGTCGACCATGTGGTCGGTGAAGTGGTTGCCGAAGCCGGGGTCGGCGAGCACCGCGTCGCGTTCGGCGGGCGTCTTCGCCTGCTCGTTGCGGATGACCTGCCAGATGAGACCTGCTGCCGACGGAGCCTGGAGCGGGAGGTTGATCGTCATTTTCGTTTCCTTCGATGCGCTGGTTCTGTCGCCGGTTCAGGCGAGCGTGCCGATTCGTGCGGCGATGGCGTCGCCGACCTCTGCGGTCGTGCGCCGGGTGTCGCCGCGCTGGGCGACGTCGGCGACGACGGCCTGCTGGACCCTGGCCGCGGCGTCGGCCCGGCCGAGGTGGTCGAGCAGCAGCGCCACCGAGAGGATCGCGGCGGTGGGATCGGCCACGCCCATGCCCGCGATGTCGGGCGCCGAGCCGTGAACCGGCTCGAACATGCTCGGGAACCGGCCGTCGGGGTTGATGTTGCCCGAGGCCGCGAGCCCGATGCCGCCGCTGATCGCGCCGGCCAGATCGGTGAGGATGTCGCCGAACAGGTTGTCGGTGACGATGACGTCGAATCTCGCAGGATTCGTGACCAGGAAGATCGTCGCGGCATCCACATGCAGGTAATCGACCGCGACGTCGGGGAATTCGGCGGCGACGGCGTCGACCGTGCGCTTCCACAGCGACCCGGCGAAGACGAGCACGTTCGTCTTGTGCACGAGCGTCAACTTCTTGCGAGGGCGATCGGATGCCGCGGCGAAGGCGTAGCGCACGACGCGCTCGACTCCGTACGCGGTGTTGACCGACACCTCGTTGGCGACCTCGGCGGGCGTGCCGACGCGGATCGCACCGCCGTTGCCGACGTACGGACCCTCGGTGCCCTCGCGCACGACGACGAAGTCGACGTCGCCGGGTGCGGCGAGCGGGCTCGCGACACCGGGGTAGAGCACCGACGGCCGCAGGTTGACGTAGTGGTCGAGTTCGAAGCGCAGCTTCAGCAGTAGGCCCCGCTCGATGTTCGCGCCCGCGAGACGCGGGTCGCCGGGCACTCCGCCGACCGCGCCGAGCAGGATCGCGTCGTGGCCCTTGATCGAGGCGAGGTCGTCGTCGGTCAGCACATCGCCGGTCGCGAGGTAGCGCGCCGCGCCCAGGGAGAACTCGGTCTGTTCGAACGCGACCCCCGAACCCTCGGTCGCTGCCGCGAGCGCCTTCAGCGCCTCGGCGACGACTTCAGGGCCGATCCCGTCACCGGGAATGACCGCGAGCTTGACCGTGTCCACCATGAATTCTCCTTCGTGCGCTGGCCATCCCAGCGTACTGGCCGCGCGCGCGAGTGACACCCTGCGGCGACGGGCTCACTCGTGGGCGGGGGCACCCTGCGGGTTGCGCAGCGTGAGCACGGCGACGACCGCCGCAGCGACCATGAGCGCGACGCCGATGAGCGAGGTGATCACGACGCCTTCGTCGAAGGCCAGCGCAGCGGATGCCGCGAGCCGATCGCCGATCGCAGTGGGCAACTGGTCGACGACGGTGACGGCGCCGGCGAGTGTCTCGCGCGCCGTGTGCGCCTGTTCCGCCGTGAGTGCGCTCGGCAGCACGATCGCGGCGCTGTAGTGGGCTGCGATGATCGAACCGAGCACGGCGGTGCCGAGCACCGCGCCGAGCTCGTACGCCGTCTCGGAGACGGCGGAGGCGGCGCCCGCCTTCTCGGGGGGCGCGCTCGAGAGGATGAGCTCATTCGAGACGGTCTCGGCGGCGCCGATGCCGACGCCGAGCATCACGAACGCGATGACGACCGGGGCGATCGAGTCGGCGGTCGCGAAGAACGCGATCACGGCATAGCCGCCAGCCGAGAGGAGCAGCGCGATCGGCACGAGCACCCGCGGCCGGACCCGTCGGGCGATCGGCACGACGGCAAGGCCCGCGATGATCATCGCGACGAGTCCCGGTAGCAGGGCGAGCCCGGCCGCGACGGGGGTGAGCCCGACGATGAGTTGGAGGTGCTGCGACACGAAGTAGAGGAAGCCGACGAGCGCGATGACGCTGAAGAGGTTCACGAGCACGGCGCCGCCGAACGACCCCTGGCCGAACAGTCGCACGTCGAGCATCGGCGAGCGGCTCTTCAACTGACGACGCACGAACCAGAGGCCGCAGAACAGACCGAAGACGATGGCCTGGATGCCGAAGCCCGAGACGCCCTCGGTGGCGAGCGACTTGATGCCGAACACCACCGGCACCATCGCGGCGAGCGAGAGCAGGGTGCTCGGGATGTCGATACGTCCGGGCGCGGGGTCACGGCTCTCGGGGATGAGCAGCGGCACGAGGACGAGCAGAGGCACGAGCACGGGCACCGCGAGGAGGAAGACCGCACCCCAGTGGAAGTGCTCGAGCAGGATGCCGCCGACGAGCGGGCCGAGGGCGCTGCCCGCGGCGAAGCCCGAGGCCCAGATCGCGATCGCGAGACGGCGTTGCTCGCGCTCGACGAAGACAGTGCGCAGCAGCGACAGCGTCGACGGCATGAGCATGGCGCCGAAGAATCCGAGCGCCGCGCGCGAGGCGATGAGCGCCTCTGCGGTCGGCGCGAACGCGGCGACGACCGAGAGCACGGCGAAGCCGACCGAGCCGATGAGCAGCATGCGGCGACGGCCGAAGCGGTCGCCGGCGCTGCCCATGGCGACGAGCAGGCCTGCGAGCACGAGGGGGTAGGCGTCGATGATCCAGAGCTGCTGGGCGGCGGTCGGAGCGAGGTCGAGCGCGATCGCAGGCAGGGCGAAGCTCAGCACCGTGTTGTCGACCGAGACGAGCAGCACGGGCAGCATGAGCACCGCGAGGGCGAACCACGCCCGGCGGGGTGCGCGAGCGGCCGCGGCGGCGTTCGTCACGTGGGTGGGGAGTGCGATCTGGTCGGTGTCGGTCATCTCAGGCTCGTTCGTCTCAACGGTTACTGTACCGTCCAGTTGGTATAGTAACAAAGGTGTCCACCACTTCGTCAACACCTGCGCGGTCAACCGGCGACTCGTCGGCCACACTGGAGTCATGAGTCGCCCGCCCGCCGCCCGAGAGGCGGTGCTCGACGCGTTCGAGCGCATCATCATCGCCGACGGCGAACGCACCGCGACGCTCGACGCCACCGCCCGTGCCGCCGGGGTCTCCAAGGGCGGCCTGCTCTACCACTTCGGCTCGCGACACGCACTGATCGCGGGACTCATCGAGCGACTGCACCGGCTCGTCGACGACGACGTGGCGCTCATCCACTCGGCACCCGACGGTCCGATCTCGTACTTCGTGCGCTCGTCGGTCGACCTCGAGTCGCCGCTCGACCACAGTTTCGTCGCGACCGTGCGGCTCGCCCAGGGCGGCGACCGGCAGGCCGCAGCGGCGATCGACGCCGTGCGCTCGCGCTGGCTCGAAGAGATCGGCCGGCGTGTCGACGACCCGGCGCTCGCCCTCGCAGTCACGCTGATCGGCGACGGCCTGTACTACCACTCGGCCCTGCGTGCCGAGGTCGACGCGAGTGAACTCGGCGACGACGACATCGGCCCCGCCGAGATGGACGGCCTCGTCGCGCTGCTCGAGCGCATCGCCCGGTCGGGCCGGTAGTCGAACAGGCACCCGGGCGCCCGCCGACGTGGACGGCCGGGCGGCTACTCGGTGATGTCGATCTCGACGAAGAGGCTCGCGTCGATCGCCTCGCGCACCCGCTCGAGCACCTCGGCCGGCACCGGCGAGTCGACGGTCAGCACGCTGAGCGCCTGCCCGCCCGCCTCGCGGCGCGCGATCTGCATGCCGGCGATGTTGATGCCCGCCTCGCCGAACTCGCGGCCGTAGACCGCGACGATGCCGGGCCGGTCGGCGTACTCCATGACGATGTGGGTCGTCGCGATCGGCACCTCGAGTTCGAAGCCGTTGACGGCCACGAGCTTCTCGATCTGCTTCGGGCCGGTGAGCGTGCCGGAGACCGAGACCTGGCGGCCGTCGGCGATCGCGCCCGTGAGCGTGATCACGTTGCGGTACTCGGGCGACTCGGCGGCGGTGATGAGGCGCACGTCGACGCCGCGCTGCTCGGCGAGCAGCGGCGCGTTCACGTACGAGACCGTCTCGCTGACGACGTTGGTGAAGACGCCCTTCAGAGCAGCGAGCTTCAGTGCGCTCACGTCGTAGTCGACGAGTTCGCCGCGCACCTCGACGTCGAGGCTCGTGAGCGGGCCGTTGGCGATGCCCGCGAAGAGCTGGCCGAGCTTCTCGACGAGCGGGATGCCGGGGCGTACGTACGGGTCGATGACACCGCCGGCGACGTTGACCGCGTCGGGCACGAGCTCGCCGGCGAGGGCGAGTCGCACCGACCTCGCGACCGAGACGCCCGCCTTCTCTTGCGCCTCATCGGTCGACGCGCCGAGGTGCGGTGTCACGACGATGTTCGGCAGGCCGAGCAGCGGCGAGTCGCGCGGCGGCTCCGAGACGAACACGTCGACGGCCGCGCCGGCGATCGTACGCGCCACGAGCGCGTCGTGCAGTGCGTCTTCGTCGATCAGCCCGCCGCGCGCGACGTTCACGATGTACGCGGTCGGCTTCATGCGGGCGAACTGCTCGGTGCCGATCATGCCGGTGGTCTCGGGCGTCTTCGGCATGTGGATCGTGATGAAGTCGCTCTGCTCGAGCAGTTCGTCGAGGCTCACGGTCTGCACGCCGAGCTGCTGCGCGCGAGCGGCGGTGATGTACGGGTCGTAGGCGATCACGTTGGTGCCGAACGCCTGCAGGCGGGCGGCGATGAGCGCGCCGATGCGGCCGAGGCCGATGATGCCGATGGTCTTCTCGTAGAGCTCGACACCCGTGTACGCCGAGCGCTTCCACTCCCCCTGTGCGAGCGCGGAGTGCGCGGCCGGGATGTGCCGGGCGAGGCTCAGGATGTGACCGACGGTCAACTCGGCGGCCGAGATGATGTTCGATGTCGGCGCGTTCACGACCATGACGCCGGCCGCGGTGGCGGCCTTGATGTCGACGTTGTCGAGTCCGACGCCTGCGCGCGCGACGACCTTGAGCTTCGGCGCAGCGGCGATCGCCTCGGCGTCGACCTTCGTCGCGGACCGCACGAGGATCGCGTCGGCGTCGGCAAGGGCCGCGAGCAGCGCGGGCCGATCGGTGCCGTCGACGGATCTGACGTCGAAGTCGGGGCCGAGAGCATCGACGGTGGCGGGCGAGAGTTCTTCGGCGATCAGCACGACCGGCTTTGACACGAACGGTTCCTTCGGGGTTTGCGCGCGCGCACGACACTGCGACTTGCGGTGGGATGCGCCACACGCCGTCGGGGCGCCTACCGGCTCACTCTACTGGAGCGCGCATTCCACGACCGTTCTATGACGCCGGATGCCGCGTGGCCGCCCACCCGCCGCCCGCAGCCCTCACGAGAGGTCGAGGCCGCCGAGCGCGAACAGCGCGATGATGTCGGCGGCGAGCACCTGCACGAGCGCGAACCCGGCGAGGAAGAGCACGAGCTGCGCGAGCGGCCCGCGTCGTCGGCCCAGCCAGAACGCCGCGCCGAACACGAGCAGCGGCACGGCGGCCCCTGCCACGAGCAGCACCCAACCGAAGCCCGTGATCGCGACGCCGAGCCCGGCGGCGGTGACGTTCATTCCCACGAGATTGCCCACGGCCTCCCACACGTCGTAGGCGTAGAACACGCCGAACACGACGGCGATCGTGACCGCAAGCCAGAGCGGAGTCGCCGCGCGGCCGGGCGCCGCGTCGACGCCGTCGGTCGAGCCGGTGGGAACGGATGCCTCGGTCATCTCAACCTCGCAGCAGGAAGGGTACGGGAACGAGCAGCACGGCACCGGCGATCAGCCAGACGAGGCGCGCCCGCCGGTGGCCCTTGGCCAGCCAGAGCACCGCGCCGAACCACAGCGGCGGCGCGAGCACGGCGAACCAGCTGCCGAGCGCGTACATGAACTGCGCGACGGGGTCGTCGAAGAACGGCGTCTCGCCGATCGCCACGACGAGCCAGCCGATCGCGTAGAGCAGGTAGATGCCGCCCAGCACCCCGAGCACCACGAGCTCGGCCGAGCCGGTCTGCCCCGCGGCATCCGCTTCGCCTGAGTCGTCGTCGGATGTCGCGGCGCCCGCCTCGTCGCCGACCGCCCCGACGAGCGGGGCAGGCGAGCCGACCGTCTTCCAGCCGGGCGCGAGCGTCGGGTCGTCGTCGCCCTGCCAGCGCAGGGCGTCGTCGTCGGGATCCTGGCTCATGCCTCCAGCGTAGTGACCGGCTCGGCGGGTTGAACCCGTCGAGCCGACCTGCGAGTCGTGCCGGTCGAACCGGTTCACCGATCGGCGACGAGCCGTCGTTCGGCGAGATCGCGATATGTCGGCATCCCGCTCGGGCTGGACATACCGGCTCGGCGTTCGGCCTGGTCGGCGTAGTCGGCCGCGCGGTGCTCCGCAGCGGCGGCAGCGGCGTTCGCTTTCGCCCGCCGTTCGGCGAGATCGAGGGTTCCGACCCACGGCTGGGCAACAGAAGCGGCCCCGCTGCTGCCGGCGTCGGATTCGGAGTTCTGCCGGGTCGCGCAGGAGGCGAGCGCGAGGCCGGCGGTGACCGCGAGAAGCGCGGTGGCGATGATGCGCTGGGTTCGAATTGCGGTGTTCATGGCTCGAGCGTCACTCGCGTCGGTATCGGCCCGCGCACCGCCCGGTATGGATTCGGTATGGAACGTCGCGGCGATCGTTGACGCCCGGCACGCGGAGGAGCAGGATGCGGCATGTGGAGATCCGAGTCCTCGGAGACCTCACGATCGACGGTGCATCGCTCCCCCCGAAAGAGCGCTCCCCGCTCGCCGCGCTCGTCCTGCGATCCGGAACCGTCGTCACACCGTCCGAGCTCGCCGATGCGGTGTGGCGCGACGAGTCGCCCGGCACCTGGCCGAAGCAGGTGCAGGCCGGTGTCTCCCACATCCGCCGTGCGCTCGGCGCGGGCGCGGTCGTCACCTCGCGCGCCGGGTATCGGCTCGTCGTGGGCCCCGACGACGTCGATGCGAGCCGGTTCGAGCGACTCGTCGCCTCGGCGCGAACGCACCATGGCGAGGGTGATCCGATGCGCGCGATCGACGCGATCGATCGCGCGCTGGCGCTCTGGCGCGGCGAGCCGTACGCCGACCTCGCCGACTGGCCGCCGGCCGAGGCCGAGAGCGATCGGCTGGCGGAGCTTCGCTCGGGCGCCGAAGAGGAACTGCAGCTGGCCCGACTCGACTGCGGCGAGCACCGGGCCGTCGTGGCCGACGCCGAGCATCTCGTGCGCACCGAGCCGCTCCGCGAACGCCGCTGGGTGATCCTCGCCACCGCGCTCTACCGGGGCGGCCGTCAGGCCGAGGCGCTCGCCGCGATCCGGCGAGCGCGCGAGCTGCTCGATGACGAGCTCGGCATCGAACCGGGCACGGAGCTCGCCGCACTCGAGACCGCGATCCTGCGGCAGGATGCCTCGCTCGCGGCTCCCCCGGCGCCGCCCCGGACGAGCGAGGAGTGCCCGTACCGCGGACTGGCGCCGTTCGGCCCCGATGACGCGGCCGACTTCTTCGGTTGCGAAGACGACATCGCCGCGGCCCTCGCGAGGCTCGCCCGCTCGCCGTTCCTCGCGGTCTCCGGGCCGTCGGGTTCGGGCAAGTCGTCACTCGTCAACGCGGGCCTCGTGCCGGCGCTGCGGGCGCGGGGCGACACTGTGGTCGTGCTCGCATCGGGTGCCGCGGGCGTCGCACGGCTGCGTGATGCGCTGTCGGGCCGGGCGCACAGCGACGTCGTGGTGGTCGACCAGTTCGAAGAGCTCTTCCACTCGGGCCTGCCGGCCGACGAGATCGCGGCCGTCGGGCACCTGCTCGCCGACGCCGTCGCGAGCGGTACCCGCGTCGTCGTCGCGGTTCGCAGCGACTTCCTCGACGCGTGCGCCGGCGAGCCCTCGATCGGGCCGCTGTTCGTCGAGGGCGTGCACCTCGTGGGCCCGCTGACCGCCGACGGTCTCAGAGCGGCGATCGAAGAGCCGGCCCGACGCTCGGGGTTGCGATTGGAGCCCGGGCTCACCGAGCTCATCCTCCGTGATGCGGCAGGCGCCCCGGGCACGCTCCCCCATGTCTCGCACGCGCTCGTCGAGACCTGGCTGCGCAGGGAGGGCGCCACGCTCACGGTCGCCGGGTACGAGGCATCCGGCGGCATCACGGGCGCGATCGCGAAGTCGGCCGACGAACTGTACCGCTCGCTCGACCCCGCTGCGCGGCAGATCTGCCGCGCGACGTTTCTGCGTCTCGTCGAGATCGGTGCCGACGGCGCACCGATGCGGCGTCGCGTGGATCTGCAGCCGTTCCGGGCCGACACGGCGCACGATGCCGTGCTCACGGGTCTGACCCGCGCGCGACTCGTCAGCACCGAAGACGACTGGCTGATCGTCGCGCACGAATCGCTCGCGACGGCGTGGCCGAGGCTGCGCGGCTGGCTCGAAGACGACGCGGAGGGCACACGCACCATGCACGCGCTCGCGGCCTCGGCGAGCGCGTGGGACGCCGACGGCCGCCGCGAAGAAGACCTCTACCGTGCCGCGCGATTGCAGGCGGCACGAGAGTGGCAGGATGCCGCGGCGCCCGAGCTCACGGCGACGGAACAGGAGTTTCTCGCGGCGTCGGCCCAGCGGGAGCAAGCCGCGATCGACGAGGTCGAGCTCCGCGCGGCGCACGACCGAAGCCAGAACCGACGGCTTCGGGTGGCGCTCACGGCCGCGGTCGCACTGTTCGCCGTCGCCGTCATCGCCGGCGCGCTCGTGGCGGTCGGCGCGAACGAGACGCAGCGGCAGCGCACCGAGGCGCAAATCGGCGAGCTCACGAGCACCTCGCTCTCACTGCGCTCGGACGAGCGCGACGTCGCGGCGCTGCTCGCGGCCGAGGCCTACCGGCGCTGGCCCGACGACCCGCGCACCCGGTCGGCGCTCATGGGGGTGATGGAGGCGGCGGGCGGGCTCGTCGGCACCCGGTACGCGGAAGGGGTGCGCGAGATGGCCGGCCGCATGATCCCGGGTACCCGGCAGGCCGTCGTGGCGACCGATTCAGGGGTCGTGGTCTACGACACCGAGACGGCCGCAGTCGTGCGGTCGCTCGACGTGCCGCGACGCGATACCTTCGTCGACACCCGTATGGGTCCTTCGATCAGCACCGACGGTCGGCTGGCCCTGATCGCCGAACACACCTGGACCAAGGGTCATCTCGAACGCGACGGAGCGGAGCTCTACCTGGCGGACGTGGAGACCGGTGCGCGCACGCTCGGGCCGGTGGAGTTCGACGTGCCGCTCTCGACGGTGGCATTGAGCCCCGACGGGTCGGTGATCGCGACGGTCGACATGTTCGGCGAGCTCGACCTCGTCGACGCGGCATCCGGCGCCAGACGGTCGGTGACGACCGGCGCAGGCCATGAGGAGGAGCGCGACACCGATCGCGGCGGAGCGCTCGGCTTCACCCCGACCGGCACGCTCGTGTACGGAACGATGGGCGACGAAGTGCTGCTCGTCGATCCGGGCTCGGCGACGGTGACCGGCAGCATCCGGCTTCCCGACGGGTCGTCGAACGTCTCGATGGCCGTCGTCACGAACTCGCTCGCGATCGCCACCGGCGACCTTCGCCTCACCGCGTTCGACCCGACCGCCGGGGCGGTCGGGTGGTCGCGTCGCCTCGGCCACGACACCCTCGAGCCCTGCCCGTGGATCGCCGCATCGGTGCAGCGCGACACGATCTACTGCGGTGATCTGTGGGGCCGCATCGAGGAGCGCAGCCTCGCGACCGGTGAACTCACGGGGCGGCACTTCGACCCGCAGCTCAATCACGTGGGGCCGCTGGACGTCTCATCCGACGGTCGCGACCTGACCGCCATCGGGCGCAGCGCGCCCGCGTTCACGCACTGGCGACTCGACGGTTCCGGCCCCGTCACCCGGATCGTCGCCCCTGGGTCGGTCGCGGGCGACCAGTACTTTCCGTCGGGCTCGCGACTGTTCACCGCCACCGCGCCCGACGACCCGCGACCACCTGTGCAGCAGTACGCCGTCATCGACACCGACACGGGCGAGACCGTGTTCCGGCCGCCGGCCGACTGGTATGACATGGGGTGGGCCGGCGAAGTGCTGATCGGGCTGCACGGCGACGACGAGCTCGGCCTCATCTCGGTGGTCGACGGCAGCAGCTGGCCGCTCGACTTTCCGGAGCTCGATTACCTCAGTGCGAGCACTGACGGAACGAGACTCTACGCCGGCGCCGACGACGGCATCGTCACCACCCTCGACGCGCTGACCGGCACGCGCATCGGTCCGACCTTCAAGGTCGATCAGTTCGTGTTGTCGGTCTCGACCGATGCCGACGCATCCCTCGTACTGATCACCTCGTCCGACACAAGCGACGAGACCACGACCAGGCTGTTCGACGGTCGCACCGGCGAACTGCTCCGAAGCGGCGCGATGGGCGATTCCGCGCTGCTCACCGCGCGAGGCGAGATCATCGCCTTCACCGACAACCGCATTACCCGCTTCTCGGCGGCGACGTTCGAGCGCAGCGGATCGCTCCCCGGCAGTTCCGGCGGCTTCGCGAACATGACCGTCTCGGCCGACGGCCGCACGCTCGCGGTGTTCGCGCGGAACGGCACGGTCTCGCTCTACGACCTGGTCGGCGGCATCCGCCTGGGCGATCCCGTTCCCGTCTCCCACCCTGACATCTGGGCGAGCTTCGTGCGGCCCGACGGCGAGGAACTCGCGGTCAACGCGAGCGGCGGCATCGCCGTCTGGGATCTGCGGGAGTCGTCGCAGGCCGAGGCCGCCTGCCGCGTGGCCGGTCGCGACCTCACGCGAGACGAGTGGAACGCCTACCTCGGAGACCTCGGCGACTACCGGTCGACGTGCGGGTTCACCGCGGCCGAGTGATCGCGCCGCCGGCCGCGCCGCCTGCAGCCGCGACGGCGGCGGCCGCCACCGCGGCATCCGTCATGTCGAAGCCGTCGACGCCGCCGCCCGGGCCGCTCGGGCCGCCGCGGGTCGCGACGCCTCTCGCCGAGAGGTGCACCGCGTCGACGCCCACGGCGGCGAGCGCGGCGATGTCGTCGATGCGCACACCGCCGCCGGCCATGACCTCGAGCCGCCCCGACTCGCGAACCATCGCCGCGAGGCCGTCGATTCCGGTGCGACAGTCGGCCGCGCCGCCCGAGGTGAGCACCCGGCGTACCCGACGGCCGCTTTCGGCGAGCGCCGCGACCGCCGCCACCGCCGCGACGGGGTGCGCCGCGGCATCCACCGCACGATGCACGGTCACGTCGGCCGCGCTCGCCGCATCGACGAAGGCGCGGATCGCGTCGAGGTCGAGCGCTCCCGCCTCGGTGAGCGCGCCGACGACGACACCGTCGGCACCGGCAGCGACGGCGGCACGGATGTCGCGGTGGATCGTGTCGATCTCGTCGGCATCGTAGACGAACCCGCCGCCGCGCGGGCGCACGAGGACGTGCACGAATCCGGTCGCGCCCGCCTCGCGCGCCGCAGCGGCGGCCGACTCGATGAGTCCCGTCGAGGGGGTCAGCCCGCCGAGGCCGAGCGCCTGACAGAGTTCGACCCGGGCCGCGCCCGCGGCAAGGGCGACCCGCACCCCCGCGACATCCTGAACGGCGATCTCGACCGGCAGAGTTCGTGACATTCCCGACACGCTACCGGCTCGCGACGGGCGGCCGTGCAATATGCTCATCGCGGCACACTTCCCCCTGAAAGGACGAACGTGGCAGAGCAGCGCAAGAAGAAGGTCGTCCGAGTCGAACCCACCGCAGCGGCAGGCGGCACGAGCGAGACCACAGCGGGCACGACCGGAACCGACACGCCGATGTGGACCCCGACGGCCGAGTCGAAGAAGAAGGCCACGACGTTCCGCCTGATCGCCGGCGGCCTGTGGCTGCTCGCGATCGCCGGCGAGGTGTTCACCATCTTCTGGGTGCTGCGTCAGGTGCCGGTCAACATGGTGCTGCTCATCGTGCTCATCGTCGTGATCGGCGCGCTCGCGATCGGCGGCTCGCTGCTCTGGAAGAAGGCCAACCGCTTCGACCCCGCGTCGAAGGAGGACAAGGTGCGCTTCTTCGTGCAGAACCAGTTGGGCGCGATCATCGCGGTCATCGCGTTCCTGCCGCTGATCATCCTGATCTTCACGAACAAAGACATGGACGGCAAGCAGAAGGCGCTCGCCGGCATCATCGCGATCGTCATCGGCGGCGGTGCGCTCGCCCTCGGCGTGGACTACAACCCGCCGTCGATCGAGCAGTACACCCAGGAGTCGAACGTCATCGAGAAGCTCACCGGCCAGGACCTCGTGTACTGGACGAAGTCGGGCTCGGTGTTCCACGTCTGCGAGGCGGTGCCCGACGTCAACAAGGAGTCGAAGGACGGCACCATCTACAGCGGCACCGTCGCCGCAGCGCACGAGGCCGGCAAAGACCGGCTGACCCTGCGTTGGGAGAGCGAGGCCATCAACTACTGCGGCTACAGCCAGGAGCAGGTCGACGCCGCGGCCGGCGCCGCCGACCCCGCCTCGGAGGCGCCGGCCGAAGAGACGAACGACGCGCCCGAAGAGACCCCCGCTTCGGAGTAGCGAGGCGCGGAGCACGATCACGGCGCGCACTCGCCACGGCCGGCCTGCGCGAAGCCGTTCGGTCCACTGCGGATTGACGCGTTCCGAGAGCGGGCGCACCATGTGAGGCATGGATGTCGCGGCACGCGCCCTGCTCGTCGGCACAGCGCTTCTCGTGCTCGTGACGTCGGCGTGCAGTGCCGACAGCGCACCGCAGACCGGCGCGGGTTCGGCGAGCCCGCACGCGAGCGCCGAAACGGGGTACAACGGCGACGACGAGTCCGGCCCGTCCAACGCCCGCGAGATCGAGTTCGACGAATTCGTCGACGACCCGACGGCACTCGTCGGCGAACGCGTTCGCGTCGCGGGCCGGGTGTTCTTCCTCTCCGAGTGCCCGCCGCCGGGGGCCGGCGACGCGACGTGCGTACTGATCGGCTACCTCGCCGATCCCGAGCGCCGCACATTCACCGCGGCCGACGCGGCCGAGGCCGTTGCCCTTGCAGAACGGGGCAAGCGCGTGTCGTGCCCCGAGAGCGGCCAGGCGACCCCGACGTGCGGCGACTGGGTGGCCGGGGCCGCGTACACGGTCGAGGGCGAGGTGCAGCGGCAGGTGCTCGGCGGCCGCGAGACCGCGCTCGTGCAGCTCGACGTCGTGGAGAAGAGCGCGCCCGAACCCTAACGACCCCCTGAACTGGGGGTGATCCATCGTCCATATCCCTCTGGACAGCAACGGGGTACAGGGCCATCGTCTGCGGTGTCGAGTGCGTGCGATGTGAGGCGATGGTGGGTTTCGCCCCGGTACGCGCCGAGGGGGTAGTCATGACCGAACACATCGACGCGCGCGCTCCGCACGGATCCTGGCCGAGGAAGCTGGCCGCAGCCGTGACGGCCTTCGCCTTCGTCGCAGGCGGGCTCATCGCCGCGCCCGCCTCGGCGGCGACGATCGATGCCGACTACGCCGCGCAGGGCCCGTCGCCCATCACGGGCGGTCAGGTCGAGGGCGTGACACCGAACAACGAGGTGGCCGGCGCCGTGCAGACCGTCGTCGCCCACCCGGCGGATCCGAACATCGCGTGGGTCGGCACGGTCAACGGCGGCGTGTGGCGCACGTTCAACGCGACCGCGGCCTCGCCGACCTGGACACCCCTGACCGATCAGCAGGCGAGCCTCTCGATCGGTGCTCTCGAGCTCGACCCGACCGTCGCGACGAACACCGTGCTGCTCGCCGGGATCGGCCGGGTGAGTTCGTTCGGCCGCATCTCGGGCCCGCTCAATGGACTGTTGCGCACCGCCGACGGCGGCACCACCTGGAGCCCGCTCGGCGCGGTGCAGCTCGCGGGCGAGAGCATCTCGGGGGTCGCGCCGCGCGGCACCACGATCGTCGTCTCGTCGAACGCCAACAGCAACGTGTTCGGCGCGGGCCAGGGCGGCATCTTCCGCAGCACCGACGGCGGCGCCAACTTCACGCGCCTCTCGGGCAACGGCACGAGCGGTCTGCCGAACATCGGCGTCTTCGACCTCGTCGGCGACCGTTCGAACGCCGCAGTGCTCTACGCGGGTTCGCAGCAGGGCATCTTCCGCAGCACCGACACCGGGGCCACGTGGACGAACGTCACGAACCAGGTCACCGGCATCAGCAACGCGACGACCAACAACCTCGAGCTCGCCGTGCACACGAGCGCCGGCAACAACGTGGTGTACGCGGGCGTCGTCAACAGCGGACAGCTCAACGGCCTGTGGCGCTCGGTCGACCAGGGCGCGAACTGGACCCAGCTCGACACGCCGACGACCAACGAGGGCGGCGCGATCGTCGGCCTCCAGCCGCGCGAGAAGCCGGGCGGCCAGGGCGGCGTGCACTTCTCGATCCTCGCCGACCCCGGCGATCCGAACCTCGTCTACCTCGGCGGCGACCGGCAACCGCTCGACGCGGGCGCGAACACCGGCAACTTCCCGAACTCGATCGGGGCGAACACGTTCAGCGGTCGACTCTTCCGCTGCGATGCGAGCCTCGCGGCCACGACGCAGTGCACGCCGCTGACCCACAACGGCACGAACGGCAACAGCGCGCCGCACGCCGACTCGCGCGAGATGGTCTTCGACGCCGCCGGCGACATCCTCGAGGGTGACGACGGCGGTGTCTACCGGCAGACCGACCCCGCGACGACCAACGGCGACTGGCAGTCGATCAATGGCAACCTGCAGATCAGCGAACACCACTCGTGCGACTACGACAGCGTCGGCGACCTGATCCTCTGCGGCGACCAGGACACGGGGGCGCCCGAGCAGTCGGCGTCGGGCAGCGCGAGCTGGACGGAGCTCAGCGCCGGCGACGGCGGCTTCGTCGCCGTCAACGACGCAGGTGCGTCGTCGGTGCGCTTCAGCAGCTCGAACAGCTTCGGGGCCGGTTCGTTCCTGCGCCGCACCTGCACGGCCGCCAACGTGTGCATCAACTCTGCGCCGGGCTTCAACGTCGTCGGCCAGGGGCAGACGATCCAGAACTTCGACACGACGCTGCCGCTGTACACCCCGCTCGCGATCAACACGATCGACCCGACGCGCTTCATCGTGACCTCGAACCGGGTCTACGAGTCGACCGACTCGCTCGACAACCTCACGATCGTCGTCAACGGCCTCGGCGGGCCCGCGAACAACCTGACGAACACGACGAGGGCGATCGCCTACGGCGGACGAGCGGGCGGCGCAGACAACCCGGGCGTGCTGTGGTTCGGCGACACGACCGGCCAGCTGTTCCTCCGGAGCGCCGGTGCCGGTGCGCCGGCGCTGCTGCCCGGTTGGACGGGCGGCGTGACGACCGACATCGTCTTGAACCCCGAGAATTGGGCCGACGCATTCGTGTCGGCCGGCGCGCAGGTCTTCCACACGGTCGACGCCGGGGCATCCTTCACGAATGTGACCGGCAACCTCGCTACCGTTGCGCCCGGCGCCAACCTGCGCTCGCTCGAGATCGTGCCGGTACCGGGCACCGATGTGCTCGCGCTGCTCGCCGGCACCGACACGGGCGTCTTCGTGAGCCAGACGCAGAACCTCGGCGTGTGGGCCGAGCTCGGCGCCTCGCTGCCCAACACGATCGCGTTCGACCTGCACGTCGACACGGCCGACGACGTGCTGCTCGTCGGCACGATGGGCCGCGGCAGCTGGCTCGTCGACGACGTCTCAGACGTCATCCCGATCGCCGATGTGCGCGTCACGAAGACCGACTCCCCCGACCCGGTCATCGCGGGCGAAGAACTCTTCTACACGGTCACGGTGACGAATGACGGGCCGGATGCCTCGGCCGGCGTGGTCGTCGTCGATGACCTGCCTGCGCAAGTCGACTACCTCTCCGACGACGGCGGGTGCAGTTACGACGCGCTCGACCATCAGCTGACCTGCGCGGTGGGCGACATCCCCGCGGGTGAGAGCCGCTCGTTCGTCGTCAAGACGCGGGTGCACGCCGACACCGTCGTCGGCGAAGACGACGGAACACTGCTCATCGAGAACGTCGTGTCGGTCTCGGGGGCGAGCGTCGACGACGACCTCTCGAACAACACGTTCACCCAGCGCACCTTCGTGCAGGAGCGCAGCGACCTGAAGGTCACCAAGATCTGCAAGCCCGACGACGAGCTGCCCGCCGGCGACACCGGAACCTGCACGGTCTTCGTCGACAACCTCGGCCCATCGTCGGCCCGCGACATCGTCGTCACCGACGCCAACCTCAGCGACGGAGCCTTCGCCATCGGCACCGTGACCGCGAGCCAAGGCAACTGCGGGGCTCCCGTCGCCGGGGTCGTCACGTGCCAGCTCGGCGATCTGGCCGCGGCCTCACCGTCGTCGCCGGGCCGGGCGACGATCACGCTCGAGGTCTCGGCCACCGAAGACGTCGACATCAACGACGTCGTCACGGTCACGTCGCCGACCCCCGATCCGGATCATTCGAACAACCAGGCGCAGGAGTCGATCAGCGTCATGGCGGTCGCAGACCTCTCGATCGACAAGACCGGCCCGGTATCCGCGATCGCCGGAACCGACCTCTCATACACGCTGTCGATCGCGAACGCCGGCCCGTCGACCGCGACCGGCGTGTTCGCCACCGACGTGCTCTCGGCGGGCGTGCAGATCCTCAGCGTTACCGGCACCGGCGGTGCGTCGTGCAACGCCGGGGTACCCGGCGATGCAGAGACTCCCACGACGTGCTCGTTCGGCAACCTCTCGCCCGGTGCGGCGCGCACGATGACGATCCAGGTGCACGTGCTGCCCGACTTCACCGGCCCGCTGCACGACGACGCCCGCGTGTCGAGTTCGACGTTCGACAACGACCTCATCGACAACCTCGACACCGTCGTCACCGACGTGACCGCCTCGGCCGACCTGTCGATCGTCAAGACCGACTCGCCCGACCCGGTGCTCGCCGGCGACGACCTGACGTACACCCTCACGGTGACGAACAGCGGGCCGTCGACGGCGAACGACGTCGAGGTCACCGACACGCTGCCCGTCGGCACGACGTTCGTCGAAGGGGTCGACGGCAACGGTGCGACCGTCTGCGCGCTCGTGCAACCCGGCAGCGTGGTCTGCGACCTCGGCTCGATGGCGCCGGGCGCCTCGGTGACGGTCTACATCACGGTGACCGTCGACCCGTCGTTGCCGCCCCACGCCGTGCTCGAGAACACGGCGACCGTGGCATCGTCGACGCCCGACCCCGACCCGAGCGACAACACCGTCGCCCAGTCGACGAACGTCGACACGGCCGCCGACGTCTGGATCGACAAGACCGCGACCCTTCGCTCGGGGAACCCGTCGCCGGTGATCGTCTACACCCTCACGGTGCACAACGACACGGGCTGCGAGTCGGATGCCCAGTCGACGCCGACGCCGAACTGCGGCACCGGCGGTCCGTCTGACGCCCGAGGCATCGTCGTGACCGACATCTTGCCGCTGACGGCGAAGAAGCTCGTGGTGCAGTTCGTCTCACCGCAGTGCAGCTACGACAAGGCGGCGCACCGGGTCACGTGCACCGCCGACAGGCTGCCCGCCGGTGCGACCGTGAACTTCGTCGTCGAGGCGCAGGCCAGCGGCAGTGTCGGCACCATCCTGAACAAGTCGACGGTGACGAGCACGACCCTCGACCCCGACCTCACCAACAACGCCAACGATGCCTCGATCGTCGTCAAGGGCGGCACCGGCAAGGGCAAGGGCGGCAACTAGCAGAGAGGTCGGCGGCCCGCCCCGGAGCATCCGGAACGAGCCGCCGACACCGACGCAGGCCGCGCCACCGACGCGGCCTGCGCAGCTGCCGACTCAGAACACCGGCACCCCGGCGCGCACGAGTCGCCAGTTCTCGACGTGGAACGTCGCCGGGTCGATCGTGCCCGCCGCCGAGGCGTACGCGACGATCGCCTCGCGGATCGCGACCTGCGCGTTGTAGACGACCGGCGCGCTCGCGACGTGGGGGAACCCGCCGCCGCCCGATTGCCGGTAGTTGTTGATCGCGACGACGAACTGCTGGTCGGGCGCCACCGGCACCCCGTTGTACAAGAGACTCGTGATGCGCGAGCCCACCGGCTGCTCGACGTCGACGTCGTAGAAGATACCCGAGAACTGGTCGTAGTTGTAGTCGGGGATCGTCGGCGAGTCGGGGTTCGGCCACGGCGCGTTCGTCCAGGCCGGCGGGTCGACCGGGGCGCCCGGAGCTACCAGCCTGAAGTACTTCGCCGAGTACTCGAGGTAGTCCTTCAGTTGGGCGCCCGTCAGCACCGAGGCCATGAGGGTGTTGTCGTAGATGTAGAGGCCCGCGACATCCTTGATGGTCACCGGCCCCTGCGGGAAGCTGGCGGCGCGGTTGAACGGCGCCGCGATCGAGATGATGGGCAGGGATGCCTCGGGGGTGCCCGCGATCGCTGCGGCCACGGTCGCCGTCTGCACCTCGTTGACGTAGTCGAGGATCGCCGTGTCCTTCCAGCAGGCCTCGGCGGCCGACATCCCCTCGGTCGAGTTCGCGACCGCGGTGTTCATGTAGGTGACGACGGCGTCGTGCTGGTCGCGCACGATCGCGACGAATGCGGGATCGTCGACGACGCTGTTCGTGTTGACCGTCATCGCCTTGCTCTGCGCCACCTTCCAGTTGCCGCGCTCGAACTCGAGCTTCAGGTCGAAGACGCTGACCCGCTGACCCCAGTTCTTCGGCTCGCTCATGATGACCTGCTTGCCGGTCGCGAGGTTCGTGACGAAACGCTCGGGCACCTCGCGGTGCGCGTGGCCGAAGAGGATCACGTCGATGCCCGGCACCTGCTCGGCGACGAGTGCGGCCGCGTTCTCGACGGGGAGGTCGCCCGAATACGACGAGGTGCCGCTGTCGCCCGAGTGGGCGCTCACGACGACGATGTCGGCGCCCTCGGAGCGCATGATTGGAACCCATCGCGCCGCGGCCTCGACGAGCCCCTGCACCTCGACCGACCCCTCGACGTTGGCCTTGTCCCAGATGACGACGCCGGGGTTGGTGAGGCCGAGCACGCCGATGTTGATCGGGGGGCGACCCTGCACCTTCACCCGCTTGATCGTGTACGGGCGGAACCGCGGCACCTTCGTGCCGGCGTGCACGGCGTTGGCCGCGAGCACCGGCGCGTCCATCTGCGAGATCCAGTGGTCGAGGAAGTCGAGGCCGTAGTTGAACTCGTGGTTGCCGAGGGCCACGGCGTCGTAACCGAGGGCGTTCATCTGCGCGGCCATCGGGTGGGTCGCACCGGTCTCGGTGACGGGCTCGACGGTCGCGTAATAGAAGCCGAGCGGCGTGCCCTGGATCGTGTCGCCCGCGTCGAAGAGCAGTGTGCGGTCGCGGCCGCGGTCGGCGCGGATCTGGTTCACGACACTCGCAACCCGAGCGAGGCCGACGGCGTTGCCGGCGCTGTCGCTGTAGACGGCGTCTTTGTAGTAGTCCCAGTTGACGACGTTCGTGTGCAGGTCGGAGGTGCCCATGATCGTGATTTTCACCGACTTGTCGCCGGGGGCGGCGTTGGCGACGCCGGGCCAGCCGACCGCCGCGAGGGCGCCGGCCGCCGACATGCCGACGAGCACGTTGCGTCGGGAGAGCCCCGAGCTCGGCGCCGCGACATCTTCGTCGGGCACTGCGCAGGAGCACCAGCGGGGGGTGGGTTCTGAGTGGTGATGGGTGAGTTCGCTCATGGCTCACATGCGACCACACCTCACGCCACTTCGACAAGGGGTCGGCGGTGAATTCGTCGTGCTCATTCGCGCACGACGAAGAACGGCCTGCACCGGATGCTCCGGGGCAGGCCGTTCTCGTGTCGAACAGCGCTTAGCGCGCGACCTCGCCGTCGGCCTGACCGGACGAAGTCCGGGCAGCATGGGCGCAGTGTCGCATGACGACTGCGTCGACGGCGCAGGTCCGCGCTTTAGCGCGCGACCTCGCCGTCGACGTAGTCGTCGTCGTTCGACGCGTTCCAGGCGAAGAGCTTGCGCAGCTCACGGCCGGTGGCCTCGATGGGGTGCGCCTCGCCCTTGGCACGGAGCTCGAGGAACTCCTTCTGCCCGTTGTCTTGATCGTCGATGAAGCGCTTGGCGAATGCACCCGACTGGATGTCGGCAAGCACGGCCTGCATGTTCTCCTTGACGTGCGGGTCGATGACGCGCGGACCCGAGACGTAGTCGCCGTACTCGGCCGTGTCGGAGACCGACCAGCGCTGCTTGGCGATGCCGCCCTCCCACATGAGGTCGACGATGAGCTTCAGTTCGTGGAGCACCTCGAAGTAGGCGACCTGCGGCTGGTAGCCGGCCTCGGTGAGGGTCTCGAAGCCGTACTGCACGAGCTGCGAGACGCCGCCGCACAGCACGGCCTGCTCGCCGAACAGGTCGGTCTCGGTCTCTTCGGTGAAGGTCGTCTTGATGCCGCCGGCGCGCAGGCCGCCGATCGCCTTGGCGTAGCTCAGCGTGAGCGGCCAGGCCTGCCCCGAGGCATCCTTCTCGACGGCGACGATGACGGGCACGCCGCGACCCGCCTCGTATTCGCGACGCACCGTGTGGCCGGGGCCCTTGGGGGCGACCATGACGACGTCGACGCCCTCGGGCGCCTCGATGTAGCCGAAGCGGATGTTGAAGCCGTGGCCGAACACGAGGGTCTTGCCCTCGGCCAGGTTCGCCTCGATCGACTCGGCGTAGATGTGGCGCTGGTACTGGTCGGGTGCGAGGATGACGATGACGTCGGCCCAGGCGGCCGCGTCGGCGACGCTCTTGACCTCGAAGCCGGCCTCTTCGGCCTTGGCCTTCGACTTCGAGCCCTCTTTGAGCCCGATGACGACCTCGACGCCCGAGTCGCGAAGGTTCTGCGCGTGCGCGTGGCCCTGCGAGCCGTAGCCGATGACGGCGACCTTCTTGCCCTGGATGAGGGCGAGGTCGGCGTCTTTGTCGTAGTAGATCTCAGCCATTTGCTGTCTTTCTCCTTGATCGGGGATGTTGCAGTTCGTGAAAACGGTCAGTTCTTGAAGACGCGCTCGGTGATGGACTTGCCGCCCCGGCCGATCGCGAGCAGGCCCGACTGGGCGATCTCTTTGATGCCGTAGGGCTCGAGCACCTTGAGCAGCGCGGTGGTCTTGCCGGAGTCACCGGTGACCTCGATCACGAGTGCGTCGGTCGACACGTCGACGACGCGGGCGCGGAAGAGGTTGACGGCCTCGAGCACCTGGGAGCGCGTCGTGTTGTCGACGCGCACCTTGATGAGCAGGTGCTCGCGCTCGACCGCCTGGGCGGAGTCGAGTTCGACGATCTTGATGACGTTGACGAGCTTGTTCAGCTGCTTCGTCACCTGTTCGAGCGGCAACGCGTCGACGTCGACGACGACCGTGATGCGGCTGAGCCCCGCGATCTCGGAGTGCCCGACCGCGAGCGATTCGATGTTGAAGCCGCGACGGGCGAAGAGCCCCGCGACGCGCGTCAGCAGACCGGGTTTGTCCTCCACCAGGAGTGAAAGCACGTGTCTCGACATGGTCAGTCCTCCTCGCTGAAGGCCGGCGAGTGATCGCGGGCGTACTGGATGTAGCTGTTGGAGACGCCCTGCGGCACCATCGGCCACACCATCGCGCCTGCCGAGACGACGAAGTCGATCACGACCGGGCGGTCGTTCGTCTCGAGCGCGAGCTTGATGGCATCGTCGATCTCCTCCTCTTTCGTGACGCGGATGCCGAGGCACCCGTAGGCCTCGGCGAGCGCCACGAAGTCGGGGATGCGCACGGTGTCGTGACCCGTGTTGAGGTCGGTGTTCGAGTACCGGCCGTCGTAGAACAGGGTCTGCCACTGGCGCACCATGCCGAGCGAGGAGTTGTTGATGATCGCGACCTTGATCGGGATCTTGTTCAGCGTGCAGGTGGCGAGCTCCTGGTTCGTCATCTGGAAGCAGCCGTCGCCGTCGATCGCCCAGACCACCCGGTCGGGTTCGGCGACCTTCGCGCCCATCGCCGCGGGAACGGCGTAGCCCATCGTGCCGGCGCCGCCCGAGTTCAGCCAGGAGTTCGGGCGCTCGTACTTGATGAACTGCGCCGCCCACATCTGGTGCTGGCCGACGCCCGCGGCGTAGACCGCCTCGGGGCCGGTGAGCTCGCCGATGCGCTGGATGACCTGCTGGGGTGCGAGCAGCCCGTCGGTCGGCTTCGAGAACCCGAGCGGGAACTCCGCGCGGAGCCCGTCGAGCGTCGCCCACCACTCCTCGAGATCGGGCGCGCCCGACTCCCCGGCGATCGCGTCGCGATAGGCGGCCTCGAGGTCGACGAGCACGTCTTTCGCGTCGCCCACGATCGGCACGTCGGCGACGCGGATCTTCGAGATCTCGGCCGGGTCGATGTCGACGTGCACGACCTTCGCGTTCGGCGCGAAGAGCGCCGCCTTGCCCGTCACCCGGTCGTCGAAGCGAGCGCCGAGGGCGATGAGCAGGTCTGCCTCCTGCAGGGCGATCACAGCGGGCACCGTGCCGTGCATGCCCGGCATGCCGAGGTGCTGCCGGTGCGAGTCGGGGAACGCGCCGCGGGCCATGAGCGTCGTGACTACGGGGGCGTTCGTCGTCTCGGCGAGCGTGAGCAGTTCTGCCGACGCACCCGAGCGGATGACGCCGCCGCCCACGTATAGCACCGGCCGCTTCGCTTCGGCGAGCAGCTGCGCCGCGGCCGTGACCTGCTTGCCATGCGCCTTCATGATCGGCCGGTAGCCCGGCAGGTCGATCTTCGGCGGCCAGCGGAAGGAGAACTTCGCCTGCTGCGCGTCTTTCGTGATGTCGACGAGCACAGGGCCGGGGCGGCCCGTCGTGGCGATGTGGTACGCCGCCGCGATGGTCGACGGGATCTCCGAGGCATCCTTCACCAGGAAGGAGTGCTTCGTGATCGGCATCGTGATGCCGACGATGTCGGCCTCTTGGAACGCGTCGGTGCCCATGAGGTTCGAGAACACCTGACCGGTGATCGCGAGCATCGGCACCGAGTCCATGTGGGCGTCGGCGATGGCCGTGACGAGGTTCGTCGCGCCGGGGCCCGAGGTCGCGAGGGCGACGCCGAGCTTGCCCGACGACGAGGCGTACCCTTCGGCCGCGTGCCCGGCACCCTGCTCGTGACGAACGAGGATGTGGCGCAGCTTGCGGCTCTCGAAGAGCGGGTCGTAGACGGGCAGGATCGCGCCGCCGGGGAGGCCGAACACGTCGGTGATGCCGAGCATCTCGAGTGAACGGACGACCGCCTCGGCGCCCGTGATCTCCACGGGAGCGCCGGAGGGCAGAGCGCCGGAGGGCACCGGGGCGGGCGATGGCACGGGACTGGATTCCGTGGTCATTCGATTCCTGTTCTGGTGGACGGTGTGTGCGGAAAACGCAGCACTCAGCCCGTCGTGGCGCCTTCTGCGGCGGAACGCACGAGCTTCGAGTACTTCGCGAGGACGCCACGGGTATAGCGCGGGGGAAGCGGAGCCCAGCCTTCACGGCGGGCAGCCAGCTCGGCATCATCGACCAGTAGGTCGATGGAACGAGCTGCGATATCGACCCGTATGAGATCACCATCGCGCACGAAGGCGATGGGACCTGCGTCCACCGCTTCGGGTGCCAGATGGCCGATGCAGAGGCCGGTTGTGCCGCCTGAGAATCGACCGTCCGTCAAGAGTAGTACATCTTTTCCGAGGCCGGCGCCCTTGATGGCCGCGGTGATGGCGAGCATCTCGCGCATGCCCGGCCCGCCCTTCGGCCCCTCGTAGCGGATGACGACCACGTCGCCGTGCGAGATCTCGCCGGCGGTGAGGGCGTCCATGGCCTCACGCTCGCGCTCGAACACGCGGGCGGGGCCCTCGAAGGTGGCGGCGTCGAAACCCGCGGTCTTCACGACCGCGCCCTCTGGAGCGAGCGAGCCGTGCAGGATCGTGAGCCCGCCGGTCTCGTGGATCGGGTTGTCGAGCGTGCGCAGCACCTCGCCGTCGAGCGGCGGCAGGTTCAGTTCTTCGAGGTTCTCGGCCATGGTCTTGCCGGTGACCGTGAGCACGTCGCCGTGCAGCAGGCCCGCGTCGAGCAGCGCCTTCATGAGCACGGGCACGCCGCCGCGACGGTCGACGTCGTTCATGACGTACTTGCCGAAGGGCTTCAGGTCGCCGACGTGCGGCACCTTCGCGCCGATGCGGTTGAAATCGTCGAGCGTGAGGTCGACCTCGGCCTCGCGGGCGATCGCGAGCAGGTGCAGCACGATGTTGGTCGAGCCGCCGAGCGCCATGCCGACCGCGATGGCGTTCTCGAACGCCTTCTTCGTGAGGATCTGACGCGCGGTGATGCCGTGTTTCAGCAGGTTGACGACGGCCTCGCCCGAGCGGTGCGCGTAGTAGTCGCGGCGTCGGTCGGCGGAGGCCGGCGATGCCGAACCCGGCAGCGAGAGCCCGAGGGCCTCGGCGACCGAGGCCATGGTGTTCGCCGTGTACATGCCGCCGCAGGCGCCCTCGCCCGGGGCGAACGCGCACTCGATGCGGTGCGCGTCTTCGGGGCTCATGGTGCCGGCCTTGACCGCGCCGACGGCCTCGAACGAGTCGATGATCGTGATGTCTTTCTCGGTGCCGTCTGAGAGGCGCACCCAGCCCGGCGCGATCGAGCCGGCGTAGAGGAACACCGAGGCGAGGTCGAGACGGGCGGCCGCCATGAGCATGCCGGGGATCGACTTGTCGCAGCCGGCGAGCAGCACTGAGCCGTCGAGGCGCTCGGCCTGCATGACGACCTCGACCGAGTCGGCGATGACCTCGCGCGAGACGAGCGAGAAGTGCATGCCCTCGTGGCCCATCGAGATGCCGTCGGAGACCGAGACGGTGCCGAACTGCAGCGGGTAGCCGCCGCCGCCGTGCACGCCCTCTTTCGCGGCCTGCGCGAGTCGGCCGAGCGAGAGGTTGCAGGGGGTGATCTCGTTCCAGGAGGACGCGATGCCGATCTGCGGCTTGTCCCAATCGGCGTCTCCCATGCCGACGGCGCGGAGCATGCCCCGGCTGGTCATGGCTTCGATACCGTCGGTGACGGTGCGGCTACGAGGTTTGGGATCGAACTCCGACATGCACCCGAGTCTATTGCCAGCGCGCGGGACCCCCGCGCGTCGCGGCACGGGCATCGGCCAGGCGCTCGAGCAGGTCGGCGACGTCGTCGGGGCTGCGCACGCGATTGGCGGCGAGCGAGCGGCCCTGCCCGACCTTCACGCCGAGGTCGTCGGCCTCGAGTGCGGCGAACGCGTCCTCGTCGGTGACGTCGTCGCCGACGTAGACGACGGCACTCGCACCGGCGTGATGGCGCAGTCGGGTGAGCGCCTCGCCCTTGTCGCTCGGGCGCACCGAGAACTCGACCACGCCCTTGCCGCCGCGCACCGTGAGTTCGGGGATCTCGGCCTCGACGCGGGCCCGCGCAGCGCGCTGCAGTTCGCTCGCCGCGTCGGGGGCGACCTTTCGGGTGTGCAGCGCGAGGCCGGCCGGCTTCCACTCCACCCAGGCGCCCTCGGCCGTCGAGGCGATCTCTTCGAGCACGCGCATGAGGTGTTCGAGGGCCGAGAGCTCAGCGTCGCGCAGGTCGATCGTGACCCCGCCCGAGTCGAGTTGCAGCTCGACGCCGTGCGAGCCGCTCAGCAGCGCGCCGAGCGGAGGATCGGCGACCTCGCGCAGGCTCTCGAGGGCACGGCCGGAGACGATCGCCACCCGGGTGTCGTCGGTGGCGGCGAGCCGCTCGATCGCGGCCCGGGCCCGCTGCGTGGCACGTGCGTCCTCGGGGCGGTCGACGAGCGGTGCGAGCGTGCCGTCGAAGTCGAGCGCCACGAGCAGACGGTCGGTGTCGGCGATGCGCGAGATCGCGGCATCCAAACCCTCTGGAACGCCCGACGCGATGATGCCGGCGCCCGTGAGCGTCTTCAAGAAGGTCGACGACCACTTCGCGACGTCGTTCTCGCGCACGCGCTTGCGCAGCGCACGCATGCGGCGCGTGCGCTCTTTGGGCGGCATCTGCACGGCCTCGACCATCGCGTCTTTCAGACCCTCGATGTCGTGCGGGTTCACGAGGATCGCCTGCCGGAGCTCGTCGGAGGCGCCGGTGAACTCGCTCAGCACGAGCACGCCGTCGTCGTCGAAGTTGCAGGCCACGAACTCTTTCGCGACGAGGTTCATGCCGTCGCGAAGCGCCGTGACGAGCATGACGTCGGCCGCGAGGTAGAGGGCGACCATCTCTTCGCGCGGGTAGCCGTGGTGCAGGTAGGCGATGGCCTGGTGGCCGAGCGTCGAGTAGTCGCCGTTCAGGCGGCCGACCGCGAGCTCGATCTCGTCGCGCAGCTGCCGGTAGGTCTCGACGCGCTCTCGCGACGGGCTCGCGACCTGTACGAGCGTGACGTCTTCCACATCGAGCCGGCCGTCGCGCAGCAGTTCGCCGAAGGCCTTCAGCCGGTGGCGGATGCCCTTCGTGTAGTCGAGCCGGTCGACGCCGAGCATGATCGTCTTCGGGTTGCCGAGGCTCTCGCGGATCTCATGGGCTCGCGCCTGCACCTCTGGGCTGCGAGCGAGCGCCTCGAAGCCGGCCGAGTCGATCGAGATCGGGAACTGACGGGCGACGACGTGCCGCACATCACCGTCGGGTCCAGGCACGTCGAGCACGCTGCCGCGGGTCGCGTAGCCGAACAGCCGTCGCACCGCCCGCGTGAAGTTGCCGGCGTCGGCGGCCCGCTGGAACCCGATGACGTCGGCGCCGAGCAGTCCGGCGAGCACCTGGCGGCGCCACGGCAGCTGCGAGTAGATGCCGTATGCCGGGAACGGAATGTGGTTGAAGAAGCCGATGACGAGGTCGGGGCGCTTCTCGCGCAGCATCTGCGGCACGAGCTGCAATTGGTAGTCCTGCACCCAGACGACGGCGCCCGTCGATGCCGCGCGGGCCGCCGCCTCGGCGAAGCGGCGGTTGACCCGCACGTACGCGTCCCACCACTCGCGGTGGAACGACGGCGGGGCGATGACGTCGTGGTAGAGCGGCCACAGCGTGTCGTTCGAGAAGCCCTCGTAGTACTCCTCGAGCTCCGACTCCGACAGCGGCACCGGGATGATGTTGATGCCGTCGTACTCGAACGGGTCGAACTCGCGGTCGGCCACGCCGGCCCAGCCCACCCAGGCGCCCTCTGCGGCGCGCATGACGGGTTCGAGGGCGGTGACGAGCCCGCCGGGCGAGCTCTGCCAGGTGGTCTCGCCGTCGGGGCCGCGCCGGTAGTCGACGGGCAGCCGGTTCGAGACCACGATCATGTCGTAGGCGGCGTCGACGTGGTGATCGTCGCGTGATGCATCGGGGGCGTTCATAGAGCGGATGTCCCTCCTCGCGCTCCGCTCAGGCTAACAGTGAGCGGCGGAGTCGCGGACCGGATCGGTCCACTCCTCCGCCGCTCAGCGCCGCGGTCACGCCCGCGCGCCATGTGCAGGCGAGGCTCAGCCGAGCGCTGCGGCCGCGAACCCGATCGAGCGGATGCCGCGGCGCCTGCCGACCACGAGGCCCGTGCCGATCACGCCGACGAGCCCGAAGACCACGAGCACGCCCGACGCCATCGCGACCGCTCCCCCGGCCGCGCCGGAGACGATGTACTGCATGCCCTGCACCGCCCACGTGAGCGGCAGGAACGGGCTGATCGTCTGGTAGGGCCCACTCAGCACCTCGATCGGGTAGAGCCCGCCGGCGGCGGTGAGCTGCAGGGCGACGAGCACGAGCGAGACGAGCAGGCCCGCCCGGCCGAGCCACACGGTCAGGAAGGCGTGCAGCGAGGTGAACACGAGCGCGAGCAGCGCCGCGAACGCGAGCGTCTGCGGCAGCAGTGCCCACGTGACGCCCATGACGCCGTGCAGCAGCAGCACGACGGCGACGGCCTGCGCGAGGGCGACGAGGCCGGCCCGCGCGAGGGTGCGCCAGACGAGCCCGCCGGTCGAGGCCGTGGAACGCAGCGCTTCGCGCCCGAACGGGCGGAAGACGAGGAACAGCGCGAGCGCACCCAGCCAGAGTCCGACGGGCACGAAGAGCATGCCGATGACGTCGCCGATGCCCGCGATCTCGTGATCACGCGTCGCGTCGACCGTGACGGGCTCGGAGACCACGTCGGCGGTCTTCGTCGCGTCGATGTCGCCGAGCGCCTTCGCGCTCTCCGCACCCTCGGCGAGGCCGGTGGCGAGGGTGTCGGCGCCGCTCGCGAGCTGCGTCGCGCCGCTCGCGGCATCGGCCGCACCGCCCTGCAACGCGCCCAGGCCGCCCGCGAGCTCGTCGAGCCCCGAGGCGATGCCGTTCGCGCCGTCGCGGATGCCGGCCGAGCCGCTGGAGAGTTGCGCGGCGCCGGCGGCCGACTGGGCGATACCGCCCTGGATGCCGGTGATCGCCGTCGTCGTGCCGGTTGCGAGGGCCGTGCCCTGCTGCTGGAAGCCGGTCAGCTGCGCCTCGCCCGCCTGCAGCGCCGCGATCGCCTGGTCGATGTCGGGCTGCAGCTCGGGGTAGGTCTCTGCGAGCTTCTGCAGTTCGGAGATCAGGGGTGCGATGCCCGAATTGATCTGACCGACCACCTGATTGATGCCACCGACGTAACCGGTGACGCCGTTCGCGACGTCGGTGAGCCCCGCAGCACCGGCGCTCAGCTGGCCGAGCCCGGTCGCCATGCCGTCGACGCCCTGCGTGTACTGGGTGACGCCCGCGGCGTACTGGTGCGCGCCGCTCGCGGCATCCGCTGCGCCGCTCGTCGCCGAGGCGACCCCGCTCGACAGCGAGGTGAGGCCGCCGGCGAGCGAGCCGACGCCGCTCGAGAGCTGCGTGGCGCCGTCGGCGGCCTCGCCGAGCGAGCCGCCCATCGAGGCCAGGTTCGCGTAGAAGCCCTCGAGGTACTGCGCCGTCAACTCGCGGCCGAAGGTCGCCGACATCGCGTCGCCGACCGACTGCGCGACCGAGCCGGCGAGGTAGCCGTGGGCGTCGTCGGTGCGGATGTCGAGATTCGCCTGCGTCGGGTTCGCGCCCGAGAGCGAGGTCACCGACTCCGAGAAGTCGGCGGGGATCGTGAGCACGGCGTACGCGTCGCCCGAGGCGAGCAGGTCGGCAGCCTCGTCGTCGTTCGAGATCGTCCAGGCGAACCCGGATGTCTCGGGGTCGGTCAGTTCGGTCACGAGCAGCCGGCCCGCGAGCACGGGCTGCTCGGTGCCGTCGGGCAGGGTCATCGTGACCATCTCGTCGTTGTTCACGACGACGGCCGGGATCTGCTCGAGGTTGTCGCCGCCACTGCCGACGGCGCCCGAGACGAGTCCGGCGACGGCGAGCGGCACGGCCACGACCGCGGCGAGCAGCACGCCGTAGCGCACGCGCCGCTGCCCGGGAGTCGAGCCGAGGAGGCGAGAGAGTCGGGAGCTCATCGGAGGACCTCCAGGTTGCGAGAGACGGTTTCGAGGGTGCGGATGCCGCGGGCCGCGAGTTGCGGCGAGACCGCGGGCGACACGGCGGTGCGGCCGAGGCCGACGATCACCGTGACCTGGGCGGGCACGAGCGCCGCGAGGGCGTGCCAGAGCTCACCCGTGGCGGAGCCGGGGTCGTCGTCGAGGTCGATGACGATCGCCTTCGGCTGCTCGGCGAGTGCGGCGGCGACCGCGACGAGGGTGCGGGCTTCGACGCCGAGGGCGGCGAGCGGAGTATCGGCCGTGAATCTCGGCCCGTCGGGGCCGTGGCCGGCGGCGTCGGCCGCACGCGTCGTCCACGAGCGCACGAGGGCGTTCGCGGGGGCGATGCGGTACCACGGGCGGGTGGCGTCGAGCCGGCCGGCGATGAGCTCGCCGACCGAGCCTCCGCGCGAGGCATCCGCTGCGACTTCTGCGATCGCAACCCCGCGCATGACCGAGCCGGCCCCCGAAGGCAGCGGCGAGCCGAGCACGGCGAGGCGGCCGCTGACGGGCGCGAGGCGGCCGGCGAGGGTCGCCGAGACGACCCGGCGGTCGACCGCGTCACCCTGCACGACGAGCACTCCCCCGACGGGCACCTCGACGCTCAGCGGGCCGATGGGGCGTTCGGGCAGGCCGAACACCGCGTCGTCGGCATTGACGGCAGCGGGTCGGGATGCCGCCCACTCCTGCTGCTCGAGGTGGGTGCGCAGCCCCTCGCCCTCGATGTCGACGTTGGGCAGCACCTTGGCGAGCCGCTTCGGCAGCCACCACGCGGCGTTTCCGGCGAGCGCCATCGCCGCGGGCACGAGCGTCATGCGCACGAGGAAGGCGTCGAATGCGACGCCGATCGCGAGCGCGAACGCGATGCCCTTGATCACGCCCGAGCCCTCGGGCACGAAGGCGAAGAAGACGAAGAACATGATGAGGGCGGCGGCCGTGACCACGCGCGCGGCGTGCTGGAAGCCGTGCACGACCGATTTGCGGGCGTCGCGGGTCTTCACGAACTCCTCGCGCATGCCCGAGACGAGGAACACCTGGTAGTCCATGGCGAGGCCGAACAGCACGGCCATCAGCAGGATCGGCAGGAAGCTCAGGATCGGCCCCGGCTCGATGTTCAAGAGGTCGGCGAACCAACCCCACTGGAAGATCGCGACGGTGACGCCGATCGCGCCGAACGCCGAGAGCAGGAAGCCGAGGGCGGCCGTGATCGGCACGAACACCGAACGGAACACCATGAGCAGCAGCACGATCGAGAGCCCAACGACGATGAGCGCGAACGGGATGAGCGCGTCGGCGAGGCGGTTCGAGATGTCGATCGCGACGGCCGTGTAGCCGGTGACGGCGATGGGTGTGCCGTAGTCGGCTGTGATCGAGGGTTCGAGCTCGCGGATGTTCTCGACGAGCACCTTCGTCGCCGGGGCATCCGGTGCGCTCTCGGGGATGACCTGGATGATCGCGGTGTCGGCCGTCGGGTTCGGCAGGCCCTGCCCGACGAACGCGACGTCGTCGAGCTCGCCGATGCGGGCGCCGATCGCGTCGAGGTCGCCGAAGATGTCGGTCGTCTGGGTGATGTCGACGGTCACGATGAGCGGGCCGTTGTAGCCCGGTCCGAACCCCTCGTCGATCATCTCGTAGGCCTCGCGCTGGCTCGAGCCCTCGGTGCCCGAGCCGTTCGGCAGGTTGAGGTCGAGGCTGAGGGCGGGCACCGCGGCGGCGCCGAGCAGGCCGGCGACGAGCACGACGAAGACGACGGGCGCCTTCAGCACGAGGTCGACCCAGCGTCGGCCCATCGTGCGCTTGCCGCCGTCGTCGGCGGCGTTGGCCCGACGGTGGGCACGGCTGCGGGGCTTCGGCACGAGCCTGCGCCCGAACACGCCGAGCAGTGCGGGCAGCAGCGTGACGGCGCCGGCGACGGCGATGAGCACCGCGAAGGCGGCGCCGACGCCCATGACGCTGAGGAACGGGATGCCGACGACGAGCAGACCGAGCAGGGCGATGATGACGGTCAGCCCCGCGAACACCACGGCACCGCCGGCGGTCGCGACGGCTTCGGCCGCCGACTCCTCGGGGTCTTGGCCGCGTGCGAGCTGGTTTCGGTGCCGCGACAGAATGAAGAGCGCGTAGTCGATGCCCACGGCGAGACCGATCATGACGGCGAGCATGGGCGCGGTCGACGAGACCGTCGTGAACGCCGCGACGATCGAGATGCCGCCGAAGGCAGCTGCGACGCCGACGAGGGCGGTGAGCAGCGGCATGCCGGCGGCGAGCAGCGAACCGAAGGTGATGATGAGCACGACGGCGGCGAAGAGCACGCCGAACACCTCGGTGATCGTCAGGCCGAAGCTCGTCTCTTGGAACACGTCGCCGCCGAAGGCCACCGTGAGGCCGGCATCGGTGCCGAGCTCGCCGGTCGCCTCGACGGCCTCGAGCGACTCGGTCGTGACGTCGGTGACGGGTCCGTCGAACTGGATCTGGATGTAGGCGGTGCGCGCGTCGCCCGAGATCTGGTCGCCCGCATATTCGTCGAACGGGCCGAGCACGCTCGCGACACCGTCGACCTGCTCGAGCTCGGCCTCCATGGCCTCGATCGCGGCGCGTGCCGACGCGCCTTCGACGGTCTCGCCGTCGGGGACCTCGACGACGGCCTTGGCCGAGGCGCCGGCCGTTTCGGGGAACACGGCGGCGAGTTGGTCGATCGCCGTCTGCGACTCGGTGCCGGGAATGGCGAACGAGTCTTGCAGCTGGCCGCCGAGTGCGAGGCCCGTGCCCAGCAGGCCGCCGAGCAGGAGCACCCACGCGACGATGACGTACCAGGCACGGCGGAACGCGAAGCGGCCGATGCGATGGAGGAGCAGAGCCATGGTCGGACCTATCGGGTCGGGCGGGCGTCGGGCGCCAGCAGGAGTTCGGAGAGCACTGAGATGAGAGCGCCGCGCACGTCGGCGTCGGCGTCCTGCCGGTCGGGGAGGAACGTGTCGCCCGCCACGAGCGTGTAGGTGGCCCCCGCGAGCGCGACGCCGAAGCGCATCTGCTCGGCGAGGCTCGCGTCGTGGGCGCAGATCGAGTCGGCGAGGCCGCGGATCGCGACGTTGGCGCGTTCGATCACCGGCAGCCCCCGCAGCGACTGGGCCTGGTTGACGAAGGTGTGCACCGCGAGCCGGTTGCCGAGCAGGAAGTCGACGAAGCGCTCGATGAACACCGCCCGCGCAGCGGCCGAGCGTCCGCCCGCGACGAAGTCGCCGAGCAGCGTCTCGAGCCGGTCGATCGCCGGGCCGATGGCCGCCTCGAGCAGCGCCTCTTTCGAGGCGTAGTGGTAGAGCACGCTCGACTTCGAGTAGCCGGCGTGGTCGGCGATCTGCTGCAGTGAACTCGCGGCGAAGCCGACGGTCGCGAACTGTTCGAGGGCGACCTCGCGCAATTCGTCGCTGGCGCGCGCACGAGCAGGGGGGGATGCATCGGTGGGCATGCATTCACGGTAGTTGACCGATCGGTCAGCTTCTGCACGATCGGTCAGATTCACGGATGTCTCTCAGCCGAGGTGACGGCGCGATAGCGTTGCGGCATGCGCAAGTACCTCTTCAGCGGTGCCGTGATCGGCGCCATCTTCAGCGGCATCGGCGTGTTGAAGACCACCGCCTCGGGCCCCCGCGACTGGCGGCTGCTGCTCATGTGGGTGTCGTGGGCCGCGACCCTCGCGATCGCGATCGGCACCGTCGCCGAAGAGACCAAGCAGGGCGAGCTCGGCGAATAATCGCGCTGCGCCGCCGTTGCGCGGCGTGTCACCCGCAATCCGGTCCAGCGTGCCCGAAACTGGGACGAACGACCCGAGACGAACCCACGAGAGGGGTCACCGATGTTCCGCCGCTGGCGCCGCGCACGGCTTGCCGCCCAGGCCTCCGCCCATGTTGCCGCCCCGACCCCGCACCCCTCTGCGGCCGATCTGCGCGGCGAGCACATCTTCGAGCTGCTGAACTCGAAGCTCTCGGAGTTCATCGGGCCCGGCGGCGGCTGGTCGCTCGTGCGCAAGTCGGACGGCGACACCGACCGCATCTTCCACGCGATGCTCACGCACCAGATCGCGGCCGAACTCACCCGGGCGATCCTCGACGAGCGCGACTCGGTCGCCGTCGTCGTGCCCGCCGGCGAAGAGACCCTCGCCCTCGGCTGGGAGCCCGCACCGCTCATCGTCTGGGCCGACCCGGTCGAGACGAATGCGCCGATCGAGCCCGCGGCGAGTGAAGACATGCCCGCCGAGACATCCATCGGCGCGCCGCTCGGCGCATCGCCCGATGCATCACCCGATGTGGAGGCTGCCGCGCTGCCCACCATCGGCGCGGCCACGGCCCTCGAGGCGCTCGAGGCCCAAGCCGCCTGACCCCGTTCCCCGGGTCGAGGCGGCGTGCCGCCGGGTTGAGGCGGTGTACCGGCGCGCACCGAAACCCGCTCGGGAGCTTCCGCGACCCCGCGCGCGTGCCCTCGGGAAATGAAAAAGCCCCGAACCCGGCGAGAGGTTCGAGGCTTTCCGTGCACCCCCTGGGACTTGAACCCAGAACCCACTGATTAAGAGTCAGTTGCTCTGCCGATTGAGCTAGAGGTGCATGTGCTTTCGCACGCGGCTCGTGTCGACGACAACCCGAACCGAGAGACCACGCTATCAGCACAACCGGCCTTCGCGCCAATCGAGCCCGGCCCGACCGATCGACTGCGCGTCGATAGGCTGGTTCGGTGACCGTCGACCTCGCAGCAGACCTCGCCCTCGCCCTCGAACTGGCCGAACTGGCCGATGCCGTCTCCCTCGCCCGGTTCCGCGCGATCGACCTCGAGGTGCAGACGAAACCCGACCGTTCCCCCGTCACCGAGGCCGATCTCGCGGTCGAACGCGCCATTCGCGAACGCATCGCGGCCGCTCGCCCCGACGACGGCATCCTCGGCGAGGAGTTCGGCGTCGAGGGCGACTCCGTGCGGCAGTGGATCATCGACCCGATCGACGGCACCGCCAACTTCCTCCGCGGTGTGCCGGTGTGGGGAACGCTCATCTCGCTCGCGATCGACGGCGTGCCGGCCGTCGGCGTGGCATCCGCGCCCGCCATGGGTCGCCGCTGGTGGGCCGCCACCGGCCTCGGCGCGTGGACCACGACCTCGACGGCCGAAGCGGGCGCCAGCGCGGCTGACGGCGACACCGACGGAGCACCCGAGGCCGCCGCCGGCGCAGCATCCGTGCCCGGCGCCCGCCGCCTGCAGGTCTCGGGTATCGCCTCGCTCGCCGATGCCTCGCTCAGCTTCCAGAGCCTCGCGCAGTGGCGCGAGGCCGGCTACCTCGACCGCCTGCTGGTGCTTTCCGAGCGCGTCTGGCGCGACCGCGCCTACGGCGACCTGTGGTCGTACATGCTGCTCGCCGAGGGCCTCATCGACATCACCGCCGAGTTCGACGTGAAGCCCTACGACCTCGCCGCCCTCATCCCCATCGTCGAAGAGGCCGGCGGCCGCTTCACCGCCGTCACTGGCGAGCGGGGGCCGTGGCACGGCAGCGCCCTCGCGACCAACGGCGCCCTGCACGACGAGGTGCTCGCGGCGCTCGCCGGCCCCGCCGGCCCCGCCGCCCTCGGCGCCCCTGCCGCCCTCGGCGACGAGGCGTAGGCGCCGAGCGTGGAGGTCTGCATCTTCACCGAGCCGCAGCAGGGTGCGAGCTACGGCGATCAACTGGCACAGGCGGCGGCGACCGAGCGGCTCGGCTTCGACGGCTGGTTCCGCTCCGACCACTACCTGGCGATGGACGACGCCGACCCGATGCCCGGCCCGACCGATGCGTGGACCACGCTCGCCGGCCTCGCGAGGGAGACCGAGCGCATCCGGCTCGGAACGCTCGTCTCGTCGGCGACGTTCCGGCACCCCTCGGTGCTCGCGATCCAGGTCGCGCAGGTCGACGACATGTCGGGCGGCCGGGTCGAGCTCGGCCTCGGCACCGGCTGGTTCGCCGAAGAGCACGAGGCGTACGGCATCCCGTTTCCGGCCAAGCGGTTCGGCCTGCTCGAAGAACAGCTCGAGGTCGTGACGGGACTCTGGTCGACGCCCGTCGGCGAGCAGTTCGACTACACGGGCGAGCACTACCGGCTCGTGCACTCGCCGGCGCTGCCGAAGCCCGCCCAGGCCGCCGTGCCGATCATCGTCGGCGGCTCGGGCCCGAAGCGCACACCGGCGATCGCGGCCCGGTTCGCGAGCGAGTTCAACATCGGGTTCCGCGACGAGACGGTGATCGCCGAGATGTTCGCGCGGGTACGGCAGGCCTGCGACGAGCTCGGCCGCGACCCCGGCACCCTCCGCACGAGCGTCGCGCTGCCCACGGTCGTCGCGAGCTCCGACGCCGACTACGGGCGACGCGTCGCGGCCATCGGCGAAGACCCGGCGACGTTCGCCGACGTCAACATCGCCGGCTCCCCGGCAGCCGCCGTCGAGAAGATCCTGCGGCTGCGCGAACTCGGCGCCGACCGGGTCTATCTGCAACTCGTCGACCTGCGCGATCTCGAACACCTCGAACTCATCGCCGCAGAGGTGCTGCCGCACGTGCGCTGAGCGAGAGCACACCGACATGACCGAGAAGGCCCGGCTCACGCGAGAACTTCCGCATGATTCCGGGCCTTCGGGCCACATGTGCGACAACGGCCGATGGTGGAGATGGGGGGAATCGAACCCCCGTCCATCGCTGTGATTCCACGCCTTCTCCGGGCGCAGCCTGTGCAAGCGTTCTGCTCGGCTCCGACCTTTGCCACAGGCGCCTAGGTCGACGAGCCCAGCCTGAATGAAGTCCCGCGTGTCGCTCAGGCGACGACACGCAGCAAGTTCCCTAGATGACGCCGGCTACCGGGGCGGGAACTCACCCGCGGGCCGACGGACTATCGGGCTCGCTTATGCAGCGAGGGCGAAGTCAGTGCGCTTTGCATTGGCACTTATTGTTTTCCAGAGATCGTTTACGAGATAACCCTGGATCCTCGGCCCGCTTCTCGTGGGTTCGCAGACGATGTCGAAACCGATCATCCCCATGCATCGCCCCTGATCGCCCGGTCGGAACCGGGTTCGCAGTCTGGCGGGCCGTTGTCGCACGCTGTGGAGTTTTGCCGAGCGGCACATTGGATTCGAAACCGCCCGGCCTTACAGTCTAGAACAGGCGCGGCCGCTCCGCCATTCCGATCTCAATTCCGATCATCGATTTCGAGCGGATGAATCAGGAGGCTCATGTGGCTACCGTCATCGCCGTTCGCGGCACCGCCGAAGAACGCATCGCGCCCGAGCTCGGCTCCGTCTCGCTCACGGTGAGCGCATCGGGTGCCGAGCGCGACTCCACGCTCGCTCGGGCCACCGAATCGCATGAGGCGCTCCTCGCCTCGGTGCGCGCGCTCGACGAAGCCGGGGCGCTCGACACCTGGTCGGCCGGTCAGGTGCGGGTCTCGTCGCACCGCCCGTGGAACAACGAGGGCAAGCAACTGCCCGTCGTGCACCAGGTCAGCGCCGAGGTCGAGGTCGTCTTCGCCGACCTCGACAAGCTCGGCGAGTGGGTCAGCGCGATCTCGGTCAACGGTCGCGTCGGCGTCGGCGGCATCGATTGGCGATTGACGGATGCCACGCGCAAGCGCACTCAGGAGTCCGCACAGCGCGGGGCCGTGGCCGACGCGGTGGCGAAGGCCAGGGTCTACGCTGCCGCCCTCGAACTCGGCTCCCCGACCCCCGTCGAACTCGCCGACACCGGTCTGCTGACGGCGCAGCCGGTCGGCGGTGGCGGCCAGGGCGAGCGCATGTACTCGATGCGCATGGCCTCGGCCGACATGCCGAGCGGCGGCGGGCCGAGCGACTTCACTCCGGCGCCGCTCGTGATCACGGCATCGGTCGAGGCGAGGTTCGCCGCCGACCACAAGTGAGACCCGGCGCAGAGGTCGATCGGGCCGGGCCTCAGGTCGGGCCGATCAGGCCGGGTCGATGAGCAGTCGCTCGAGTGCCGCGAGATCGCCGAGCGACACGCCCGAGGCGAGCAGGTAGTCGCGCACCGAGCCGTGCTCGCGCTCGACGAGTTCGATCATGCCCTCGATGGCTTCGCGCGGGCTGCCGCCCATAAGCGTGCGCAGCGCCGGCGAATCGGGCACACCGTGGCTCTCGACGATCGCGACCATGCTCTCGAGCCACTCGCCGGCGAGATTGCCCTCGGTCGCGGCGTAGTCGATGATGACGGCCTCGCGGTCGACGCCGACGGCGAGCAGCGTGAGGGCCACGACCACACCGGTGCGGTCTTTACCTGCGGTGCAGTGCACGACGACGGCTCGATCGCCGGCGGTCGAGATCTCGCGCAGGGCATCGACGACGACCGAAGCGTGCTGGGTGACGATGCGTTCGTAGAGGGCGTCGAGCGAGATGCCCGCCATGCCCTGCGAGGCGCCCGACCCCTCGAAGACCGGCAACCGCAGCACTTCGACGTCGAGATCGCCGAGATCGTCGGGCATGCGCTGCACCTCGAGGTCGTCGCGCAGGTCGATGACGACGCCGACACCGAGTTCGCGAAGGTGAGCCCGCCCCTCGGTGCCCAACCGGGCGAGCCCGTCGGCGCGGTAGAGCACACGGTCGCGCACCGTGCCGGTCGCCGCCGGCAGCCCGCCCACGTCGCGGAAGTTGTACGTGCCGGCGACCGGGATACGCGTCGAGATCTTCACCGTGCCGAGCCTACCCCCGCCCGCCCCACCGGTCGCCGATTCCGTCGAAGCGTGCGCGTGAAGCGCGCCCGCGAAGCGAGCCCATCGAAGCGCCGGCTCAGTCGCCGAGGTTCTTGCGACTCGCCATGGCGCGATCGGCCTCGCGCTTGTCTTGGCGCTCGCGCAGCGCGTGTCGCTTGTCGTACTCGCGCTTGCCCTTCGCGATCGCGATCTCGACCTTCGCCCGCCCGCCCGAGAAGTAGATCCGCAGCGGCACGAGGGTGTAGCCGCCCTGGCTCGTGCGGTGGCTGATCTTCACGATCTCGTGCTTGTGCAGCAGCAGCTTGCGCTTGCGCCGCGGCGCGTGGTTGTTCCAGGTGCCCTCGGTGTACTCGGGGATGTGCACGGCGTCGAGCCACATCTCGCCGCCCTCGATGAAGGCGTACCCGTCGACGAGCGACGCCCGCCCCTCGCGCAGCGACTTCACCTCGGTGCCCGTGAGCACCAGACCCGCCTCGTAGGTGTCCTCGATCGTGTAGTCGTGGCGCGCCTTGCGGTTGGTCGCCACGACCTTCTGACCGGTCTCCCTGGGCACGAGCGGCTCCTTCGCTTCGAAGAGTGGATGCCCCGGGGCATCCGGAGCAGCCGTTCAGTCTAGCTGATCGCGGCGGCCCGTCGACAAGTCGGCGGCGTCGCTAGACCTTCAGATACCTCGTGATCGCGATGCCGGCCGAAACCGCCGCGAGCACGACGCCCACGAGTATCAGGAGCGGCACGACGAGCAGCGCGTCCGACAGGTCGACGAAGGTGAACGAGAGGTTGTCGGCGAGATATCCCTGCACGAAGAACACCACGATCGCCACGACCGCCCCGCCGGCGAGCAGCGAGCCGATGAGCCCGGCGAACACCCCCTCGAGCACGAACGGCGTCTGGATGAAGCGGTTCGAGGCTCCCACGAGTCGCATGATGCCGAGCTCGCGCCGCCGCGAGAACGCCGAGAGCCTGATCGTGGTCGCGATGAGCAGCGCCGCCGCCACGAGCATGATCGCCGCGACCGCGATGGCCGTGTAGCTCGCGGCATTCAGCACGTCGAAGATCTGATCGAGGTAGCGCCGCTGGTCGACCACCCCCTCGACGCCCGCCATGCCGGCGAAGGCCTCGACGAGCACGGCTGCCTGCGACGGGTCGACGAGGTTGACCCAGAAGGTCTCGTTCAGCACCTCGGGCGTCACGTAGTCGGCCGCCGGGGTGCCCTTGAACTGCTCTTGGAAGTTCTTGAACGCCTGCTCGTGGTCTTCGAAGTAGAACTCGTCGATGTACTTCGAGAGCGTGTCCGACGAGAGCTGGTCTTCGATCGCGGCCTTCTGCTCTTCGGTTGCCTCGCCGTCGGTGCAGCCCGCCGTCGTCGAGACGCCCGTGCAGAGGTACACGGCGACCTGCGCACGGTCGTACCAGTAGTTCTTCATCTGCCCGATCTGCAGCTGCAGCAGGGCGGCGGTGCCGACGAAGGTCAGCGAGATGAACGTGACGAGCACGACCGAGACCACCATCGAGGCGTTGCGGCGCAGGCCGTTCGCCGCCTCTGAGAGCACGAGACCGATCCTCATTTCGTCGGCCCCACTTCTTGGTCGTCGTCGCCTTCCCGAGGGCCTCCCGGAGCTCGGAGCCCCAGCCGCTCGGCGAGCGTCAGATGTTCGGATGCCGCGGCGCCCGGGCCCGACTTGGGCTTCAGCTTCTCGGGGTCGACCTGAATCGTACCGGTCGCGGCGGCCGTGATCTCGGCGGCGGCGTCGGTCACCTCGTCGGTCGCCTCGGGCTCGACGTAGAGCGGCTCGGCGTCGCGCATGACCTCTTGCGTGACCTTGGGCGCGGCCACGGCGATCGACGGGGCCGCAGGCTCGCCGGTCTCGCCGGTCGTTCCCGGCCCGCCGTTCTTCGGGGGCTTGGCGGCCTTGGCGGTCGCGGCCGTCTTGGCTGCAGCGGCCGTCTTGGCGGCCGCGCCGGTCTTGGCGGCCGCGCCGCGCTTGCCGGGTCGAGCGGGCGGCTCGGGCGCCGCGGCATCCGGCTCGCTGGCATATTCGACGTCGCGCACGGTGTGCCCGTCGTAACCGGCGCTGCGCTCGTCGCGCACGATGTCGCCGGCCGAGAGCTCGATGACCCGGCGGCGCATCTGGTCGACGATGCCGGCCTCGTGGGTGGCCATGACGACCGTCGTGCCGCTCGCGTTGATGCGCTCGAGCAGGGTCATGATGCCCGCGCTCGTCACGGGGTCGAGGTTGCCGGTCGGCTCGTCGGCGAGCAGGATCTGCGGCTTGTTGACGATCGCGCGCGCGATCGCGACGCGCTGCTGCTCACCGCCCGAGAGCTCGTGCGGCATGCGCTTGCCCTTGCCGTCGAGTCCGACGAGCTTCAGCGTCTCGGGCACGGCCGACTGCACGTAGCCGCGCGACTTGCCGATCACGCGCAGCGTGAAGGCGACGTTCTCGTACACCGACTTGTTCGGCAGCAGCCGGAAGTCCTGGAAGACGACGCCGAGGTCGCGGCGGAAGTACGGCACCTTGCGGCTCGAGATCGAGCCGAGGTCTTGGCCGAGCACGTGGATCGCGCCTTTCGAGGGCTTCTCCTCTTTGAGGATGAGCCGGAGGAAGCTCGATTTGCCAGAGCCGGACGCCCCGACGAGGAAGACGAACTCCCCGCGGAGGATCTCGACCCCGATGTCGTTCAGGGCGGGCCTCGCCTGGCCGGAGTAGGTCTTGGTGACGGAGTCGAAGCGGATCATCGAATCGAGCCTAAGCAGGGGGCGGGCAAAAGTGGGCAGCCACACCGGAAATCCCGGTCGCTGAGCATCTGATCGGGACGACCGGCTCTCGCCGCCGTCGTCGAATCAGTCGTCGGCGGGGCGCTTGCGCCACTTGATGCCGGCGGCGATGAGGCCGTCGAGGTCGCCGTCGAACACGCTCGCCGGGTTGCCGACCTCGTAGCCCGTGCGCAGATCTTTCACGAGCTGCTGGCCGTAGAGGAAGTACGAGCGCATCTGGTCGCCCCAGCTGGCGGTGATGGTGCCGGCGAGCTCTTTCTTCTTCGCCGCCTCTTCTTCGCGCTTCAGCAGCAGCAACCGGGTCTGCAGCACGCGCATGGCGGCCGCCCGGTTCTGGATCTGCGACTTCTCGTTCTGCATCGAGACGACGAGGCCGGTCGGAATGTGCGTCAGGCGCACGGCCGAGTCGGTCGTGTTGACCGACTGGCCGCCCGGGCCCGATGAACGGAAGACGTCGACTCGGATGTCGTTCTCGGGGATCTCGACCTCGACCGCCTCCTCCATCACGGGGATGACCTCGACCGCGGCGAAGCTCGTCTGGCGCTTGTCGGCCGAGCCGAACGGGCTGATGCGCGCGAGCCGGTGCGTGCCGGCCTCGACCGACAGCGTGCCGTACGCGTAGGGCACATCGATCTCGAACGTCGCCGACTTGATGCCGGCGCCCTCGGCGTACGAGGTGTCCATGACCTTGACGGGGTACTTGTGGCGCTCGGCCCAGCGCAGGTACATGCGCATGAGCATCTCGGCGAAGTCGGTCGCGTCGTCGCCGCCTGCGCCCGAGCGGATCGTGACGACCGCACCGCGCGAGTCGTACTCGCCGTCGAGCAGGGTCTGCACCTCGAGCTGGCCGACGACCTCGACGAGTGCCGCGAGCTCTTGGCGGGCCTCGGCCGCGCTGTCTTCGTCGTCCATTTCGAGGGCTAGCTCGACGAGCACGTCGAGGTCGTCGAGGCGCCGCTCGACGTCGACGACGCGCTTCAGCTCGGTTTGCCGGTGGCTGAGCGCGCTCGTGACCTTCTGCGCCTCGGCCGGGTCGTCCCAGAGGTCGGGCCGGCCCGCCTCTTCCGAGAGCCGCGCGATGTCGGCTTCGAGCGCGTCGACATCGACGACGGCTCGGATGTCGTTGAAGGTGGATCGCAACGCGGCGATCTCTTGCGTGAGGTCAAGGTCCAACATGGCGTCCTCAGCCTACGCGAGTCGACTCCCCGCGTGGTGCACCGTCGGCGCGCCCGCCGGCACTGCCTGCGCGGGTGTAGCGTCGAGGCGATGACCGATTCCACGCCCAGATTCTCGTGGCGTTCGATCATCCTGCCGGTCTACCTGCCGACGCTCGTGTTCTCGCTCGGCGAGGGCGCGATGATTCCGATCGTGCCGCTCGTGGCGACCGAACGCGGCGCCTCGCTCGCTCTCGCGGGCCTCATCGCGGCGATGCTCATGGTCGGCGAGCTCGCGGGCGACCTGCCCGCCGGGTGGCTCGTCGCCCGCATCGGCGAGCGCAACGCGATGATCGGGGCCGCGATGCTCGCCGTCATCGGCGTGCTGATCGCCCTCGTCTCCCCCACGCTGCCGGCGCTCGGCATCGGCGTGTTCCTGCTCGGGCTCGCGACGGCCGTGTTCGGCCTCGCCCGGCACGCCTTCCTCACGAGCTACGTGCCCGTGCGCACACGTGCACGTGCTCTCTCGACGCTCGGCGGCGTGTTCCGCGCCGGCTGGGCCGTGGGCCCGTTCGTCGCCGCCGCGATCATCGCGGCGACGGGGTCGAGCGAGGCCGTCTTCTGGGTGCTCGTCGCGGCGTGCTTCGCCGTGGTCGGCGTGCTCGTGCTGCTGCCAGACCCCGAGCGCGTGTTCGGTGCGGTGCGGCTCGCGCGCGAGACATCCGCCGATCAGATCGCACTGGCGACGGATGCCTCGGCCGCGCCGCTCACCGCAGAGGCCGGGCCGACCGCGGGGCAGCGCGAAGCGGCGGCCGAATCGTCGCCGAGCGTGTTCCGGGCGATCCGCGAGAACGGCGGGGTGCTCGCCCGCATCGGCACGGGCATCGGGCTGCTCTCGGCGGTGCGCGTGAGCCGCACCGTGGTGCTGCCACTGTGGTCGGTGTCGATCGGCATGCCGGCCGAGCAGGCGGCACTCGTGATCGGCGTCTCGGGCGCGATCGACTTCGCCCTGTTCTATGCGAGCGGCCAGATCATGGACAGGTTCGGTCGGCTGTGGAGCGCCATCCCCGGCCTCCTCGGCATGGCCGCGGGGCACATCGCGCTCGCGTTCACGCACGATCTGCCGTCGAACGCGGTCTGGTTCACCGTGATCGCCGCGTGGCTCGGGCTCGCCAACGGCGTCACGAGCGGCATCATCATGACGCTCGGGGCCGACCTCGCGCCGAAGCAGAATCCGGCGCCGTTCCTCGGCGCGTTCCGCATGATCGGCGACGCCGGCGGGGCCGGTGCGCCGCTCATGATCGCGGCGGTGACCTCGATCGCGTCGATCATGGCGGCGAACGTCGTGGTCGGCGTGCTCGGGCTCGCCGGCGCCGCGGTGCTGTGGCGCTGGATTCCCCGCTACGTGCCGCACCGGCGGCGCTGAGCCGGGGCTGAGTCGGATTGGTCGTCGGGGCCCGGCGGTCGCCGGCCGGGTCTTGCGGTCAGCCGGCCGTCGTGTTGAGCGAGAGCACGACGAGGATGAGCTGGAAGACGAGCACGAATCCGCCGACGATGACGGCGGCGATCCACAGCCGGCCCGCCACGAGCGTCGGGTCGTTGCGCACCTCGCGTCGGGCGCGCAGCCCGAGCACCACCGCGAGCGCCGACAGCGGCAGCGAGGCGATCGCCGGGGTCGCGAGCGCCGCCAGGGCGACCGCGACCGCGATGATCGCGATCCACGCGTAGCGGCGGCCGTCGGTGCGGCCCGTGGTACTGCCGCCGCGCCCCGCACTGCCGCTCATCGCCCGTTGACCTTCTCGATCTGCATCACGAGGATGACTCGATCGGACTTGTCGGCGGGCGCCTGCTGCTCGGCGTTGCCGTAGCGCCGCCCGAGCCGCACGTACATCTCGCCCTCGGGGTCGGGCAGCACTTCAGCGAGGCGGCCTCGCACCTCGACGTACCTGAGCGGGTTCTCGGGGTCGAGCACCTCGAGCGTCATGCGCGGGTTCGCCTGGAGGTTGCGGAACTTCGCGCGCTTCGAGGTGTGCGTGAAGCGGATCGTCTGCGTCTCCCCGTCGAACTCGAACCACATGGGGTTCACCTGCACCTCGCCGTTCGGGCGCACGGTGCCGAGGTGCGCGAACACGGGCGAAGCGAGGATGCGGGCGAAGTGATCGGAGATCGTGACGGTCATGCCTCCAGTCAATCGCACCCGGTCGAGTCGGTCGAACGCGAAGCCGGGTTCTCGGATCAGTGGAACACCGAGCGCGCCGTCGCGGTCACCTCGATCGGAATCGACAGCGGCAGCAACTCGGTGTGGATGGGCGCGTACCAGACGGCCCGCATGGTGACGATGGCGCTCTGGCCGTCGACGGATGTCGCACGCACGAGTTCGACGTCGTGCAACTCGTGCACTGCATCGGCGAGATACGCGCTGGCCGACCGGTCGACCCCGGCCGCGTCGAGCTCGAGCGAGAGGCGCTCGCCGTCGATGGCGACGGTGTCGAAGTTCCACGCCTCCGCCGCGGCGAGCGCGGCGCCGTCGGCGAGGGTGAAGAGGCGTTTGCGTTCGAGGTACAGCGACGTCGCCGACACCACGACGAGCACGAGGGTGAGCCCGAGCACGCAGTAGAAGATCGCGAGCAGCATGGTCGAACCCTGTTCGTCGCGGCCGAGGCGCGCGCGGTGCATCACGGCGCGCCCCCGGTGCCGTCGCGGTCGGCGGCGAACCTCGACACGGTCTGCGTGGCACTCGCTTCGAGCGGCACGCTCGCCGCCTGATGCAGGGCGAGCACGTCGGGCACGAGCGGCAGCATCACGCTCGCCGTGACCGAGACCCGCACCCGCTCTCCCGAGGCGAGGCAGTCGCCCGACGGCTGGCACGACACGGTCACGGATGCCGCGTCGGCATCGACCCCGTAGTCATCGAGGGTGATGCGCACGGCACGCTGCACCGCGGCATCCGCAGCCCCTGCATCGACGGCCTGCACGGCGACCCTCGCGGCCTGTCGGGCTGCGCCTTCCACGGCGAGCGCCCCACCCTGGATCGCCGACGTCGCGAGTACGAGGTAGACGAGCGGCACGAGCAGGATCATCCCGACCGTGAGGAACTCGAGCGACGCCGAACCGTCGTCAGTCGAGAGTCTCGAGCGCAGCATGCCCGGTCACCTCCAGCGCACGATCGACGCCCAGCAGCCCCACGACGGGAAGCGGAGCGCGCACGGTCACCGACACCATGGTGACGCCGCCGACGGTGCTCGTGCCCGCCTCGACGTCGTTCGCGTAGTCGCTCGAGATCGCCGCGCCGATGAGTTCACGAGTGCGCGCGGCCCCGGCACCCTCGCTGGATCCGACGAGCGCGGCGTATCGTGCGCCTTCGGCGGCGGCGTCGAGCACCGTATTGCGCACGTGGAGCGCGAGGGCGAGCTGAATGACCGCGAGCGCCAGCACCGTCAGCAGGATGCCGACGAGCGTGAACTCGGCGACGGCCGAGCCCCGCTCGTCGCGCACGAGCGCGCGCAGCAGGCGCAACCGCGACGTCGCCGACGCGGTCAGACCCCGAGCACCCGGCTGATCGCCTGGTCGAACACGCCCGAGAGCGCGGGGCCCGCGAGGCCCCAGATGACGATCACGAGTCCGGCGGTCATGAGCGTGATCAGCACCCAGCCGGGCACGTCGCCGCGTTCGTCGGCCAACCGCCGCGTGATCAGCTTGCGCATGTGATTCCCTTTCGTCGGAGCACGGTGCCGTGCATTCGGTTCGGCGACGCGACATCAGAAGCCCGCCTGGAGCACGAGGTATCCCGGAAACAATGCGAAGGCGATCGTCACCGGAAGAATCAGGAAGATGAGGGGCAAGGGCATGGCGCTAAGGTACCTTTATGGATTGCGTCATCTACACGCGCATCAGCCTCGACCGCACGGGTGAGGCGTTGGGCGTTGCCCGCCAAGAGAAGGAGTGCCGTGTGCTGGCCGAGCGCTTGGGCCTGACAGTTGTGCACACCTACACCGACAATGACATCAGTGCGACCACCGGCAAGCTGCGTCCCGGCTTTGAGGCCATGCTGAGCGCCCAGCCCACGGCCATCGTCGCGTGGCATCAGGACCGGCTGCTGCGACTGACCCGTGACCTAGAACGGGTGATCGCGCTCAACGTGCCGGTCTACACCGTGACTGCTGGCACCCTGGACCTGACCACACCGGCAGGGCGCGCCGTGGCGCGCACCGTGGCCGCGTGGAGCCAGTACGAGGGCGAGCAGAAGGCCACACGTCAGGTCGCCGCCAACGTGCAGCGGGCTGCCAATGGAGTCCACTCGGGGCGCGTGGGCTACGGCTATAGGCGCGAGGGTGCTGCCGTCGTACTGGACCCGGATGAGGCCGCGACCATCCGGGGCGCAGTGCAGCGTGTGCTCGATGGTGAGTCGCTGCGGGCGATCTGCAAGGACTTGGACGCTCAGCAGACACCGACCCCAGGGCGGGGCGCGCGCTGGAACTCGACCACGCTGAAGCAGTTGTTGCTACGGCCTAGCTTGGCCGGGTTGACTGTCCACAGGGGCCAGGTCGTAGGTCGCGCCCCTGCCGACTCCCCTCGCGTCATCGACGAGGACACTCACGAACGGATCAAGGCCGTGCTGACTGACCCTGTGCGCCGCACTGCACCGGCAGGCCGCGCGCCCAAGTACCTGCTCGGGGGCATCGCCAGGTGTGGCCGGTGCGGTGGCGTGATGGTGCGAGCCGTGGGCCGCATGACACGCCAAGCCAACGGCAACACGAAGCGTCAGCCGCCGAGCTACGTGTGCAGTGAGTGCTACCGTGTGCGGCGCAAGCAAGACCTTGTGGACACGCTGGTAGAGGGCATCGTGGTCGGCCGGTTGCAGATGCCTGACGCCGCGCAGTTGTTTAGCCAGGGCGACCCTGCCGCACTGCAACAGGCACGTGACACGATCGACGCACTGGATGCCCGCCTGGCCAACGCTGCCGACATGTTCGCCACGGGTGACATTGACGCGGCGCAGTTGACACGCATCACCGGGCGGCTGCGGGCCGACCGCGCCAAGACTGCTGCTGCGATCGACGCTGCGCTGCCTGCTGCTGTGCCTGCCGAGTTGGTGAGCGGCGCTGCTGCCGATACCTGGGCGGGCCTCAACATAGACAGCAAGCGCGCGATCTTGTCGTCGCTGGTCACCGTAACGATCCTGCCGAGTGGCAGCGGCAAGTCGTTCGACCCGGACACGGTGCAGGTCCGCTGGAAGAGCTAGGTCAGTCCTACAAGAGACCCCTTAAAGCCGCTCGCTTTGGGTCCTCACGGTCCGACGACAAGCCTTTCAAGTCGCAGCCTTCATCGCGGCGGCGAGATCTTCGTCGGCGGCATTGCATCGTTCTCGGTGGGCGCGGAGCGTCGCGCCGGAAGCGACCCGGTACTCGTCGAATGCCTTTTGCAACTCCGGGTCAGGGTATTGGAAAGCTGCCTCCGCCGCCTTCAATGCGGCAGTAGCGGCGTCAGAGTCAGCCTTCCACGCGAGCCAGGATGCGTGAATCGCCGCACTGTGCGCGGCTTTCGCCTCGGCGTGCGCATTCTGTTCTGCGTCGGTCATCAGATTCCTTCCATTCGGCCTAGCCTGCCGGAAGACCCGAGCCCAATCAATGCGAAACACTGTCCGCCCCCTCCCTAGGCTGAGACCCATGCTGCACACTCCTCTGCACCGAGCTCTCGGCGAGCGCCCAGGCCCCCTAACGGATCAGATGATCGACGACGCGGTCGCCCAGCGCATCACGGAGGACGACGGTCTCGACTGGAAGAAATTGCTCCCGCCAGAGAAGGAGTTTCGCAACTCGGGCATCGTTTCAGACATCGCGGCGTTCGCCAATGCCGGTGGTGGGATCATCGTCTTCGGCGTGAGCGAGACGAACAAGGCCGCAGACGGACGGCACGACGCGGGCGAGCTCACCGAAAGCTACGAACGCACCATCCGACAGGTGAGTATGGCCGCGATTACTCCCCCGGTCTTCGGCGTCCAAGCCATTGAAATCCCCTCCACGACTGCGAAGCGGGCGGTCGCGCTCGTGATCCCGGCAAGCCCGGATGGTCCGCACCTGGTGTATCGAAACGACCAGTTCGGTGCACCGCTGCGTACGGGGGCCGACACCTTGTGGATGAAGGAACGCCAACTGGAAGCCGCGTACCGATCACGCTTCGACGGCGAGCGTCGCGGCGAACAAGCGCTGCAAGAGATCTACGACGACCTGGCAGCCGCGCCTGGCACGAATGACCGCGCCGTGCTCGTCGGCGCCGCGCGGCCCCGCAGCCGGCGACCGCGCTCCGAGCGTCTCGAAAGCGTTGCAGGCACCGTCAGTCATGCCCAACTGGTCACCCGCTGGTGGCTCGGCGGGCTTCAGTACAGTCCGCTCGAAGACGTTGAGATGTATCGCGCCCGCCCTGCGCTCGGCGGTCAGTACCTGCCACCAAAGGATCCTGGCGACTACCGCGAAGCGCACGGAGTCATCCTCGATGACGGTTCGATCGGGCTGGCGTGGCGCGCGGGTGGGCATGAGCGCGACAAGTCCGGGCGGAACTACGACCTCCACCAGATACCCACGCAGGCGGTCGACGCGTTCGCGGCCGCGCTCGTCGCGCTAGTCCATGCCGTGGCCAGCGAGCACCCCTCGGGTGACTACGACATCATCCTGGGCGTTGAGGCTGCCATGCCGACCGAGTTTCACGAGCGCAACGCTGCCCCCCCGTCCGGGGTGCATCGGTCATTCAACGGCGGCTTCCGCCCCGTGCGGGCAACTGTGGACCCGTCCGTCACTGATGCGCAGTTCATCCGAGCGGCCATTGATCTTGCGACCTCGGCTCTCAATCAGGTCGGGGTCAAGAAGCCCACCAACCTCGACATGATGCTCTCCCCACGTCCGCGCGAGTGGTCCCGGTAAGACAGGCACGTTGCCCGAAGGGCCCCCTTCAGGCATGAAGGATCCTCGTGTCGAAGGCGGCGAGCGCCTGCGGCCCGAAGTCATCAAGCCATCAAAACGCCGACGATTGCCGCGTATTCGGGCTCAATTCCTCCAACGACGCATCGCGGTCTAGGTTGGATGCGATCCTTCTAGATCTGTGCGACGCATGCCGCAGTTGGAATGACAGCGGCGCCGTCGCCACAGGTCAGGCTGACTTACGACTAGATAGGGACGGCGACGTGGCGAAACTCCGGCACAATACAACTCTCGTGAGCGAGAAGTGAGCGTTTGGGACGCGCTCGCTGAGGCGAGGACCGTTCGAGATGAGATCGCTCGACTCGGGATTGATTTGTACAACGAGGCCGCAACAGCGGACTCCCGCTACTTCTACACGCCGGACCATCTCGAAGTGCTTCTGAAGGAAGAACTGGTCGGGCGGGTAGACCTCGCCGGGCTGCCTGTGCGGACCCGCGCGAAAGTTGCTAAGACGCTCGTTTGCGAGGCACTCGGCTACGACGTGCCGTCGTCATTCAAGAAGGTAAACGGAGGTCCGCGGCTTCCTCACCCGGCGGTGGACGTCTACGCGCAGCAGGCAAGCAACCTGCAGATCTGGAACGACGAGGTCGACGCCGAGCGACGGTATGTCATCCTGATCCTCGATGAGTACGAGATCCGCGACGTGCGAGTCGTGGCCGGAGCGGACCTAGCGCAATTCGATAGAACGGGCAAGCTGACCACGAAGTTCCAGGCCTCACGAATCGACGTAACCTCCGGGTCGAAGCTCGTATCCGCGCTCGACACCGACAACTTCATCGAGAGGTTGAGTCCAGGAACCCGCTCGATCACGAACTCCCCGGTCGCTCAGCCTGAACCGGGTGGAGTCTTATCGGTCGGGGAGGTCTACGAGCGCCTCAGACCCATGGTCGGAAGGACGTACGACGATCCCGGTATCGTCCAGGAGCGCAACCGCGGCACCGTCATCCACCGTGAGGCCTGCGAACGGCTCGGGACGAGCGGCTTCGCTGACAATGGCCAGTTCCCTGACATCCTCTCCCAGTTGGTCGAGGTCAAGCTCCAGCTCGCTCGCACCGTTGATCTAGGCCTCGAGCTCCCAGGCTCGTACACGCCGCTCGCCTCCGCCAATGGAGTGCTCGACGTGCGCGACGTCCGCTACGCAATCTTCTACGCGACCCGCGCTGGAAGCAGGTTCACGGTCGATAGCCTTGTATTGACCACCGGCGCGGATTTCTTCAAGGAGTACCGGCAGTTTGGGGGTCTAACCTCGAACAGCAAGCTGCAGTTGAGACTCCCGAACGCTTGGTTCGAAGTCTAGAAGAGGGTCGTCGCGGAAGATTCGCGCTGGGGCTCTGCCAGCGCAGACGCCGCAAACGCGGCCTCCACTTCGACGTCGAGCCTCTCGGCGGAGTCTTCGTCGAACACGTCGGACGCCACGAGGGCGCGGGCGTGCAGGATGACCTGTCTCGCCTCGGGGGTAGTGGGGGCAGGCAGGGGCAGGCGATTCACGTACTGCGTGATCCAGCGGCGCTTGCCCGAATAGAGCTTGTTGCCGCAAACCTCGTCGTAGAATCGCACGCCGATTGCTGAGTTTGCGACAGCGAGCATAAGAAAGGCGACGTCTTCATCCGCGATGTCGTCTAGGGAGATCCAGTAGCAGTTGCCGTTCACCACCGATCCGGTCGTGTCGAGCGCGAATCGGGGCTTCTCGCTGATGTCGGGGAACACAATCTTCGGAGAGGCCCACAGCGACGGGCGCTGGGGGACCCAGATCTCCCACCACTCACGACCGCCCTCGATGACGTACTTCCGGCCGCGTAGCTGCTCCTCATGGCTCAGCAGGTACCGCTTGGCTCCTGGCCATTCGTCGATGTTGAGCGGTCGACGCTTCTCCGAGCCCAGGTTGTAGGGGTACAGCACTTTCATCCCGAGCTTCGGGTCGATGCTCCAGGGAGTGACGTTGCTTTGCGTGATCAGGGGGAGCAGCAGGACGTCCTCTACCTCGGGTGCAGTGCGATCCCAAGCTTCCCCGAGAAAGACCTTGTCCGCGGTCGTCTTGATGCCCACGCGGATCTTAGCGACGTCGCCGAAGGTCTTCCACGTGCCCGTCTTGACCGATTCGAGCCACTCGTCGGACGCGGGGTTAGAGAGCCGCCACGGGGTTTTCGCGTCGCTCGGGGCGGTGAACGTGCCGACCTTGACCTCGTAATTCTTGCCCCCCCGCCTCGCGCTGCTGGTCGCGGAGCCGCTGAGGGCGTCGAAGAGTGGTTGCGCATTCGTAGTGACGCCGACCGACACTTCATAGGCGCTCACGAACTTAGTTGGCTCGCCAGTAGGCTCGTGTCGGCTCGCGATGATGATTGCTGGCAGCACGGCCGCTCCGAAGAGCTTCGTGTCTCCGAGGTCGTAGATCTCCGTTGGCCTCATCGACCGCATGAGAACCGTCCGAACGTTGGCACCTGCTTTCGTGGACAGGAAACGGTTCGAACACAAGAGTGCAAGTACACCGCTTGGGGAGAGCACGCGCGGCGCAATCGCCACGAAGGGGTGCGTTAAGTCGATGCGGCCCTCGAGCCCGAACCGATCCGCTAACAACTGCGCTGTCGCAGCGCCGAGGTGTTGGGTGCGCACGTAGGGAGGATTCGTGATGATTGCGTCAAAGTGTCCGGCCGGGATGACCTCGGATGCAACCAGGAAGTCGGCACACTCGAACACGACTGACAAGCCCATGCCAGCAGCGCGAGACCTTGCCACGCTGATGGCATCGGCATCCAGGTCAAACCCGACGAGTTCGAGGGAGAACGTCTTCCCGAGCCGCGCCGCTACTCGCGAAACCGCCAACAACAGTTCGCCGTCTCCGCACGCAGGGTCAAGAACGCGAATGTGATCAAGGTCATCCAAGTTTTGGATAAGACGTTCGGCAAGGAAGTCCGCGAGGATCTCCGGTGTGTAGTGACGACCATGACGCTTTCGAAGATCCACCCCGGTCGAAGTCAATGCGGTCTCGTCATTGCTCATAGATTGGCCAATCGCTCGTTTCCTCAGTCCATCGCGGACCCTCGTAGACAGACAGGGAATCCAGCCTGACGGTTGCGCGGCCCCATCGACTGTTGACGTCGGCGCCGAGCGCCTGATTCTCAAGATGCTTCAATCGCTGATCCCGCCGCAAATTGAAGGTGGCGCGATTCAGCCGCCGAGTGTGCCCCGTCGGCGTGTCGAGCTCGCCTCTAATCGACTTCACCGCCCACGCGGTGCCGATCACGCCCTCGACGATAAAAATCACGACTCGAACGCGCTCCGCCCGCCATTGTTCCAGCCATACACTGATCGACGCTCCGCGGTCGATTGACGACGGCTGCGAGAGGGCGATGTCCGCCGCGGACTCTGCCCAGATGATTAGCGCGTCATTGAGGGCTTGGGGGTCGGTGCGCATCGCCTGTTCTCGCATCGTGAGGGTGAGCTCGATCCTATCGAAGCGATGTTGAAGAACTCCCGACCACCACGCGGCGGTCGCCGCAGTTCTCTCGGGTGAGGTCGATGGGGCTGAGGCGCCTCTGAACCTTTGCGACCGCGTTCGGGGACCATGGAGCACCTGTCGCGGTAGTGAGGCCTTCGGTGTTGAGCTGCGCAGCGGTGCCCGCGAGGGTGTGCGTCGCCCTCAATAGCAGCAGGCGGTCGCCCGTGCGCTGCGGCAGGGTGGACACTCGGCCCATATGCCTGCCCTGACGCTTGGCCGCTTGCATGGCTGCCGACGTGCGCTCGCCGATGACCTCGCGCTCCCACTCGGCTACCGACATCATCACGTTGGCCACGAGCTTGCCGGTCGGGGTGCTGGTGTCCACGCCTAGGTCGATAGCCACGACAGCCCACTTGCGCGCAGCGGCGAGCTTCAAGATGCCCGAGAAGTCGTGCACGCTGCGGCTCAGGCGGTCGAGCTTGGCCACCACGATGCCGTCAACATCACGGCGCTTGGGGATGACGCGCAGTCGGGCGAGCGCGGCCTGTAGCTGCGGGCGGTCGAGGGACTTGGCCGACAGCCCTTCGTCCACGTACCAGACCACGTCCCAGCCGTGCGCGTCGGCGTAGCGCTGGATGGTGTCGCGCTGCGCATCGAGGCCGAGTCCGCTGTTGGCTTGCTCCTCGGTGCTGACCCGCAGGTAGCCGATCATGGTGGTCATCGCTCGGACTCCGGCTTGACCGCGAGGCCGAGTTGCTTGGCGACGGCAGGCGTGAGGGTGCCGCACCAAGGGCACTCGCCGTTCAGGTCGAGATGGGCGTCGTGCGCTTCCCAGCCTCCGGGGCACTGGTCGGCTTTCATCGTGCGGCCTTCGTGGTGGCCTTGGCAGCAAGTGCTTTCGGTGCGGCCTTGGCCTTCGGGGCAGCCTTCGCCGGGGCTGCTTTGGCTGCGGGCTTGGCCGATGCAGTGGCAGCCTTCCGGCAACCGTCGCAGAAGTCAGCGCCGTGGGTGTAGTAGGCCGCCGACTGCGTCGCGGAGTTGACGATGGTCTTGTGGTCCTCACAGAACGTGATCCACTTGCCGCCCTCGGGGTCAGCCCCGAACTCTTCGGCGGTGGCGACGGTGAGCTTCTCCCCGGTAGCGCGGATGGTGCGAGTGAACATGATATGCCTCCTTGGCGTTCGAACGTGTGTTCGATTAGCTGAACTATGCCTGAAGGGGACCCTTCAGTGCAACATATGCTCAACATCGGAGCTTCACGCTTCACAATGTGCTGAATGCGCGCGGCTGGCGCTGGCCGGGTGCTCTGCTACGTATCCGTCTGCGAGCGCTTCTGAGATCCTGCCCTCGGACCTGACAGGCCCTCTCAGCCACCCACCTGCCAGAGGCCCCCCAGCGCGTGCCAGGGAGCCTCTGAGCGGGTGCAGCGCAGATCAGACGTTGGGTGCAGCGAACGTCATCTGGTTGGAGATGTTGAACGCAGGTCCGCTGGTGACGCCTTCCACATAGGCGAGCGCTGCTGCCGAGTCCGCCGCGTCCGGGTGCGCAGCCCGGTAGGCCTCGGCCACGTCGAGCCACACGTTGTTCCGGGCGCGGTTGCCGACCGCGTGGGCCAGGCTGTCGTCACCGTTGGCGATGGCGTCGTTGAGCACCTCCATCGCCTCCTGCTTGTCCATGATCTTGCGGGCGCGGTCGGCGGCGTCCCGGCGCAGCAGCACGCTGTTCGCGTCGGAGGGCTGGCTGCCGCGCAGCTCGCGCTCGACCTTGTCGCGCAGGTTCTTGACGTACGAGTCCTGGTCGGCCTTGATGCCGTCGAGCTTGCCCCTGGTGTCCTTGTCGAGGGCTTCCAGCTTCTGCTTCTTGGCGAGGTCGGACGTCATGCGGTCGTTGAGGATCGCCTGGCGGGCGGTGCGGTGCGCGTCCTTCACGGCGGCGGCGCTCTCCTTGTAGCTGTTCAGCGCCGAGGGCAGGCTCGACTCGACGGACGCTGCGGTTGACTTGCTCATGGTGTTTCCTTTCATGGTTACCGGGGAACCGCCCCGGAGTCGGTGGTTGATGAGGTAGCCCGCTTGCGCTTCGGGCTGCGGTCAGTCCCGGCCCAGAAGCCGGAGTCGACCTTGGTTGCCGTGGCGTATGCGCCGCAGAGGTCAGCGATGGGACAGCGCGCGCAGATTGATGAGCACTCCGCCCGTTGCTCGTCGGTCCGAGAATCGGCGGTGTACAGGTCCAGGCCGCTGCACGGCGGGGTGTAGTCCTGCAGCGCTTTGTTCAGCGGCACCCACGCAGCATCAGGCGTCATGAGCGTCCTCCTGGGCGCTGCCATGAATCGCCGTACAGCCGTGGAAGGTGAGTCATGCCTCTGGCGGGATGTCGTCTTGGGTTGATGACATTTGCCTTTCCCCTGCTGGCTGGTATGCGCCCCGCATTTATGCGCGGCACTGCCAACTCAGAGAGATTGGCGTGGGCTACGCAAAAACCCTGCGCATAACCCAAATCCCTCGTAATTACGCGGTTCTCGGTCTGCCGGCTGAAGGTTTTATGCGCCAAACCGGACCAAATCGGGGCGCGCATTACTTGTCCCCCCGGCGATAGCGAGCGGCCTTGTTGACGCCGTCCTGCACGACAATGTCCGCTTCGCGAAGCTGCGCGATGGGGTCTGCTGCACGGATAGGTGACAGGTTGTAGTCACGCAGCCAGTGCGGCTGGCGTGTTCATGATGACCTCGAATTCGACCGGGGTCAAACGGC